>NZ_JBEXQW010000015.1:0-162717 GCF_040612775.1 Streptomyces sp. NPDC006339
ACAACCAATAACAAAATAAACATCACACAACCCCCCCCCAAAACCCCCCCCCCCCCCCCGCCCGCCCGGGGGGGGGGGGGCCCCCCGCGGGGGGCCCCCCGCCCCCCCCCCCCCCCGACTGGTCGTACGTCGATCCGCCGGACTTCGTGCGGGTCGCCTTCCAGAAGGTGCCGGAGGGCAAGTCGGTGAAGAACCGGGTCCACCTGGACCTGGAGGTCGCCGATCCGGGCGCGGCGGCGGACGAGGCGCTGTCGCTGGGGGCGCGCCGGTCGGGCGGGATCGTGCGGGACGAGCAGGGCGCGTTCCAGGTGATGCTGGATCCCGAGGACAACGAGTTCTGCTTCGTGACCGGCTGAGACCCCGTCGACCGGGCGGTGTCCCGGCAGATGGAACGGGGTCGACGGACCGGCCGCGCGGGTGGTCGGATGGCGGGCATGGACGATCTTCGGATACGGGCCGCGGTGGCGGCCGACATCGACGCCGTGCTCGCCTTCTGGAGGACGGCGGCCGAGGGCACGAGCATCAGCGACGACCGCGCCGGCGTGGCGCGGCTCGTCGAGCGCGACCCGGAGGCGCTGCTGCTGGCGGAGCGGGCGGGCGCGCTGGTGGGGACGGTGATCGCCGGGTTCGACGGCTGGCGCTGTCATCTGTACCGGCTCGCCGTGCACCCGGAGCACCGGCGGCGCGGCATCGGCGGCGCGCTGCTCGCCGCGGCGGAGGAACGTTTCGTACGGCTCGGCGGGCGGCGCGCCGACGCGATGGTCCTCGACCGCAACGAGCTGGGGCGGGCCGCGTGGCGGGCGGCGGAGTACGGGCCCGACGAGGCGTGGACGCGCTGGGTGAAGCCGCTCGCGGCACCGCCGGTCTCCTGATCGTTTCGCTCCTTTGCCCCTCCTTTACTATGGATGGGCAGGAGTGAGGTGATCATCCGATCACCGTCCCGAAACCATCGAAAGGTGTGAGCGTCCGCCCATGGGCGAGCCTCCCAGTAGCCCCTCCCGAAGCCGACATCGCGCGGTCCTCCCTCCCCTGACTGATCATGGGACTGGTCGAGGGACGGAGGTGAACCGATGACCGAGGTACTGCTGCTCCTGGTGGCACTGCTGCTCTCGCTCGCCTGCGGCGCGTTCGTCGCGGCCGAGTTCTCGCTGACCACCGTCGAGCGCTCCGAGCTGGAGAAGGCGGCGGAGCGCGGCGAGCGCGGCGCGGCCGGCGCCCTCAAGGCGCGCAAGACGCTCACCTTCCAGCTCTCCGGCGCCCAGCTCGGCATCACCGTGACCAACCTGATCGTCGGCATGCTCTCCGAGCCGTCGATCGCCAAGCTGATCCGCGGCCCCCTCCAGGACCTCGGCCTTTCCTCCGGCGTCGCCTCCTCCGTGGCCCTGGTGATCGGCACCGCCCTGTCGACCGTCGTCCTGATGGTCGTCGGCGAACTGGTCCCCAAGAACTGGGCGATCTCCTCGCCGCTGGCGATGGCCAAGGTGGTCGGCACCCCGCAGCGGATCTTCACCGCCGCGTTCAAGCCGCTGATCAGCCATCTCAACAACACCGCCAACCGCATCCTGCACCGGCTCGGCATGGAGCCCACCGAGGAGCTGGCCTCCGCCCGCTCCCCGCAGGAGCTGGTCGCTCTGGCCCGGCACTCCGCGAAGGAGGGCGCGCTGGAGGCGGACACCGCCGAGCTGTTCGTCCGGACCCTCAACCTGGCGGAGCTGACGGCGGAGAACGTGATGACCCCGCGCGTCCAGGTCACCGCCCTCGAGGTGCTGGCCACCGCCGAGGACGTCGCCAACGCGACCCGCGCGACCGGCCTGAGCCGCTTCCCCGTCTACCGCGGCAGCCTCGACACGGTCGTCGGCATCGCCCACATCAAGGACGTGCTGGCGATACCGGCCGACGAGAGGCGCCTGCGCGGGATCGGCGACCTGCTGCGCGAGCCGCTGCTGGTCCCCGAGAGCCTGACCGTGGACAAGCTGCTCGACCGGCTGTCCGGCCGGCAGACCATGGCCGTCGTCATCGACGAGTACGGCGGCACGGCCGGCGTCGCCACCCTGGAGGACATCGTCGAGGAGGTCGTCGGCGAGGTGCGCGACGAGCACGATCCGCACGAGACCCCGGACCTGGCGCGGGCCGGTGAGGACGCCGACGGCCGCACCCTGTGGTCCGCGGACGGCGCGGCCCGCACCGACCAGCTCGAGACCGTCGGCCTGCGGGTGCCGGAGGGACCGTACGAGACCCTGGCCGGCGTGCTCGCCACCGAGCTCGGCCGGATCCCCGCGGTCGGTGACAGCGTGGACCTGGCCGGCTGGCGCCTCGACGTGGTGGACGCCTCCGGGCGGCGGGCGGCCCGCGTGCTGCTGCACGCGCCGCTCCCGCACGACGGTGACCAGGACCAGGAGGCCGGCCGATGACCGCGATCCAGTTGCTGATCGGCCTGGCGACCCTGGTCGTGAACGCCTTCTTCGTCGGCGCCGAGTTCGCCCTGATCTCCGTGCGCCGCAGCCAGATCGAACCGCTCGCCGAGTCCGGCGACCGCCGGGCGCGCAGCGTCATGTGGGGCCTGGAGCACGTGTCGGCGCTGCTGGCCGCCGCCCAGCTCGGCATCACGCTGTGCACCCTGGTCCTCGGCGTCGTGGCCGAGCCGGCCATCGCCCACCTGCTGGAGCCGGTCTTCGACGCCGTCGGCGTGCCGCACGGTCTGGTGCATCCGATCTCGTTCGTGATCGCCCTGACGGTCGCCACGTACCTGCACATGCTGCTCGGCGAGATGGTGCCGAAGAACATCGCGCTGGCCGAGCCGACCCGCTCGGCGCTGCTCCTCGGCCCGCCGCTGGTGGCGCTGGCCCGCGCGCTGCGCCCGGTGATCTTCACGATCAACGCCTTCGCCAACGGCATCCTCAAGCTGCTGCGGGTGGAGGTGAAGGGCGAGGTCGCCGCGACCTTCTCGGACGACGAGCTGGCCCGGATGGTCACCGACGCGGGCGACGCCGGTCTGCTCGACGACCGGGCGGCCGAGCGGCTCCACGACGCCCTGGAGCTGGGCCGGCGCCCGGTGCGGGATGTCGTGATGCCGGTGGAGAAGGTCGTGTACGTGGGCATGGACACGACCCCCGAGCAACTGGAGTCGCTCTCCGCGCGCTCCGGCTTCTCCCGCTTCCCGGTCGTCGACTCCGCCCGCCGGATCCTGGGCTACCTCCACGTGAAGGACGCCCTGGACGTCACCCCGCGCGACCTCCCGTTCCCGGTGTCGGCCATGCGGCCGATCGCCCGTGTGCGCGCGGCGACCCCGATGGACGACGTCCTGACGGCGATGCGCCGCAGCCGCACCCATCTGGCGGCCGTCCTCGACGAGGACGGCAAGCTGGCCGGCCTGGTGACGATGGAAGACGTGCTCCGGGAACTGGTGGGCCGCCCCGCGGCCCCGTGACGGGAGCGGTAGGTGGCGGGAGCGGGCCGGTGCGGCGCGTGGACCGGGGCGGAAGCGGGCCGGTGCGGTACCGGGGCCGGCACGGGGGCCGGTGCGGCTTCGGCCTGGGCGGCTGGGCCTGGGTCGTTCCCTGGGCGAACGCGTACGGGCGAGGCCCCGGGACGGAGACGTCCCGGGGCCTCGCCCCATCCCCGCCCGGCGCGGAGCCGGAGGCGGTGCCGGGTCAGAGCGCCGTCGCGGTCAGCCAGGCGTCCAGCAGCGTCCGGTCGCCGGTGTGGGCGTAGCGCGGGTCGTCGGCCGGGCGGCGGCCGTAGAGCAGGAGCAGCAGGTCGGCGGCGGTGCCGTCGACGGTCGTGGTCGCGTCGCCCTCGGCCCGGCGCTGCCAGGTGAAGCCGCCGCCGCCGAGGGTGACCGTCCAGGCGGCGCCGGTGTCGGTCGCGGTCAGCCGCAGGCTCGCGCCGTCCCGGCCCAGTCGGGCGACGCGCTCGGCGACCCAGGAGTAGTAGGGCACGTTCTCGAGCAGCTCGTCGATGCCGTCGGCCGCCGTGCCGGCCTCGACGGGGGCGGGCTCGCGGCCGAGGGCGAGCTCGGCGTCGGCGAGGTGGACTACCGCCTCGAAGAGCAGCCGGCGCGGGAAGAACCGCGCGTGCGGATCGGCGCCGAAGCACCACATCGGCGCGTCGGGGTCGGCGGCGCGCAGGGTGCGCAGGCTCAGCTCGGCGCTCTCCGCGAGCCGGTCGGCGTACGCGGCGGGGTCTCCGGGCGGGTCGAGCGGCCCGTCCGTGGGCTCCACGCGCTCGGTGGCCCGGGTGCGGACGAGGTACTCGATCCAGCGGTGGGTGGCGGCGTGGTGCTTCACCAGGTCGGCGAGGGTCCAGCCGGGGCAGGTCGGGACGGGGGTGGCGGGGTCGGCCTCGCGGACGAGGGCGACGAGGCGCTCGACGTACGACTCCACCAGATCGCAGTGGACGAGGTGGTCGTCCTCCGTGAGTCCGAAGCCCTCGGACACCTGGAGGAGCTCGTCGCGCCGGGGCCCGGGCGGCTCCCGCAGCGCGGCGTCGCGGAACAGCCGGTCGAGCGCGCGGCGATCGGCCGCCGGGAGCCGCCGCAGGATGTACGCGGTGCTCTCCAGCCACTTCACCCCGGTGTCCAGGTCCAGGACGTCGTCGTCCGCCGTCTCGACCGACGTCACCAGATCGGCCAGCGCCTCGGCCAGCGTGTTCAGCAACGCGTCGCTCATGGGTCTCCCCTCCCGGATCTCCGTCCGCGTACCCCCATACCGAACGGTATGATCGCGGGGTCATGGAGATCAATGCCACCTACACCAGTCTCGTCGCCCTGGGCGACAGCTTCACCGAGGGTATGTCGGATCCGAACCCCGACGGTTCCTACCGGGGCTGGGCCGATGTCCTCGCCGGCCGGCTCGCCGCCCGCACGCCCGGCTTCCGCTACGCCAACCTGGCCGTGCGCGGCAAGCTGATCGGCCAGATCGTCGAGGAGCAGGTGGACGCGGCGGCGGCGATGAAGGCCGACGTGGTGACCCTGGTCGGCGGACTCAACGACACCCTGCGCCCCTCGTGCGACATGGGACGGGTGAAGGCCCTGCTCGGCGAGGCCGTCGAGCGGCTCGCCCCCTCCTGCGGAACGCTGGTCCTCATGCGCAGCCCCGGCCGCAACGGCCCGGTGCTGGAGCGCTTCCGGCCGCGCATGGAGGAGCTCTTCGCGTACGTGGACGAGCTCGCCGCCCGCCGCGGCGCCCTGGTGGTCGACCTGTACGGCGCCCCGGTGCTCGGCGATCCGCGGCTGTGGGACGTGGACCGGCTGCACCTCACCGGGGAGGGGCACCGGCGGGTGGCCGAGGCGGTCTGGCAGACCCTGGGCCTGCCGGCCGAGGACGACTGGCGCGCCCCGCTCCCGCCGGGCGTGCCCCCGGCCTGGGCCGCCCGGCGGATCGCCGACGCCCGCTTCGCCCGGCAGCACCTGGTCCCCTGGATCGGCCGCCGCCTCACCGGCCGCTCGTCGGGTGACGGCCGCGCCCCGAAGCGACCGGAGCTGCTGCCGTACGAGCCGCTCGCGCGGGACGTGCGGTGACGCGCGTCTCGTAGCAAGCTCCAGCCCGGACCCTGGCGCTGGCCTGCAGAAATCGCCAGTAGAATCAGGTCACGTGACTGCTGCGACTGCGAAGCCCCGCATCCCCAACGTCCTGGCCGGCCGCTACGCCTCCGCGGAGCTCGCCGTCCTCTGGTCCCCCGAGCAGAAGGTGAAGCTGGAGCGCCGGCTGTGGCTCGCGGTGCTGCGTGCCCAGAAGGACCTCGGGATCGAGGTTCCCGACGCGGCCCTCGCCGACTACGAGCGGGTGCTGGACGAGGTCGACCTCGGTTCCATCGCCGAGCGCGAGAAGGTCACCCGGCACGATGTGAAGGCGCGGATCGAGGAGTTCAACGCCCTCGCCGGTCACGAGCACGTCCACAAGGGCATGACCTCGCGCGACCTCACCGAGAACGTCGAGCAGCTCCAGATCCGGCTCTCCCTGGAGCTCATGCGGGACCGCACGGTCGCCGTCCTCGCCCGCCTCGGCAAGCTCTCCGCCGAGTACGCGGAGCTGGTCATGGCCGGCCGCTCGCACAACGTCGCCGCCCAGGCCACCACCCTCGGCAAGCGCTTCGCGACGGCGGCCGACGAGCTGCTGGTCGCCTACACGCGCCTGGAGGACCTGCTCGGGCGCTACCCGCTGCGCGGCATCAAGGGCCCGGTGGGCACCGCCCAGGACATGCTCGACCTGCTCGGCGGCGACGCCTCGAAGCTGGCGGAGCTCGAACAGCGGATCGCCGGACACCTCGGCTTCGCGCACGCCTTCACCTCGGTCGGCCAGGTCTACCCGCGCTCCCTCGACTACGACGTCGTCACCACCCTGGTGCAGTTGGCCGCCGCCCCGTCGTCGATCGCCAAGACGATCCGCCTGATGGCGGGCCACGAGCTGGTCACCGAGGGCTTCAAGCCCGGCCAGGTCGGCTCCTCGGCGATGCCGCACAAGATGAACACCCGCTCCTGCGAGCGCGTCAACGGCCTCATGGTGATCCTGCGCGGCTACGCGTCGATGACCGGTGAGCTGGCGGGCGACCAGTGGAACGAGGGCGACGTCTCCTGCTCCGTGGTCCGCCGGGTGGCCCTGCCGGACGCCTTCTTCGCCCTGGACGGTCTGCTGGAGACCTTCCTCACCGTGCTCGACGAGTTCGGCGCCTTCCCGGCGGTCATCGCCCGTGAGCTCGACCGCTACCTGCCCTTCCTCGCCACCACCAAGGTCCTCATGGGCGCCGTCCGCGCCGGCGTGGGCCGCGAGCTGGCGCACGAGGCCATCAAGGAGAACGCGGTCGCCTCGGCGCTCGCCATGCGCGAGCAGGGTGCCGAGCGCAACGAGCTCCTCGACAAGCTGGCCGCGGACGAGCGCATTCCGCTGGACCGCGAGGAACTGGACGCGCTGATGGCGGACAAGCTGTCCTTCACCGGTGCCGCCGCCGACCAGGTCGCCGCCGTCGTCTCCCGTATCGAGGAGATCGTCAAGCAGCACCCGGAGGCCGCCGGCTACACCCCCGGGTCGATCCTCTGACCGGCACCACCCGGTTCTCCGCCGAGGAGCTCCAGGCCGCCCGTGACCGCCTCGTCCCCGATGTGGTCACGGGCGGCCTTTCGGTCCTCCTGTGCGGGATCAACCCGGGTCTGATGACGGCGGCGACCGGCCACCACTTCGCCCGCCCCGGCAACCGCTTCTGGCCGGTGCTCCACCTGTCCGGCCTCACCCCGCGGCGGCTCGCGCCGGCCGAGCAGTCCGAACTCCTCGCGTACGGCCTCGGCATCACCAATGTGGTGGCCAGGCCGACCGCGCGGGCCGACGAACTGACCGCCGAGGAGTACCGGGAGGGCGGACGGATCCTCACCGAGAAGGTGCGCGCACTCGGCCCGCGCTGGCTCGCGGTGGTCGGCGTCACCGCGTACCGCACGGCCTTCGGCGACAAGAAGGCCCGGGTCGGCCCGCAGGAGCGCACGATCGAGGGCCCGCACGGCGTCACCCGCATCTGGGTCCTCCCCAACCCGAGCGGACTGAACGCCCACTGGACGGCGCTGACCATGGCGGAGGAGTTCGCCCGTCTCCGCGAGGCGGCGGGCCTGCCGGACCGGCGCACCGCACCGGAGGCGTAGTGCTCAGGGCGGGTCGACGGCGGTGACGCAGACGAGGATCCGGTAGGCGTCCTCCGCCGACCGCACGAGTCCGAGCGCTATCCACCGGCCGTCCGCCCGCCAGAGCTCGACGTCGGGGACGGCCTCGCCGAGCAGGTCCCAGGGCGCGGGTATGCGCTCTCCGCGCTCGGCGCGCAGGGGCAGGCTGCCGAGGCCGAGGCGGTCCGGCGGGCCCCAGCGGGCCGCGAGCAGCTCGGCGAGGGCCGCCCGCTCCGCCTCCGTCTGCTCCTCGGAGGCGTCGGCGGCGGCTAACTCGGCCAGGTGGTGCCCGCCGTCGCGGAAGGGGCGTCCGCGCAGCAGATCGAGGGTGGCGACGTGCCGTGCCAAGGTCATGCGTTCCAGTAAAGCGGCCGGCACTGACAGTTGGTGCCCCGTCAGCTCCGCGGCCGGTGCCCGGGCCGCACGGGCGGTCACGGGGCCGCCGGGGGGCGGTCGCCGCCCACCGGTCCAACGAGTAACATCCGGCCAAAGATGCCACGAGCTGGGAGGACACACGGTGGGGCGGCTGACCGGCGGGGATCCGTCGCTGCTGCGGCGGATCAACTCCGCGGTGGTACTCCATGCGCTGCGGAGCTCCGACGCGCTCACGCTCACGGATCTGACCCGGATCACCGGCCTGTCCCGGCCGACGGTCGAGGGGGTGACCGAGGGTCTCATCGAGGGAGGTCTGGTCGTCGAGGCGGCGCCCGAGGAGGGCGAGACCCGACGGCAGGGCCGCCCGGCCCGCAGGTTCCGCTTCCGGGCCGAGGCGGGGCACCTGCTGGGGATCGAGATCGGTCCGCACCGGGTCGCCGCGCTGATCTCGGGCCTGGACGGGCGGATCATCGGTGCCGGTTCCCGCGACGTCGCGGAGACCGCTCCGGCGGACGAGCGCCTGGACCGGGTACGGGCCGTGGTGGCCGACGTGCTGCGCAGGACCGGCGTGCCGCGGGCGAACCTGCGGGCGGTCGGCGTCGGCACGCCCGGCATCGTGGAGGCGGACGGGACGGTCCGGCTGGGCACGGCGCTGCCGGGCTGGACGGGTCTGGCGCTCGGCGAACGGCTGCGGCGCTCGTTCCGCTGCCCGGTGATCGTGGAGAACGACGCCAACGCGGCGGCGGTCGCGGAGCACTGGAAGGGCGCGGCGACCGACTCCGACGACATCGTGTTCGTGCTCGCCGGCCTGAGCCCGGGTGCCGGTTCGCTGATCGGCGGGCGGCTGCACCGCGGTTACGGCGGTGCGGCGGGCGAGATCGGCGCGCTGCACCTGCTCGGCCGGGGCGTCACCCCGGAGCATCTGCTCTCGACGACGGACGAGCCGCTGCACCCGCTGGACGAGCAGGCGGTGGCGGAGGTCTTCGCACTGGCCCGGAGCGGTGACGAGCGGGCCCGGGCGGCGGTGGAGCGGTTCATCCAGCGGCTGGTGCACGACGTGGCGGCGCTGGTGCTGGCCCTCGACCCGGAGCTGGTGGTGATCGGCGGCTGGGCGGCCGGACTCGACGGCGTGCTCCAGCCGCTGCGCGACGAGCTGGCCCGGTTCTGTCTGCGGCCACCGCGGGTGGCGCTGTCGCTGCTCGGCGAGGCGGCGGTGGGCACGGGCGCGCTGCGGCTCGCGCTCGACCACGTGGAGGAGCAGTTGTTCGCGGTGGAGGGCACGGTGACGGCCCGCCGCTGAGGAACGGACCGGCCGGCGCGACGGCGCAGGGGCGCGACGGCGTACGGGGGGGTGCGGGGCGCGGCTGCGTGCGGGGCGCGTGTCCCGCGGACCGCGTGCTACGACCGTACGGCGGCGCACACGGCCGCCCCCGTCGTCGGGTCGGTGGCCGTGGCGGCCGCCGTGCGCGGGGGTGCGGAACTCCCGCCGGTCAGGAGGCCATCGCCAGGTCGCCGGAGTCGCCGAAGGTGAGCCGGCAGGTGTCGGCGCGGTAGGTGGCCACCGAGACGGCAGCGGTGCGGCCCTCGGAGAGATAGCGGGTGGTGACGACGAGGACCGGGGCGCCGGGCAGGCGGTCCAGCTCCTTGGCGTCGTCGGCGCGGGCGGAGCCCAGTTCGACCGAGCGGTCCTGGCCGTCGAGGGTGAGCCGCCGCAGTTCGCTCAGGACGGCCCGGGCGCGGGCCGGTCCGTCGGCGGCGTCTGTCCCGTCGAGACCGGGCACGGACTCGGCGGGCACGTAGAGCAGTTCGGCCGCGACGGGCTGTCCCTCGGTGACGCGGAGCCGGCGCACGATGTGCACGTGCTCGGTGGGGTCGATGTCGAGGAGGCGGGCGACGGCGGCGGGAGCCGTGTCGTCGGCGGAGTCGACGGACTGCCAGGTGTCCTCGCCGACGCCGGGCCAGGCGTGCTGGGTGGTGGAGACGTCGACGCCGACGCGCGGCGGCGCGACGGTGGTGCCGACGCCGCGGCGGCGCTGCAGGCGGCCTTCCAGCTCCAGTTGCTCCAGGGCCTGCCGGAGGGTGGCGCGGGCGACGCCGAACCGGGCGGCGAGCTCGCGCTCGTTGGGCAGGATCTCCCCCACCGCGAAGTCCGAGTCGAGCGCTTCGCCGATCACGGTCTTGAGGTGCCAGTACTTCGGCTCCGGCACTGTGTCCAGTTGCGTGGTCCCCACCCTGATCCTCCGCACATTCGCCGTGTCCCGCGGCGTTTTCCGCGCCCTTGTTTATTAAAGGTTCCTGCACTAACTCTGCGACGATAAGGCGCGGCACACCCTTGGTCAAGACCAATCCTGCGTCCGGCGCCCCTGAATGTGACCCTCTGCCCCGGATCGTTCACGCGACGTTCGCGGAGCGGCGGGCCGCGAGCGCGGACACGACGCCCCGCCCTCCGGGAGGAGGACGGGGCGTGGGCGTCGGCCGAGGGGCGCCGGGGGGGCGCGGGGGTCGTCAGTCGAGCCCGAGGCTGCGGAGCTTGTCGGGGTTGCGCAGGATGTAGACGCAGGCGATCCGTCCGTCGCGGACGTCGACCTGGAAGACGGAGTCCACCCTGCCTCCGGCGAGCACGACCACTGCCGGGCCGCCGTTGATCTCCTGGACGCGCAGGTCGTAGAGGTCGCGGGCGCCCTCGGAGACGGCGACCATGAAACGGCCGATCTTCTCGGCGTTCTCCAGGATCCGCAGCGGCGCCTTCGCCTTGCCGCCGCTGTCCCCGACCAGCCGGACGCCGGGTGCGAGCAGGGCGAGCAGGCCCTCCAGGTCGCCGCTCGCGGCGGCGGCGAGGAACCGCTCGGTGAGGTCCCGGCGTTGGGCGGGGTCGACGTCGTAGCGCGGGCGGCCCTCGTCGACGTGCTTGCGGGCCCGGCCGGCGAGCTGCCGGACGGCGGCCTCGCTGCGGTCGAGGGTGGTCGCGATCTCCGCGTAGGGGAAGCCGAACGCCTCCCGGAGCACGAACACCGCGCGCTCCAGCGGCGAGAGGGATTCGAGGACGACGAGGAGGGCGAGGGAGACGGAGTCGGCGAGCAGGACGCGTTCGGCGGTGTCGGGCACGGCGGGCCCGAAGTCGGTGACGATCGGCTCGGGCAGCCAGGGCCCCACGTACGACTCGCGGCGGGACCGGGCCTGGCGGAGCCGGTCGACGGCGAGCCGGGTGGTGATCCGCACGAGGAAGGCGCGGGGTTCCCGTACGTCGCCGCGGTCGTCCGCGGACCAGCGCAACCAGGCTTCCTGCACCACGTCCTCGGCGTCGGCGACGCGTCCGAGCATGCGGTAGGCGACGCCGGTGAGCAGGGGGCGGTGCTCTTCGAACACGGCGGTCGGGTCGGACGGCATCGCGGTCAGCGTCTCGGGCGGCACTCCCCCATCCCATCCGACACGGCGGTTCGTGTCCAGTTGCGACCGCACCTCTTGAACTCGACTCTACTCGCCGGTAATTCTTGCTGACAGGGTGTCTCGAAGCGTGTCTCACGACGACAGGAGCAGCCATGTCCGCACAGATCTCGTTCGCCGTGGAGTCCCCGGCCGGTCCCCGCACGGTCACCATGACGTACGAGCGGCGGGGCGCGGGCGCACCGCTCCTGCTGCTCCACGGGATAGGCCACCACTGGCAGGCATGGGAGCCGGTGCTCGACATCCTCGCCACCGAGCGGGACGTCGTCGCCGTCGACCTGCCCGGCTTCGGCGCCTCCCCGGCGCTGCCCCAACCGCTGGCCTACGACCTGGGCACGGTGGTGCCGGTCCTGGCCGCCTTCTGCACCGCCCTCGGCCTCGAACGGCCGCATGTGGCGGGCAATTCGCTCGGCGGGCTGCTCGCCCTGGAGCTCGGCCGGGAGAAGCTGGTGCGCTCGGTCACGGCCCTCTCCCCCGCCGGGTTCTGGTCGGAGGGCGAACGGCGGTACGCCTTCACGACGCTGCGCGCGATGCGGGGCGCCGCGCTCGCGATGCCGCTGCCGATGATCGAGCGGCTGTCCCGCAGCGCGGCCGGCCGCACCGCGCTGACCAGCACCATCTACGCGCGCCCTGCCCGGCGTTCACCCGAGGCGGCGGTCGCCGAGACGCTCGCCCTGCGCGGCGCGACCGGCTTCCACCAGACCCTGGCCGCCGGCCGGGCCGTGGTGTTCGCCGAGGACGTCCCCGCCGTGCCCGTGACGGTGGCCTGGGGCAGCCGGGACCGGCTCCTGCCGCGCCGTCAGGGCGTGCGCGCCAAGCACACGCTGCCGGGCGCCCGGCTGGTCCGCCTGCCCGGCTGCGGCCACGTTCCCATGAACGACGACCCCGCCCTCGTGGCCCGGGTGATCCTGGACGGCAGCGCCGGCCCCGACGGTGGCACGGGCGGCGCGGGCGTGGGCGCGGGCATCGACACCGACACCGGCACCGGCACCGGCACCGGCACCGGCACCGGCACCGGCGGCAGCATCGGCTGATCCGCGGCGGGCCCTCCGGCTGAACAGGCCCGTGCCGAGGGCCGCCCCGGCTCCCACCAGCAGTCCGCCCGCCGCCTGCGGCAGACCGAAGGAGCCGTGCGCGACCGCGACGGCGGTCAGTGCGGCCGCCACCGAGATCGCGCCGGTGAACAGGGTGGCCCGCTCCATGCCGATCCGCTGCACGCCCATGTAGAAGAGGACGAATCCCACGACGGTCGCCAGGGCCGCCTGCCACACCAGCGCGCCGGCCTCGACCGCGGTCGGCGTCCGCAGGACGGCGGTCCCGTCCACGAGGAGTCCGAGGACCGCCGACTCGACGGCCGCGACGCCGCACACCACCGCGGTCAGCAGCTTCGGACCGAGCGGGCGCAGCACCGGCACCGCGAGGACGGTGAAGCCGACCTCGCCCGCCAGGGCCGCCACCGACCAGCCGAGACCGGCCGCGTCGGTGCGGCCCCAGCCCTGCACGGTGAAGGCGCCCGCCGCGACCAGCACGGCCCCGTACAGCACCGGTCGGGTGGGCCGGCGGCCCTCGATCAGCGGCACCAGGACGGCGACCACGACGGGGGCGCAGCCCACCAGGACACCGGGGACGGCCGGTTCGGCGGTGCGCTCGGCGGCGAGGACGGCGAGGTTGAAGCCGACCATGCCGACGGCCGCGAGCAGCGCGAGCCGCAGCCACTGCCGGACGGTCAGGGCGCGGAGCGGACGGAGCCCGGCCCGGCCGAGCAGGGGCAGCAGGAGCAGGCAGGCGGCGCCGTAGCGCAGGGCCTGCCCGCCGGCGTACGGGTAGTCGCCGAGCAGGCTGTTGGCGGTGAAGGAGGCGCCGACGAGGGCGTAGGCGACGGTCACGAGGAGCGCGCCGCGCAGGGAGTTGGTGGTCATGCTCCCGACGCTAGGAACCGGGCGGCCTTCTTTTGAGGTCCACTTGGCCGACGTCATCGGGGACCACTTGGGCGGGGGTGCGCACAGGAGCGGACGAGCAGGACCCGGCACCCCGGACGGTCGTCTCAGGACCTAGGCTCGTGCCGACGGCTCGACGGCTCGACGGCTCGACGGCTCGACGGCTCGACGGTTCGAGGGCCGAGTGAGGGGGACCAGGGGCATGCGCGGTCATCCGGCGTGGGAGCTGTTGCTGCCCGCGGCGGCGGCGCCGGCGCGGCAGCGGGGCCGGTCGCTCCAGGAGGCGCTGCGGGACGCGGTGCGGACGGGGCGGCTCGTGGCCGGCACGCGGCTGCCGTCGACCCGGGAGCTCGCCGCCGACCTCGGGGTCTCCCGGGGCCTGGTGACCGAGGCGTACGAGCAGCTCACGGCCGAGGGGTATCTGCGCAGCGACCGGGGCTCGGGCACCTGGGTCGGCGAGGCGACGCGCGCCGCGGCGGCGCCGGGCGTACGGGATCTCGCGCCGCGCGCGCCCGGCGTGCGGGTGGACTTCCATCCGGGAACGCCCGACCTGTCCCTGTTCCCGAGGTCCGCCTGGGGCGCCGTCCAGCGCGCCGTCCTGTCGGAGCTCCCGCACCGCCAGCTCGGCTACCCCGATCCGCGCGGCCTGCCGGAGCTCCGATCGGCGCTCGCCGCGCTGCTCGCGCGCCGGCGCGGTGTGGTGGCCGATCCCGAGCGCCTGGTGGTGTGCTCGGGGGTGGCGCAGGCGGCGACGCTGCTCGGATTCGCTCTGCGCTCGCGCGGCTTCGGCACGGTGGGCATCGAGGATCCGGGCAGCCCCGAGCACGGCAGGCTGTTCGCCGCGACCGGCCTGGAGACGGTGTGGCTGCCCCTCGACGAGGAGGGGCTCGCGCCGGGTCCGCTGGCGGCGTCCGGGGTGCGGGCGGTGGTGGTCACGCCCTCGCACCAGTTCCCCACGGGCATCGCCTACGCGGCGCGGCGCCGGGCCGAACTGCTCGACTGGGCGCGCTCGGTGGACGGTTTCGTGCTCGAGGACGACTACGACGGCGACTTCCGCTACGACCGCGCTCCGGTCGGCGCCCTCCAGGGGCTCGACCCCGAGCGGGTCGCCTACGCCGGTTCGGTCAGCAAGTCCCTGGCGCCGGGGCTTCGCCTCGGCTGGCTGCTGGTGCCGGAGGACCTGCTCGACGAGGTCGTGGAACGCAAGCGGACCATGGACCTCGGCAACCCGGCCCTCGACCAGGCGGTGCTCGCCCGCTTCGTCTCGGGCGGCGGCTACGACCGGCAGTTGCGCCGCTGCCAGCGCGCCTACCGGGAGCGCCGGGACGCCCTGGTCGCGGCCCTGGAACGGCACTTCCCCGGCACGGAACTGAGCGGCATCGCCGCCGGGCTGCACATCATCGCGCGCGTGCCGCCGCGACACGGGCCCACGGCCCGCTTCCTGGAACGGGCGAGGGCCGCGGGTGTGGCCTTGCGCCCGCTGGAGGACTACGGCACGGCACGGCCCGACGACGACGCGGTCCGCCTGGTCATCGGCTACGCGCACCTGACGCCGGCGGAGATCGCGCGGGGCGTGCGACTGCTCGCGGAGGCGGAGGCGTAGGCGTTACCCGGCCTGGGGGCGTGCGCCCGCGTACGCGCACAGAGGCCCCGCGCACCGGGGGTACGGGCGCCCGCGCGCCGGGTGTACGGGTGGGGTGCGCCGGGCGTACGGGCTGGGTGCGCCGGGGGCATACGGGCGGGGCGCGCCGGGGGTACGGGTGGGGCGCGCCGGGGTGTACGGGCGGGGCGCGGGGCGTACGGCCGGGGGCGTACGGGCGGGGCGCGCCGGGCCGGTGTGCCGGATGGTGCGCCGGATCGCGGGCCGCCTCGGCCCGCCCGGTCCGTTGTTCACTCCGGGTTCGGTTCCCCGCCTTCCCCGGGCGCTAGGCATGGGGCGGTCCCGCCCGCCCACGCCTCGAAAGGCGCCTCCATGTCCCTTTCCGCCCCCGGTCCGTCCCCCGCCCGCCGTACCGTCCTGCGCGGTTCGCTCGCCGCCTCCGCCGCCGCCCTGACGGCCGGCGGGGGCGCGTTCGCCGGCCCGGCCTTCGCGCTCTCCGGGCGGCCCTCGGCCGCCTGGGGTGTGCAGACCGGGGACGTCACCGCGCACTCGGGTCTGGTGTGGGTCCGCTCGGACCGGCCGGCCCGGATGGTCGTGGAGACCTCGTCGACCGCGTCGTTCCGCCGGGTACGCCGCCACCACGGGCCGCTCCTCGGGCCCGGTTCGGACTTCACCGGCACCACCGCGCTGCGCGGGCTGCCGCCCGGCGAGCAGATCCACTACCGGGTCACGCTCGCCGATCCGGACGACCCGCGCCGTACCGGCGAGCCGGTCGTCGGCACGTTCCGCACGGCCCCCGCCCGGCGCCGGGACGGCGTCCGGTTCCTGTGGTCCGGTGACATCGCCGGACAGGGCTGGGGCATCAACCCGGACATCGGCGGTTTCCGCGCGTACGAGGAGATGCGGCGCCTCGACCCCGACTTCTTCCTGTGCAGCGGCGACACGATCTACGCGGACGGCGTCATCCAGCCCCGTGTGACGCTGCCGGACGGCCGGATCTGGCGGAACGTCACCACGCCCGAGAAGGCGAAGGTCGCCGAGACGCTGGACGAGTACCGCGGCAACTTCCGCTACAACCTGCTCGACCACAACGTGCGCGCCTTCAACGCCCAGGTGCCGTCGATCGTCCAGTGGGACGACCACGAGGTCCGCAACAACTGGTACCCGGGCCAGATCCTCGACGACCCGCGCTACACCGAGAAGGACGTCGACGTCCTCGCGGCCCGCGCCTCGCGCGCCTTCGCCGAGTACTTCCCGGTCTCCAGCCTGCACGCGCGCGGCGACGGCACGCGGACCGAGGGCCGGATGCACCGGGTGGTGCGCTACGGGCCGCTGCTGGACGTCTTCGTCCTCGACATGCGCTCGTACCGGAACGCCAACTCGCCGGGCCGGCAGGCCGACGACACCACCGGCATCCTGGGCGCCGAGCAGTTGGAGTGGCTGAAGCGGGAACTGGCCCGGTCGCGGGCGGTGTGGAAGGTGCTCGCCGCGGACATGCCGCTGGGGCTCGTGGTGCCCGACGGGTCGACCGACTTCGAGGCGATCGCGCAGGGCGACCCGGGTGCGCCGCTCGGCCGCGAGCTGCAGATCGCGGAGCTGCTGCGGTTCGTCAAGCACCGGCGGATCACCGGCACGGTGTGGCTCACCGCCGACGTCCACCACACCTCGGCGCAGCACTACGCGCCGGAGCGCGCCGCCTTCCAGGACTTCGCGCCGTTCTGGGAGTTCGTGTCGGGGCCGCTGGCCGCGGGCGCCTTCCCGGCGAGCCGGCTGGACGGCACCTTCGGTCCCGAGCGGGTCTTCGTGCGGGCGCCGGAGCGGGCCAACCTGTCGCCGATGGAGAGCCCGCAGTACTTCGGCGAGGTCGACATCGACGGCGACAGCGGGGAACTGACGGTCCGGCTGCGGGCCGGGGGCGGCACGGTGCTGTTCTCCAAGGTCCTGCAGCCGGGCCTCGTCGGGCAGTGACGACCGTCGCGTGAGGCCCGGCCCCGTGACGCCCGGCCCGTGACGACCGGCCCGTGACGACCGGCGCGTGACGCCTGGTCAGGGTGGGTGCGCGCGGGCGCCGGGAGGGCGTTCGCGGGCCGATTGTCAGTGCCGCGTCCTACGGTCGTTTCCATGACGCGATCCGTACAGGCGCTCGCCTACGCACGCCCGTCCGCGCTGGAGCCCGTGGGCTCCGGCCGGCTGCTCGGTCTGGAGACGTCCGGGGGGCTCACGCCGCACGGCGCCGAGGCCCGTCCCCGTTTCTTCTCCGGTTTCCTCACCTCGCCGCAGGTCGCCGCGCGCGGGCTGCTGGCCGTGGCCGACGTGGCGGCGGCCCGCTACCACCAGCGGATACGGCCGGGTTCCCTCGACCCGGTCGTGACCGGGAACGGCGACCGGCTGCGCTTCGAGTCCTTCTCGGGCTGCGGCGGGGTGTACGCGCGCCTCGACGTGCTGAGCGCCGGGCTCGACGGGGCGCGGACCGGGCACGGGACGACCAATGTGGACGTCAACAACCCGCTGCGGGAGGCGCTGTCGCGCCTGACGGGCGACGATCCGCTGCATCTGCGGGTCGGCCCCGAGGAGCTGGCGGTGACCACGCTCGACGGTCCGGTGGTGGAGAAGAAGGTGCCGCTGCCCGACCGCTGGCTGCGCGGTTTCGCCGAGGCGCAGGTCTCGTCCGCCGGGTTCGACCTGCGCGCGGAGCTGACGGCGGCGGAGGCGGTCCGGTTCCTGCGCTCGCTGCCGCGGACGCAGGCGCGGGGCCGGGGCCCGATGTGGGTGGTGCCGTCCGGGCGGACGCTGCGGCCGACCACGCGGCCGGTCGCGGGCGCGGTGTGCCTCGCGGGACCGGACCGGCTGGTGGCCCTGGAGCGGGTGCTGCGGCACGCGACGGCGCTGCGGGTGTACGGGCCGGTGCCGGACGGCGGGTCGGCGCCGAGCGCCTGGGAGGTGGAGCTGCCCGGGATGCGGCTCACGCTGACCCTGTCGCCGGATCCGGCGCGCGGTTTCTCCGGCGAGGGCGGTGTCCTGGAGGCGCTGGCCACGGAGGAGGCGGCGCAGGACGCGGAGCTGGTGTCGGTGCTGCTCGCCTGGGAGCCGCGGATCGACCTCGGTGACCTGGCCGAGCGGTCGGGGCTCCCGGTGGACCGGGTGCGGGCGGCGCTGATCCGTCTGGGCACGGCCGGGCGGGTGGGGTACGACGTGGCGGAGGCCGCGTACTTCCATCGCGAGCTGCCGTACGACGCGGATCGCGCCGAGCGGCACAATCCGCGCCTGGTCGCCGCCCGGGCGCTGCTCGCGGAGGGCGCGGTGGTCCTGGACGGGGCGCTCGCCTCGGTGGTGTCGGCGGAACGGCGCTATCAGGTGCGGGAGTCGGCGGACGGGCGGCTGAGCTGCACGTGCGCGTGGTGGGCGGAGTACCGGGGCCGGCGGGGCCCGTGCAAGCACGCGCTCGCGGTGCGGATGGCTCGGCGCGGCGCCCTGGTGGAGACGGCGGAGAGGGCGGGGGTCGCGTGATGACGGTGGACCAGGCGCAGGTGGAGCAGTGTCTCGACGCGGTCCGGCAGGGGCGGCACGGGGACGTGCCCGGGCTGCTCGGGCAGATGGACGCGGCCGGGCGCAAGGCGGCGCTGCCGGAGCTGAAGAGGCTGCGCAAGGAGGTCCGCGGCTGGGACTGGAAGCGGTGGGACGAGCGGGCCAGGGTGCAGAGCGCCCTGCGTCTCGCGGGCGCCGGCTGTCACACGGGTGCGGCGGCGGCCGCGGACTGGCTCGGCGGGCGTGACCTGCGGGACTGGAGCGGTCACAGCGGGCCGCTGCTGGGGGTGCTCGCGGACCGCGACCCCGCGTGGCTCACGGAGGTGGCCCGGCGGCTCGCCGAGCGGCCGGCCGTGGCGGAGGAGGAGTACGAGCTCGTGCACGGGCTGGTGCTGCTGACCGGCTGCCCCGCTCCCGCGACCGAGGGCTATGTCCGTGGCTGGACCAGGGCCGTGCACGGCCCGGACCTGGTCGACAGCCTTCGGGCCGACCCGCAGACGCCGGTCCTGGCGCCCCGGCTGCTCGATCTGACCGAGACACCGGACGTCCTCACCTGGTACGCCTCCGGCGCCGACACCTCCTTTCCCTGGCCGTCGGCGCTCGCGGCCCTCGCCGGGGAGGGCGTCCTGGACCGCGAGGTGCTGGTCGACGGCTGTGTGGCCCGGCTGCTGCGCGGTGGGCGGGCGCGTGATCTGCGGTTCCCGCTGGCCCTGCTCCAGGCGCTGGGCACGACGGACGAGGAGCGGCGCGGCCGGGTTCCCGACTGGCTCGGCATGGTGGCCGACGCCCCGTCGCCGGTGGCCGCGCACGCGCAGCAGGTCCTGGCCGAGCTGGCGCTCGACGGCGGCCTCGCGGTGCGGGATCTGGCGGAGATGTCCGGCTCGGTGCTGTTCCGCACGGAGAAGAAGCTGGTGCGGGCCCAGGTGACGCTGCTGGGGAAGGTGCTGCGGCGCGATCCGGGGGCGGCGGGGGAGCTGCTGCCGGTGGTCACGGACGCGTTCGGGCACGAGGACACGGCGATCCAGGAGCGGGCTCTGAAGCTGGTGGGCCGGCATCTGTCCGACGTGCCCGACGAGCGGGTGCGGGAGGAACTGGCGGGTGCGGCGGAGCTGTTGAGCCCGGTGCACCGGGCGGCCGCGGCGCAGGTGTTCGGCACGTCCGTGGCCGTCGCCGCCGGGCCGTACGAGGAGGTGCTGCCGCCGGTGCCGGAGCTCCGGCCGGTGGCGCCGGCGGCGGCGACGGTCGCCGAGCTGGTGGAGGAGCTGGTCGCGCTGGCGCGGCATCCTTACGAGTCCGTCGAGGACTTCGAACGGGCGCTTGACGGTGTCGTACGGCTTGCCCACCGGGACCGGGAGGCGCTGGCGGCGGCGGTGCGGGAGGCGTTCGCGGGGGCGTACTGGCTGGAGGGCCGGGACCATGTCTCCGAGGGGTCGGACGGCATCTTCACCGTGCTCGCCGCTCTGCTCGGCGCGGTGCGGGTGTCGGCGCTCGACCTTGCCCGCCGCCGCGCGACCGGTACGCCGTGCTGCGCGCACAAGGCCCTGACCAGGGCCGTCGACGCCCGGGTGTGGGAGGCGGCCTGGCTGGTCGCGACGGAGGGCCCGGTGCCGTTCCTGCTGGCCACGCCGACCCGTCACACCGGGGCGATCGACCCACCGGTGCTGGTCGAGCGGCTGCGGGCCTACCGGGACGCCGGGGTGGAACCGCTGCCGGTGGACCTCGCGCAGGCGCTGCTGCGGGTCCGCAAGGCCGATCCGTCGGCTGCGCGCGCCGCCACGGAGGCGGCGGAGCTCGGCACGTGGGCCGGGACGCGGCTGGCCGACTGGCTGACGGCGGACGAGTCGCTCTCGCCCGGCCTGCGGTTCCTGGCCCGCACCGGGGCCGACCGCCGGTCGGACCGGTGGTGGCTGGCAGACCGGCTGGTCCTCGCGGTGCGGGAGCGCCGGACGATCGGCAAGGAGTTTCCGCCGGCGTTCCAGTGGCTGGGCGGCTCGTCGGAGGAGACGCTGCGCGGCTGCAGCCGGTACCACTGGTCGGCCCTGCGGCCGCTGTGGCCCGGGGTGTTGCCGGACGACCGGGAGACGCTGGCCGCCTGGCTGCTGCCGTCGCTGGCGGCCGGTGCGGAGTGGGACGAGCGGGACGCGGCCTGGGGGCTGACGGCGCTGGCCGAGTCCGACGGTCCGGCCGGCCCGGCCGTCCATCTGGCGCTCGCCGTGGGGCTCGGCTGCCGGCACGCGGAGGACCGGCTGACGGCCGTGGACGCGCTGCTCGTCCTGGCCTCCCGGGGCGACCTGGATCCGGCGCTGCTCGCCGCGCGGCTCGCGGAGCTGGTGGCCGAGGGGACGGTGAAGCCGAACCGGCTGGCGGACGCGGCCCGTACGGCCGCCGCGACCGGGGCGTACGCGACGGTGCGGTCCGTGCTCCTGGGGCTGCTGCCCGCGCTGCTGACGGCGGAACAGCCGCCGCGCGGGACCGGGGAGCTGGTGGCGGTGGCCGCCGAGTGTGTGGAGCGGTCCGGCGGGTCCGGGAAGATACCGGGCCTCGCGGAGGCGGCGGCGCGGGCGGGTTCCTCGCAGCTCGTGGTCCAGGCCCGGCGGCTGCTGGCCGCACTCGGACACAACACCGATCGAGCACCGTCAGAAGCGGTCGAAATCGGTCACTAGGCTCCCAGATGGGCGCTTAACCCATCAGTCACAAAGCGTTCGTGATCACGCAACACCGCTGGGTCACAGTGAGGTCATGACCGATATGACGACCCCGCGGAACGCCCGTCGCCCCCACCACTGGCGGCACGACCTGATCGAGCTCGCCGCCCTGTTCACCGCCGTGGCGGTGGCCGACACGATCGCCAAGACCGTCGCCAAGGGCCCCGACGGCCCCTATCTGCTGGTGTTCTCGGCGATCGCGCTGGTGGCCACCGCCGCCTTCCACACGTGGTGGGCCCGCCGCCACAGTCATGCGCCGCCCGTCGACGATCCCGGCGGCAGCGGGAAGACCCCGCTGCCGCCGGCCGTCGTTCCCGACGCGGACCCCACCCCCGTGGGGGACAGCGCCGGGACGGCTCTGTGGCGGATGCGGACCACGGTCCGCGACACCCCGGGCAGCCTGGCGGCGCTGTGCACGGTGCTCGCCCGCCACGGCGTCGACATCCTGACCCTGCAGACCCATCCGCTGGCCGAGGGCACCGTCGACGAGTTCCTGCTGCGCACCCCCGCCGGGCTGCAGACGAGCACGCTCACGCGCGCGGTCGCCGCCGCCGGCGGCACCGACACCTGGACCGAGCGGGCCGACGCCCACGACCTCGTCGACACGCCGACCCGGGTGCTGGGGCTCGCGACCCGTACCGCGCTCGACGCGGCCGAACTGCCCCTCGCCCTGCGCCGGCTGCTCGGCCGGTGCACCCTCCACTCCGTGCCGCCGGTCTCCCTCACCGGCCGCCCCACCGGTGAACCGGCGCCGGTGGAAGGCGTCCTGGAGGAGACGGTGATGCGGCTGCGCGACCCGAACGGCGGCACCCTCGTCGTCGAGCGTCCCTATCTTCCGTTCACTCCGACCGAGTTCGCCCGGGCCCGCGCCCTGGTGGAACTCGACGCCCGGCTCGGTCCGCGCGTGCCGCGCCGGCGGGACGTGCTCACCCTGCCCGAGGGCAACGAGATCACCGTCCGCCGCGCCGACCAGCGCGACCTGGCCGCCGCGCGGGCCATGCACGACCGCTGCTCCTCACGCACCCTGGGGCTGCGCTACCACGGCCCCGTCGGCGACGCCGACCGCTATCTCGACCATCTCCTCAGCCCCCGCTACGGCCGCACCCTCGCCGTGCAGACGGCCTCCGGGAAGGTCGTCGCCCTCGGCCATCTGCTGTGGGACGGCGACGAGACCGAGGTCGCCCTCCTGGTGGAGGACGACTGGCAGCGGCGCGGCATCGGCTCCGAGCTCCTCGGCCGGCTGGTGGCGCTGGCCGAGGAGGCCGGCTGCGACAGCGTGTACGCGGTGACCCAGTCGTCCAACACCGGCATGGTGGCGGCCATGCGGGGGCTGAACCTGCCCCTCGACTACCAGATCGAGGAAGGCACCCTGGTCATCACCGCCCGGCTGCGCGACGCCCACGCGCACCGGGGCGCGGACACCGCCACGGGCTCGGACGCGGCTACGCCTGCGCGACCCGCTCCGGGCGCGGAGCCGCGGCGGGCCCGGCACTGAGCGCCTGGGTCAGGTCCCGCCACAGGTCCTCGACGTCCTCCAGGCCCACCGACATCCGCAGCAGCCGGTCGCTGATCCCGCCGGAGCGCCGGTCCGAGGCGTCCACGATGCGGTGGCTGATCGAGGCCGGGTGCTGGATGAGGGTGTCGACGCTGCCGAGGCTCACCGCCGGCGTGATGAGCCGGACGCCGGCGATCACGTCGTGCGGGTCCCCGTAGACCTCGAAGGAGATCATCGCGCCGCCGATCCGCGGATAGTGCACGCGCGCGATCCGCGGGTCGACGGCGAGGCGGCGGACCAGTTCGGCCGCGGTCGCCGACGCCGCCCGCACCCGTACCGGGAGCGTGGAGAGACCGCGCAGCAGCAGATAGCCGGCCAGCGGATGCAGCACCCCACCGGTCGCGAACCGCACCTGACGGAGCCCGCGGGCGAACTCCTCGTCACAGGCGACGACCCCGCCCATCACGTCGCCGTGGCCGCCGAGGTACTTGGTCGCGCTGTGCAGCACGATCCGCGCACCGAGCTCGGCGGGCCGCTGGAGCACCGGGGTGGCGAAGGTGTTGTCGACGAGCAGCGGCACCGAGCCGCAGGAGTGGGCGAGCGCCCGGATGTCGACCTCGGCGAGGGTGGGATTGGCGGGCGACTCCACCATGACCAGACCGGTGTCGGGACGGATCGCGTCCGCGACGCCGGCCGGGTAGGCCCAGGTGACCTCGGTGCCGAGCAGTCCGGCGTTCAGCAGGTGGTCGCTGCACCCGTACAGCGGCCGGACCGCCACCACGTGCCGCAGCCCCTGGCTCGCCCGGCTGAGCAGGACGGCGCTGAGCGCCGCCATGCCGCTGGCGAAGGCCACCGCGGAGTCGGTGCCCTCCAGGCGGGCCAGGGCCGTCTCGAAGCGCCCGGTGGTGGGGTTGTCGAGACGGGCGTAGACCGGCGGACCGTCCGGGCGGGCCCCGGTCGTGGCGAACTCGTCGATCCGGGCGGCCTCCGCCCGGATGTCGTACGAGGGGTAGGTGGTGGACAGGTCGAGCGGCGGGGCGTGCAGGCCCAGCTCGGCGAGGTCGTCACGGCCGGCGTGCACGGCTTCGGTGGCCAGCGCCCGGGTGCGGGCGGCGGAGGCGTCGGAGGCGAAGGCGTCCATGGAGGTGTCCATGGGGCGCACTGTGAACGAATACCGGGCCGTAGCGGGAAACCGCCGTGCTACGTTCGGCCAATGGCCGATTCTGTCGTACTGGACGCGGTCGATCTGCACATTCTTCGCCTCTTGCAGAACGACGCCCGGTCCACCTACCGCGAGCTCGCCGCCGAGGTCGGGGTGGCTCCGTCCACCTGTCTCGACCGGGTGGCCCGTCTCCGCCGCACCGGAGTGATCCTCGGACACCGGCTACAGCTAAATCCGGCCAAACTCGGCCGGGGCCTGGAGGCGCTGCTGCTCGTCCAGGTCCGGCCGCACCGGCGGGAGCTCATCGGACCCTTCGTGGAGCGGATCCGCGCCCTGCCGGAGTCCCGGGCCCTGTTCCATCTCACCGGACCCGACGACTACTTGGTGCACGTGGCCGTCGCGGACCCCGCCGACCTGCAACGACTGGTCCTCGACGAGTTCACCTCGCGCCGCGAGGTGGCACGGGTGGAGACCCGGTTGATCTTCCAGCAGTGGGAGTGCGGCCCCCTGCTCCCGCCCACGCCGAGCGCTCATTTGTCAGCCGACTGAGATCGGTTGAGAGCCGTCGAGGATGACGCGGGCACCGTGCGCGGGCCAGGATGAGACCCATGCCAGAGTCTTCCAGCACCGCACTTCCCCGCCAGGTCGCCGACGACTACGTCGACGCGCTCATCGAACTCGACCCGGTCACCGGTACGTTCCTGGGAGTCCGGGAGAGCGCGAGCCGTCTGCCCGACTTCTCGCCCGCCGGTCAGGAGGCCATGGCCGGCCTCGCCCGGCGCACCCTCGTCCTCCTCGACGAGGCCGAGCGGCAGCCGGGGGCGAAGGACGAGGCGGAGCGGCGCTGTGCCCGGCTGCTGCGGGAGCGGCTGACCGCCCAGCTCCTCGTGCACGAGGCGGACGAGGGCCTGTGCGCGGTGAGCAACCTCCGCTCCCCCGCGCACAGCGTGCGGCTCTCCTTCACCATGCTGCCCACCGCGACCGCGGCGGACTGGACGGCGGTGGCCGCGCGGCTGCGCGCGGTCCCGGCGGCTCTGGAGGGTTACCGGGCCGCGCTCGCGCTCGGTCTGGAGCGGGGCATGCGGGGCGGCCCCCGGGCCACGGCCACCTTCGTCGGCCAGCTCACGGAGTGGGCGGTCGCGGGCGGCGAGGGCCCCGACGGCACGGCCCGCGGCTGGTTCGAGGGCTTCGCCCGCGGCGTCGAGGACGCGGCCGGGGCGGAGGTCCCCGAGGAGCTGCGGACGGAGCTGGCGGCGGCGGGCGCGGGCGCCGACCGGGCCGTGGTGGAGCTGCGGGACTGGATGCGGGACGTGTACGCCCCGGCGGTGGCGGACGCCCCCGACACGGTGGGCCGCGAGCGCTACCGCCGCTGGTCGCGCTTCTTCAACGGCACCGACCTGGACCTCGACCAAGCGTACGCGTACGGCTGGTCCGAATACCACCGGCTCCTGGGCGAGATGCGGCGGGAGGCCGAGCGGATCCTGCCGGGTGCCGGGCCGTGGGAGGCGCTGGCGCACCTGGACGAGCACGGCACGCACATCGAGGGCGTGGACGAGGTGCGGGACTGGCTCCAGCGGCTGATGGACGAGGCGATCACGTCGCTGGACGGCACGCACTTCGAACTCGCCGAGCGGGTCCGGCGGGTGGAGTCCCGGATCGCCCCGCCCGGCGGCGCCGCCGCCCCGTACTACACCGGCCCGTCGGAGGACTTCTCGCGCCCCGGCCGCACCTGGCTGCCGGTCGACGGGCAGACCCGTTTCCCCGTGTACGACCTGGTGTCGACCTGGTACCACGAGGGCGTGCCGGGCCATCACCTGCAGATCGCGCAGTGGGTGCACGTGGCCGACCGGCTCTCCCGCTACCAGGCGACGATCGGCAAGGTCAGCGCCAACACCGAGGGCTGGGCGCTGTACGCGGAGCGGCTGATGGACGAGCTGGGCTTCCTCGGCGACCCGGAGCGGCGGCTCGGCTATCTGGACGGCCAGATGATGCGGGCCTGCCGGGTCATCGTCGACATCGGCATGCACCTGGGACTCGAGATCCCGGCGGACTCGCCGTTCCACCCCGGCGAGCGGTGGACGCCGGAACTGGCGCAGGAGTTCTTCCAGCGGCACAGCAGCCGCCCGCCGGCCTTCGTGGAGAGCGAGATGACCCGCTATCTCTCCGTCCCCGGCCAGGCGATCGGCTACAAGCTGGGCGAACGGGCGTGGCTGCTCGGCCGGGAGAAGGCGCGGGCCGCCCACGGCGACGCCTTCGACGCGAAGGCGTGGCACATGGCGGCGCTGTCCCTGGGGCCGCTGGGGCTCGACGACCTGGTGGACGAGATCTCGCGGCTCTGAGGGGCGGATTCCGCTTCGGTCCGCATCGTGGGAAAGCCCGGGAGAACTTGAACTCCCGGGCTTTTCCCTGCAAGGTCACGCCCATGACCAGCGGATACACCCCGGACGCCACGGACTGGCGGATCATCGAGGCCCTCCAGGAGCAGGGCCGGGCCAGCTTCGCCGAGCTCGCGCGGGCGGTGTCGATGTCGGCCTCGGCCGTCACCGAGCGGGTGCGCCGCCTGGAGGAGGCCGGGGTGATCGCCGGCTACACGGCCGTCATCGACCAGGAGCGGCTGGGGCTGCCGATCCTGGCCTTCGTCCGGCTGCGGTATCCGCACGGCAACTACAAGCCCTTCCACGACCTGGTCGCCACCACTCCGGAGGTGCTCGAGGCGCACCATGTCACCGGTGACGACTGCTTCGTCATGAAGGTCGCCGCCCGGTCCATGAAGCACCTGGAGCAGATCTCCGGGAAGGTCGGCGCGCTCGGTCCGGTCACCACCAGCGTGGTGTACTCCTCGCCGCTCCCCCGGCGCCCGATCAGCCGCTGAGCGCCTCTCCTCCGGTACGGAGCCGGACCGCGGAGCCGTGCCGCGCCTTGACGACCTCCAACTGGGCCGGGATGCGGCGGCGCAGGTCGCCGACGTGGCTGACGATGCCGACGCTGCGGTCGCGCTCGCGCAGCGAGTCGAGGACGTCCAGGACCTCGTCGAGGGTCTGGTCGTCGAGGCTGCCGAAGCCCTCGTCGATGAAGAGGGTGTCGAGGCGGACGCCGCCGGCCTCGTCGGTGACGACGTCGGCGAGGCCGAGGGCGAGGGCGAGCGAGGCGAAGAAGGTCTCGCCGCCGGAGAGGGTCGCGGTGTCCCGCTCGTTGCCCGTCCACGCGTCGACGACGTGCAGGCCGAGTCCGGCGCGGCGGCCGCCGCTGCGGGCGTCGGAGTGGACGAGCGTGTAGCGCCCCGAGGACATGCGCTGGAGGCGGGCGGTGGCCGCGGCTGCGACCTGTTCGAGGCGGGCGGCGAGCACGTACGACTCCAGGCGCATCTTGCGCTCGTTCTCCGCGGAGGTGCCGGCGGTGAGGCCGGCGAGCCGCGCCACCCGCTCGTACTGCTCGCGGAGCGGGCCGAGCCGGCGGACCTCGGTGTCGACCTGCCGGGAGAGCCGGTCCAGCGCGGCGGCCCGTTCCCGTACGGCGGCGAGCGCGGTGTCGGCCTCGCGCAGGGCCCGCTCGGCGGCGGTGTGCGCGGCCTCGGCGGCGGCGGGGTCGGCGGGCGGGAGCGCGGCGGCGGCCGCCGTGGCGGCCTCGGCGAGGCGGTCGGCGACGGCGGCGGCCTCGGCCTGCCAGGCGTCGACGCGGTGCTGGAGCTCGCGGCGCGCGGTCTCGTCGAGGAGCGCGGCGGCGGCCTCGGCGGGCGTGTCGAAGCCGGCCCTGAAGGCGGCGTCGGCGAGCCGGTCGTCCGCCTCCTTCAGCCCGCGCGCGGCGAGTTCGGCGTCCCGCACGGTCTCGGCGGCCTCGGTCAGCAGGGCGATCCGCCGCTCCAGGAGCGTGGCGTGCGCGGCGACGCTGCCGGACTCGCCGCGTGAGCCGGCCAGTTCCGCCTCCAGGGCGGCCTGCTCCTGCTCCAGCGTCTCCCGTCGCGACGTCCGTCCCGCCACCCGCCGCTCGGCCTCCCGCTGCGCGGCCACCCGCTCCTCGTACTCCCGCTCGGCCCGCGCCAACACCTCCCGCGCGGCGTGCGTCCCCGCGGCGAGCGCGTGAGCCTCGGCGTGCTCGCGGGCCAACGTGTCGACCTGCTGGGCGAGTTCGGCGACGGTGGGCTCGGCGACGGGCCCGTCCGCGACGTCGGCGGTCACCTGGGCGGCGCCCGCCAGGACTTCCTGGCGGGCGGCCTCGTGGGCCTCGGCGGTGGCGGCGACGGTGGTCTCGGCGTGGGTGCGGGTCTCGTCGGCGCGGGTGTAGGCGGCGTAGGCGGCGTCCTCGGCGGCGCGGTCGACGTGGTCGGCGGTGGTGCGGGCCGGGGCCGGGTGGTCGGCGGAGCCGCAGACCTGGCAGGGGGCGCCGGGCCGGAGGGCGGCGGCGAGTTCGGCCGCGATGCCGCGCAGGCGGCGGGACTTGACGTCGAGCCAGTGCTCGTGGGCCTCGTTGCGGCGCTCGCGGGCGGCGGTGAGCCGCTCCCGGGCGGTGGCGAGGTCGGCGGCCAGCTCGTCGCGGCGGCGGGCGGCGGCGAGCCGGCGACGGGCCGGTTCGAGGCGTCCGGCGAGCTGTTCGGCGCGGGCGGTGGCCTCCTGGGCGGCCTCGACGCGCTGCTGGAGCGCGGCCCGGTGCGGTTCCCAGCCGGCCAGCCAGGCGGTGGCGTCGAGGAGGAACTCCTCGTCGGCGCGGGCCTCGCGGTCGAGGGCGGCGCGCTCAGCGGCGATCTCGGCGCTGCGCCGCTCGGCCCGGCGGGCGGCCTCCAGGCCGCCGAGTTCCTCGCGGAGGCGGCGCTCCACGGCGGAGAGGTGTTCGGCGCCGGCCTCGGCGAGGTCGGGCGGCAGGACCGCCCGGGCACGGTCGCGGGCGGCGGTCGCGGTGCGGTGGGCGCGCTCGGCGTGCTCGCGCAGGCCCAGCGCGGGGGCGACCCGGTCGGCCTTGAGGGAGCGGTCCAGGGCCGTCTGCCACTGGTCGCGCAGCGGGCGCCGGGCGGTCAGCTCCTCCTGGCGGCGCAGGGCGTCGGCGTGCCGGGCCTGCCGGTCGGCGAGCTCGCGCTCGGCGTCGAGCGTGGCGCGGGCGGCCGCCTGCCGCCGCTCGGCGGCGACCAGCCGGAGGTGGGCGATGTCGAGGGCTTCGCGGGCGTCGGCGCGGGCGAGGGCGGCGCGGGTCTGGACGGCCTCGGCGAGCCCGGGCTCGCCGGGGCGCTGGTCGACGGGTGCGGCGCCGGAGGTGGTCGGCCCGGCGGCCTGGGCCATCCGGTGGGCGAGGGCGAGGAGCCGCTCGTCGCCCTCGCGGACTTGGCGTTCGGCGGCCTTGCGCAGCTCGGCGAGGCGGTCCTCGACGGCCGCGAAGCGGCGGGTGTCGAAGAGCCGGCCGAGGAGCTTGCCGCGGGCCTCGGCGTCGGCGCGCAGGAAGCGGGCGAAGTCGCCCTGGGGCAGCAGCACGACCTGGCAGAACTGGTCGCGGCTCATGCCGAGGAGCTGGGTGATCTCCTCGCCGATCTCCTGGTGGGAGCGGCTGAGCGCCCGCCATTCGCCGGTCTCGGTGTCGTACTCGCGCAGCCGGCTCTGGGCCTTCTCCGTGGTGAAGCCGCCGCCGCGCTTCTTGGGGCGCTGCTGGGCGGGGCGGCGGGTGATCTCCAGGCGCCGCTCGCCCACGGTGAGGTCGAGGGTGACCTCGGTGTACGTGCCGGGGACGGCGTGGTCGCTGCGCAGGGTGGTGCCGGGGCTCTGACGGGCGCCGGGGACGGCCCCGTAGAGGGCGAAGCAGACGGCGTCGAGGACGGAGGTCTTGCCGGCGCCGGTGGGGCCGTGGAGCAGGAAGAGGCCGGCCGACGACAGGGCGTCGAAGTCGATCTCCTGGGTGGCGCCGAAGGGCCCGAACGCGGTGATCGACAGGCGGTGGAGCCTCACCGTCCGCTCACCTCGCGCTCGGCGGCGTCCACCCGCACGTCGTCGAAGGCGCCGTACAGGACCGTGCGCTCGGCGTGGTCGGGTCCGGTGCCGCCGCGGACATGGGCCACGAAGTCCTCCGCGATCTGCTGATCGCTGCGGTCCCGGAGCCGGGTGGCGTAGGAGACGAGCGGGTCGTCGCCGGTGCGCTCGGGCTCGAAGACCAGGTTGAGGGTGTGCGGGAAGCGTTCGGTGAGCCGGGCCATGGGGTCGGCGGGCCGGACCGGGTCGGTGAGGGTGGCCTCGACCCACGCGTCCTCGTGGCGAGCGAGGGCGGGGTCGGCGAGCAGGTCGTCGAGCCGGCCGCGGATCCGGGCCAGCGGCCGGGGCACGGGGCAGTCGATCCGCTCGGCGGAGTCGAGGGCGCCGTCGGCTCCGAGCTCGATCAGCCACATGGACTTGCGGTGGTCGGCCTCGGAGAAGGAGTAGGCGAGGGGCGAGCCGGAGTAGCGGATCCGGGGGGTGACGGTCTGGCTGCCGTGGAGGTGGCCGAGGGCCACGTAGTCGACGCCGTCGAAGACCCCCGCGGGCACGGCGGCGACACCGCCGACGGTGATGTCCCGCTCGCTGTCGCTGGCTTCGCCGCCGGCGACGAAGGCGTGGGCGAGGACGACGGAGCGGGTGCCGGCGGGGCGGGTGGCGAGGTCGGCGCGGACGCGGTCCATGGCGGCGGCGAGCACGGCCTCGTGCCCGGCCTTCTCTGCGCCGAACCTCTCGCGCACCAGGGCCGGTTCGAGGTAGGGCAGGCCGTAGAGGGCGACGTCGCCGTGGGCGTCGGCGAGGACGACGGGGGTGCCGACCCCGGCCGGGTCGGTGCGCAGATGGATGCCGGCGCGCTCGATGAGACCCGCGGCGACGCCGAGCCGGCGGGCCGAGTCGTGGTTGCCGGAGATCATGACCGTGGGCACACCGGCGTCGGCGAGCCGGTGCAGGGCGGTGTCGAAGAGCTCGACGGCGGCGAGCGGCGGCACGGCCCGGTCGTAGACGTCGCCGGCCACCAGGACCGCGTCCACCTCCCGCTCGCGCACCGTCGCCACCAGGTGGTCGAGGAACGCGGCCTGGGCGTCGAGCAGCGCGACCCGGTGGAACGAGCGTCCCAGGTGCCAGTCCGACGTGTGCAGAAGCCTCATGATCCCTGAGGGTACCGGTGGGGTACGACAACGCCGGTGACCGTACGGGCCGGCTCAGCCATCCCCGTACGCCTCCCCGCCCAGCTCGAAGGTCGCCTCGCCGGCGGTGGCGTCGGCGAGCCAGGCCGTGAAGTCCGTCACGTCGGCGTCGGGGAGCCCGATCTCGATGGTGACGGCGGCCCCGTAGGTGACCTCGCGCACGGCGCGGCCGGTGGCCCGCAGGTCGTTCTGGAGCTTGCCGGCCCGCTGGTGGTCGACGGTGAGGGTGGCGAGCCGGTAGCGGCGGCGGGTGACGGTGCCGAGGGTGTCGAGCGCCTCGCCGACCACGCCGCCGTACGCGCGGATGAGGCCGCCCGCGCCGAGTTTCACGCCGCCGTAGTAGCGGGTGACGACGGCGGCGACGTAGCGCATCTCACGGCGCAGGAGCATCTGGAGCATGGGGACGCCCGCGGTGCCGCCGGGCTCGCCGTCGTCGGACGCCTTCTGGACGGAGGCGTCGGCCCCGACGACGTACGCGAAGCAGTTGTGGGTGGCGGTCGGGTGGGCGCGGCGGACGCGCGCGACGAACGCCTGCGCCTCCTCCTCGGTGGCGACGGGCGCGAGCGCGCAGAGGAAGCGCGAGCGGTTGATCTCGGTCTCGTGGACGCCCTCGGCGGCGAGCGTCAGGTACTGCTCCTGCATCACGCCAGCCTATGCGCCCGCGCGCCGCGCCCCGTACGGGACGGGATCGGGGACGGATCGGGGGCGGGGCGGGAAGGACCGGGGGCCGTGGGTCGTTCATCCCAGGGAACAGTCGATTCACGAAGGGCAGCGTCAGATGAGCGTGGAGACCAGGGCCGCCGAGGCCGAGTCGGAGACCGTCCGCCGGATCCTCACGGAGAGCGGCGACACATGGGCGATCGTGGGGCTCTCCAACAACCGGGCGCGGGCGGCCCACGGGGTCGCGGCCATCCTCCAGCGCTTCGGCAAGAAGATCGTGCCGGTGCACCCGAAGGCGGAGACGGTGCACGGGGAGCAGGGGTACGCGTCGCTGGCGGACATCCCGTTCCCCGTCGACGTGGTCGACGTGTTCGTCAACAGCGGCCTCGCGGGGGCCGTCGCGGACGAGGCGGTCGCGATCGGCGCCAAGGCGGTGTGGTTCCAGCTCGACGTGATCGACACCGAGGCGTACGCGCGCACCCGCGAGGCCGGTGTGGACATGGTCATGGACCGCTGCCCGGCCATCGAGATACCGAAGCTCGGCTGAGCCGGCCTACGGAGTCAGGCGGAAGCCGCCGATCCGGTGGTCGGCTCCGGGCCGGGCGAGGGCCCCGGCGCCGTCGGCCGTCATGCCTCGCCCCCCAGGCCCTCCAGGACGACGGCGCCGGGGAGCTCGGCGAACGCCTTGCCCGGCAGGATGAGCTTGCCGCGCCGGCGTCCGCTGCCGACGAGGACCCACTCGGTGTCGACGACGGTGGCGTCGACGAGGACCGGCCAGCCCTCGGGCAGGCCGAGGGGCGTGATGCCGCCGTATTCCATGCCGGTGTCTCCGGTCGCGGTCTCGATCGGGGCGAAGCGCACCTTGCGGGAGCCCAGCTCGCGGCGGACGACACCGTTGACGTCGACGCGGGTGCCGGAGCGGACGACGCAGGCGGCGAGGGTGGTGGTCTCGCCGCGCCGGCCGGCGACGATCACGCAGTTCGCCGACTCGTCGAGCAACCGCTGTCCGTAGTGCTCGACGAAGACGGCGGTGTCGGCGATGGCCGGGTCGGTGTCCACGTAGAGGATCCGGTCCGCCGGCACGCTTCCGCTCCAGGCCCGCACGGCGGCGGCGACGGGTGCGGTGAGCAGGTCGAGGCAGTCGGGGGCGGGCCGGGCGTCGTCGAAGTCTCCGATGGGTGCGCGCATGCGAGTCACGCTAACAAGCGGGCTGCCGGGGAGGGTTGACCGTCTCAGCGTACGGGCCGGGCGGGGCGCCGGGCCGGCCGGTTCAGCGTGCGGGCGGGACGGAGACCGCCATCGTCATCTCCACCGGCTCGTCACCCTCGTTGCGGTAGGCGTGCGGCACGTTGCTCTCGAAGACGGCGGAGGTGCCGGCCGGGACGGTGTGCTCCTCGCCCTCGACGACGAGGGTGAGCGTCCCGGAGACGACGTGGAGCAGTTCGGTGGTCCCGTCGGGATGCGGGTCCGAGGCGCTGCCGTCGCCGGGCATGAGGGTCCAGTGCCACAGCTCCAGGGGGCCGCGTGCCTCGGTGCCGGCGAGGAGCGTGGTGTGGCTGCCGGTGGAGGTGGACCACATGCGGACGGCCTGCTCCGGCGGGACGAGGCGGACCTGGGGGCCCTGGTCGTAGTCGAGGAGGGTGGTGATCGAGACGCCGAGCGCGTCGGCGAGCTTGACCGTGGTGCCGACGCTGGGATTGGTGCGGGCCTGTTCGATCTGGATGATCATGCCGCGGCTGACCCCGGCCCGGGCGGCGAGCGCGTCCAGCGTGAAGCCGCGTTCGTTGCGCCAGCGCTTCAGGTTGCGGGCGAGCGACTGGGTGAGCTGATCGAGGTCCGACACTTTCCGTCCAATATTTTGAATGACAGAGTTCAACAGGCTGTACTACCGTGTGGTGCACCCGATTGTTCACTGCACTGTACTGCGAGGCCCTCCCCATGACGGCACTGACGGCGTTGTTCGCCCTGGCCACCAGTCTCCTCTGGGGCCTCGCCGACTTCGGCGGCGGGCTGCTCACGCGCCGTTTCCCGGCCCTGACCGTGGTCGTGGTCTCGCAGGCGATCGCCGTCGTCGTCCTCGGCACCCTCGTGCTGGCCACCGGCGCCCTCGGCGAGGCCGGCCCCCGGCTCTGGTACGCGGTCGCGGCCGGCGCCGTCGGCCCCGCGGCGATGCTCGCCTTCTACAAGGCCCTCGCGCTCGGCCCGATGGGCGTGGTCTCCCCGCTCGGCTCCCTCGGCGTCGTCGTCCCGGTCGGCGTCGGCCTGCTCCTGGGCGACCGGCCGGGACTGCTCCAGTTCGCCGGGATCGTGGTGGCGATCGCGGGCGTGGTCCTGGCGGGCGGCCCGGAGCTGCGGGGCGCGCCGGTGCAGCGGCAGGCAGTGCTGCTCACCCTGGTCGCCGCCTTCGGATTCGGCGCCGTGATGGCCCTGATCGCGGAGGCGTCCACGACGCTGACCGGCCTCTTCCTCGCCCTGTTCGTGCAGCGCGTGACCAATGTGGCCGTGGGCGGCGGCGCCCTGTGGCTCTCCGTCCGACGCGGCGGGCGGGCGCTGCCGGAGGGCGGCGGCGGTCTGCGGGCGGTCGCGGCGGCGGTGCCGGCCCTGGCCTTCGTCGGCCTCGCGGACGTCGCCGCCAACGGCACGTACGCGCTCGCCGCCCAGCGCGGCCCGGTGACGATCGCCGCGGTCCTCGCCAGCCTCTACCCGGTGGTGACGGCCCTGGCGGCCCGCGGGGTGCTCAAGGAACGCCTGCGGTCGGTGCAGGCGGCGGGCGCGGGGCTCGCGTTGGTGGGCACGGTCCTGCTGGCCACGGGCTGACCGCAGGCACCGGCCGCTTGACCGCCCGCGCGTCCGCGCCCTTCTGCACGCCACGGGCCGACCGCAGGCACCCCGCGCGCGTAGGGACCGTTCCGCTCGGCCGCCCGCGCGTCCGCGCCCTCAGGCCGTCGGCTCCGACAGCTTCCCCTGCTCCCCCGCCCTCGCCCTCGCCCGCTCGGCCGGCCCGTCAAGCATCCCGGGCTTCCCGGGCTTCCCGAGCTGTTCGAGCCGCTCCAGCGTCTCGAGTTCCTCGGCGTCGAGCCCGGCCAGCGCGGCGAGCTGCTCGGGGGTGATGCCGTCCGGGATCGGCTGGGGCGCGGGCGTACGCAGGGGCGGTTGCCAGCCCCGCTCCGGGTCGTAGGAGCGGACCACCTTCGCGGGCGCGCCCGCCACCACGGCGTGGTCGGGCACCTCACCACGTACGACGGCCCCGGCGGCCACCACGACGTTCCGGCCGAGCCGGGCGCCGGGCAGGATCACCGCGCCGGTGCCGAGCCAGCAGCCCGGTCCGATGACGACCGGCGCCGAGCGCGGCCACTGCCGACCGACGGGGACGTCCGGGTCGTCGTAACTGTGGTTGGTGGAGGTGATGTAGACGTACGGGCCGCAGTAGGTGTCCGAGCCGATGGTGATCGGCGCGTCCGCGATGACGTGGCTGCCCCGGCCGAGGACGACCCCGTCGCCGAGGGTCAGCACGGTGTCCGCCCCGAGGTCGAGGTCGGGCAGCATGCCGGCGGTGAGCGTGACCTGTTCGGCGATGATGCAGCACGCGCCGATCTCGATCCACGGCTCGCCGAAGACGGTGCCCTGGGGAAAGGCGAGCCGGGTGCCCTCGCCGATCCCGCGGAAGCGCAGCCGCCCCGGGTGCTCGGCGGTCACGGCGCCCGCCTGCTGGATCCGGCGCCAGCCGCTCTGCAGGGCGCGGGCGACGACACGGCGCCGCCAGGCGGTCAGCGATGAGAACGTGTTTCTGTTCCGGGGCACCCGGACACCGTAGTCGGCGGTGTCATGGCTGATCAGTGCGATGCCCTGTGATGTCCGTCATGGGGCCGGACTAGTGTTCCGCCCGAGGCGCGACCGATGATCCGAGCGAGCAGGAGCGAGAACATGGCAGAGGTGCCGGAGGTGGCCGGGATGTCCGGGACGGCCGGGGTGCCGGGGGCGGCCGGGGTGCCCGGGGCCTTGATCAGGGGCGTGGGCGGCAAGGAGCCGAAGGTCGATCCGACGGCCTTCACGGCGCCGACCTCGGTGGTCCTCGGCGAGGTGACGCTCGGGCCGCGCGCCAGCGTCTGGTACCACGCGGTGCTGCGGGCGGACTGCGGGCCGATCGAGATCGGCGAGGACGCCAACGTCCAGGACAACTGCACGGTCCACGTCGACCCGGGCTTCCCGGTGTCGATCGGGGCGCGCGTGACGGTCGGCCACAACGCGACCGTCCACGGCTGTGTGATCGAGGACGACGTGCTGGTCGGCATGGGCGCCACGATCCTCAACGGCGCCCGGATCGGCGCCGGTTCGCTGGTGGCCGCCCAGGCCCTCGTCCCGCAGGGCATGGAGGTGCCGCCGGGCTCCCTGGTCGCGGGCGTGCCCGCGAAGGTGCGGCGTCCGCTGACCGAGGAGGAGCAGGCGGGCATCCGCCTCAACGCCGAGATGTATCTGCACCTGGCGAAGGGCCACGCGGAGGCGTTCGGGGAGTAGGCCGGGGGCGCGTGCCCGCGGCCTCGGCCGCCGCCGCGCCCGACTCCCGCCCGGGGCCCGGCGACCGGGCGGCCCCCTCGGCCGCCCCGCCCGACGGGCCCCGGGCGGCCCACTCGTCCCCGCCCGTCCCGTCCGGGCCGTCCCCGACCGGCCCTTACTCGGCCGCGGCCCTCGCCGGCACGGCGACCGGCACGCCCTCGCCGACCGGCGCACCCTCGGCGACCGTCGCGCCCTCCGCGACCGGCACGTCCCCGCCGCCCGGCGCATCCTCGCCGGCCGGCGCCGCCTCGGCGGAAGCGGTCGCCGCGGCCTTCTTGGCGCGGTTCTTCAGGATCAGCATCGAGGCGAGGCCGACGAGGACCGCGAGCACCAGGCCGAGCCAGGAGAAGCGCTTGAGCCATGCCTCGGCGACGATGCCCACCGAGTAGATGACGGCCGTGGTGCCGCCCGCCCAGAGGATGCCGCCGAAGACGTTGGCGAGGGCGAACTTCCAGTACGGCATGCGGAGCACGCCCGCGAGCGGCCCGGCGAAGATCCGCAGCAGGGCGACGAAGCGGCCGAAGAAGACCGCCCACATGCCCCACTTCTGGAAGGAGCGCTCGGCGAGGGCGATGTTGGCCTCGCCGAAGTGCTTGGGGAACCGCTTCCCGAGCTTCGCGAGCAGCGGCCGGCCGCCCTTGCGGCCGATCGCGTACCCGATCGAGTCGCCGATGATCGCGCCGGCGGTGGCGCAGGCGCCGAGGACGTACGGGTTGATGTCGCCGTGCTGGGAGGCCAGCAGGGCCGAGCTGACGAGGACGATCTCGCCGGGCAGCGGGATGCCCAGGCTCTCCAGGCCGATCACCACCCCGACCAGCGCGTAGACGGCGACCGCGGGGATCGTCTCCAGCCACTCCTGGACGTGCACGGGTTACCTCTCCCGAATCGGCGACCGAACCCCGGCAGCCTACCCGGTCAGCGGGACCCGATCTCGGCCCCGACCTCGGCCCCGGCAGCGGCCCCGACGACGGCCTCGGCCCGCAGCGGCAGCACGCGGGAGGAGGCCCCGGCCCACACATGGCGGCGGCCGGTGCCCAGGACCCAGCGCTGCCGGGCCTCGTCCCAGGAGGAGAGGGTGCGGGCGGCCACCCGGATCGTGACGCGGCGGCGTTCGCCGGGGGCGAGCCGGAGCCGCCGGTAGCCCGCGAGGAGCCGGTGCGGCTGGTCGATGCCGAGGGCGGCGAGGTCCGGCGAGGGGCCGACGTACACCTGCGCCACCTCGATGCCGGTGCGCCGTCCGGTGTTGACGACGGTGAAGCCGACGTGCAGGCCGTCGCCGACGGGGACGGCGCCCAGCCGCTCGTACGCGAAGGTGGTGTACGACAGGCCGTGGCCGAACGGAAAGAGCGGAGTAACGCCCTCGGCGTCGTACCAGCGGTGGCCGACGTGGATGCCCTCGCTGTACTCCTCGACGCCGTTCACGCCGGGGTAGCGGCGGGGATCGCCGGCGGTGGGGTGGGCGTCCTCGGTGAGCGGGAAGGTCTGGGTGAGCCGGCCCCCGGGGTCGACGTCGCCGAAGAGGACGGCCGCGGTGGCGGGGCCGCCCTCCTGGCCCGGGTAGTACATCTGGAGCACGGCGGCGGTGTCGGCCAGCCAGGGCATGGTGACGGCCGACGAGGTGTTGAGGACGACGGTCGTACGCGGGTTGGCGGCGGTCACGGCCCGGATGAGGGCCTCCTGGCGGCCGGGCAGGGCGAGGCTGGTGCGGTCGCGGCCCTCGGTGGCGTCCTCGTAGGCGAAGAGGACGGTGCTGTGGGCGGCACGGGCGGCGGCGACGGCCTCGGCGACGTCGGCGGACCGGGTGGCGCCGTTGGCGGCCCGCAGCCGGAAGCGCTGCCCTTCGGCGCCGCCCTGCGCGGTGACGGTGATCCGGTGCGGACCGGCCGAGAGGCGGCGGTCGGCGCGGCGCACGGTCAGTCCGTCGGCGGCCCGACCGCCGATGCCGCCGGTGTAGTACGTGGCGACGCCGGCCCCGAAGAGGTCCTCGCCGTCGAGGGTGACGGTGGGCCGCCGGCCGCCGTAGTGGACGAAGAAGCTCCAGTCGTCGTCGGCCGTGGTGGTGAGGGTGCCCTCGTAGGTCCAGATCCCGTCGGCGGCGACGTCCACCGGGTCGAGGGGGCGGGCAGGTTCGGTGCGCGCCCCGGCGTCGGCGAGGGCCCTGCCCTGGACGTCCTCGCCGAGGGCGTACGTGACGGTGGCCCGATCGCCGGCCCGGGCGCGCAGGGCGTCGAGCGGGCTGGTGGCGGCGTCCGGGACGACATGGGCGCTGCCGCCGCCGCTGACGAAGGGCACGGAGCCGGTGGGGCCGATGACGGCGATCGAGCGGGCGGCCCGGCCGGTGAGCGGCAGCGCGCCGCCCTCGTTGCGGAGGAGGGTCGCGCCGGCGGTGGCCACGCGCAGCGCGAGGCGGGCGCCGGCCCGGGCGTCGCGCTCGGGCCGGGCGGCGGTCTGCTCGTCGAGGAGGCCGAAGCGTTCGCGTACGGAGAGGATGCGGCGTACGGCGGTGTCGACGACGGCCTCGTCGATCCGGCCCTCGCGCACGGCGCGGCGGAGGGCGGCGCCGTAGTGCGCGCCGCCGGGCATCTCCATGTCGCAGCCGGCGGTGAGGGCGGGCCCGGTGGAGTGGACGGCGCCCCAGTCGCTCATGACCCAGCCGTCGAAGCCCCACCGGTCCCGGAGGATGTCGGTGAGCAGGGTGCGGTTCTCGGTGGCGTAGGCGCCGTCGACCTTGTTGTACGCGGCCATGACGGTGCCGACGCCGGCGGCGACGGCGGCTTCGAAGCCGCGGAGCTCGGTCTCGTGGAGGGTCTGTCGGCCGGCCCGGACGTCGACGAATCTCCGGTCGCGTTCCTGGTTGTTGAGGGCGAGGTGCTTGACGGTGGCGATCAGTCCCTCGGCCTGGATGCCGCGGATCTCCTCGGCGACGAGGTCGGCGGAGAGCAGGGGGTCCTCGGAGAAGGTCTCGAAGTTCCGCCCCGCGTAGGGGGTGCGGATGAGGTTGACCATCGGGGACAGCAGCACGTCCTGGCCGAGGGCGCGGCCCTCGTGGCCGATGACGCGCCCGTAGGCGCGGGCGAGGCCGGGGTCGAAGGCGGCGGCGAGCATCACGGGCGCGGGGAGCGCGGTGGCGGTCGCGCGGACCCGGACTCCGGCGGGCCCGTCGGCGAGCCGCAGCGGGGGGATGCCGAGTCGTGGCACTCCGGGCACGTAACCGGCCTGCCCGAGCCCTTCGGGGTCGGTGGCGCCGTGCAGCAGGGCGGTCTTCTCGTCGAGGGTGAGCCGGGCGAGGAGGTCGGCGACCCGCTCACCGGCTGCGGGGGCGGAGTGGGCCCGCGCCGTGCCGACGGGGACGGCGGAGAGGGCGGTCGCGCCGGCGAGGGCGAGGAGCAGCCGGCGCCGGGAGACCCGGCGCGGCTCAGGAGCGGTGGCGGGCTGTTCCCGCGGGTCCGGGGTGGATGCGTGGGGCACGGCGGCGCTCCTTCGAACCGGCACGATTCCTGCGATCATGCGTTGACCGCACTATGCGTGACGGTTCGTCCGATTCGTCGCCGCCGTGCCGAAAACCCCACCGGGACGCCGCCCGAGGCGGATCCTGGCCGCCCCCCGGGCCCGGCCGGGATCCGCCGGCCCCGAGGGTCGGCCCGAGGGGCCGATCCCCGAGGCGGGGCCGATTCCCGAGGCGGGGTTCAGGAGTTCGGGCGCAGGGTCCAGACCACCGTCATCTCGCCGGTGACGGCGCCGTCCTCGCGGGTGATGTCGACGCGGACGGGGAACTCGGGGCGCCGGCCCGCGTCGAGTTCGGCGACGACCTCGGCGGCCGGGCGGCCCAGGGTGGCGGTGGCCGTGACGACGCCCATGGCGAGCTTCTTGTAGCCGATCTCGGCCTTGACGGCGAGGGGCACGGCCCGGCCGAGCTGGTCGCCGAAGGCGGCCAGGACGATGGCGCCGCTGGCGGACTCGGCGAGGGTGAACATGGCGCCGGCGTGCGGTCCGCCCACGTGGTTGTGGTAGTCCGGCTGGTCCGGCAGGCGCACGACGGCGCGCTCGGCGGTGGTCTCCAGGAACTCGAGGTTCAGGGTCCTGGCCATGGGCACCGTGGCGGCGAGCATCTCGCCGACGGTCATCTGGTCTGCGCTCATGGGCCGCGATGTTACCCGCGAGTAGCAGTCTTCGCCATCCCCGCACGGGGGCGGCCGTAGCCCGCCACCGGCCGCACCTCTATCGTTACTGGCCATGTGGCCAGGACAGCAGCCGCCCGGGGGCGAGCAGAACCCGCAGGACCAGAATCAGAACCCGTACGCACAGCCGGGCGCGCAGCCCGGCGGGTACGGCCAGCCGAACCCGTACACCCAGCCGGGCGCACAGCCCGCCGGGTACGGGCAGCCGAACCCGTACCAGCAGCAACCGGGGACACCGCCCGGCGGCTACGGCCAGCCCAACCCGTACCAGCAGCCGACCGTGCCGCAGTACGCGGTGCCCGGCCCGGTGCAGCCGGGCGGCGGTGACGGCGGGAAGAAGAAGCAGACCACCCTGGTGGCGATCGTCGCCGCCGTGGCCGTGCTGGCCGCCGCCGGTGTCGCCGGTTACCTGGTCCTCGACAAGGGCGACAAGGAGGACCAGGCGGACGACCCGAAGCCGGCGCAGTCGACGTCCGCGACGCCGGCCGCCCCGGCCTCGCCGTCGATCGACAACCCGCGCGACGGGGCCGGCCACCAGCCGACGATCCCGGGCTGGAAGGTCGTCTACAACCCGAAGTACGGCACGCTCTTCGACGTACCGCCGGACTGGGAGCTCTCCAAGCCCGGTGTCGTCACGTACTTCGAGGACGAGAAGAAGGGCGACGGCTCCCCCGTCGTCACCATGTCCGCGCCCGCCCACCTGAAGAGCAACTGGTGCGCGGTGGACACCGACCAGAACGGCAGCGAGGAGACCTGGGGCCTGAGCTCGGCCGGCACCAAGGGCGGCCAGGGCGCCAAGGACACCGCCGAGGCGGCCTACAACGAGGCCGGCAACTGGGTCTGGGCGGGCTATGCCCAGCACATGCCCAAGGGCACCATCAAGATCACCAAGGCCGTGCCGTTCACCACCACGGCCGGTCTCCAGGGCAGCATGGCCACGGCCGTCGCCCCCGGCATCAAGAAGCGCAACAAGTGCGAGTCGGACGGCAAGTCCGTCGCCTTCTCCTTCAAGAACGCCAAGGGTGACTTCTCCTCCTTCGTCCTGTACGCCGCCAAGGGCGTGAAGGACGAGCTCCCGGACGCCACCATCAAGCAGATCGTCTCCACCGTGCGCCTCGCCCCCGAAGCGCCGGGGTCGTCCTGACCCGCGTACGCGCCCGGATACCCGCTTGGGCCGGGCGCAACTACGTCCTGCTGACCGCCGCCGCGATCGTCACCAACCTGGGCACCCACGGCGCCCTGATCGCGGCGGCGTTCGCCGTCATCCAGTCCGGCGGTGACGGCGGCGACGTCGGCCTCGTCGCGATGGCCCGCACCCTGCCGCTCGTGCTCTTCCTGCTCATCGGGGGCGCGATCGCCGACCGGGTGCCCCGGCACCGGGTGATGGTCGCCGCCAACGCCCTCAACTTCGTCTCACAGGCGGTCTTCGCCGTGCTCGTCCTCTCCGGCGAGGCGCGGCTGTGGCACATGATGCTGCTCACCGCGCTGTGCGGCACCGGGCAGGCGTTCTTCAGCCCGGCCGCCGAGGGCATGCTGATGTCCAGCGTCAGCGGTGAGCAGGCCAGCCGTGCCTTCGCCCTCTTCCGGATGGCCATGTCGGGCGCCGGCATCGGCGGGGCCGCGCTGGGCGGCGCCATGATCGCCGCCGTCGGGCCCGGCTGGGTCCTCGCGATCGACGCGGCCGCCTTCGCCGTCGCCGGCGCGCTGCGGGCCTTCCTCGACGTCCGGCACATCCCCGAACGGGCGCCGGGCGGCGGGCTCCTCGCCGATCTGCGCGAGGGATGGGCCGAGGTCGCGGGCCGGCCCTGGCTCTGGTCGATCGTCGCCCAGTTCTCCGTCGTGGTGGCGCTGGTGGGCGCGGCCGAGTCGGTGTACGGACCGCTGGTCGCCCGGGACGAGCTGGGCGGCGCCCGCCCCTGGGGCCTGGCGCTCGCCGCGTTCGGCGTCGGCACCCTGGCCGGCGCGGTGCTGATGATGCGGTGGAAGCCGCGCCGGCTGCTGCTCGTGGGCACCCTGGGCGTCTTCCCGATCGCCTTGCCCTCGGCGGCGCTCGCCGTGCCGCTCGACGTGGTCGGGCTCTCGGCGGCGATGTTCGTCAGCGGGGTCGCGATCGAGGTGTTCGGCGTCTCCTGGATGACGGCGCTGCACCAGGAGATCCCGGAGGAGAAGCTGTCCCGGGTCACCGCCTACGACTGGTTCGGCTCCACGGCCATGGTCCCGCTCTCCACGGCGCTCGCCGGCCCCGCGGAGAGCGCCTTCGGCCGGAGCAACGCGCTGTGGGGGTCGGCCGCGGTCATCGTGGTCGTCACGGCCCTGGTGCTCCTCGTGCCGGACGTACGGAACCTGACCCGCCGTACGAAGCAGGTGGCGGGCGGGACGGGGACGGGGACGGTCCCGGGCTCGGGGACGGTCCCGGCCTCGGGGACGGTCCCGGGTTCGGGTACGGCGGCCGGACCTGCCGGGACGGCCGGAGCGTCCGGGACGGCCGAAGCGTCCGGGGCCGCCTCGGAGTCCGGGGCGCGGTAGTCGGGAGGCGGGGGACGGGAGCGGTCCCCCTCCCTCCGCCTCGACGCGCCGCCTCACATTCCGGCGCCCTGCGGAGTCGTAAGGGCGTCGCACCGGTGAGGGCGGCAACCGGACAGCCGGACCGAGAGGGGACTTCGATGAACGATTTCCAGGACGTTGCGGACCGCGTCGAGACCGAGGCGCTGCGCGGGGAGTTCACCGACGCGGCGATGATGCGGGACCACGGTGCGACCGGCCCGGCTCCGGCCGCGTCCTCCTTCACCGAACCCGCGTCGGCCGAACGACTGGAGCGGGTGGCCGCCACGCTGCGGGCCAACGGCTTCGCCGCCGAGGTCCTCGACGACGCCGCGCAGGCGCGCGCCCGCGTCAAGGATCTGATCCCCGAGGGCGCCGTCGTGCTCACCGGAGCCAGCGAGACCCTGCGGCTGTCCGGCATCGACGAGGACCTCAACGCGGGCGGTCGGTACGACGCCGTCAGGCCGCGCGTCCTCGCCATGGACGCGCCACCGCCGCCGACGAGATCCGCAGGCTGGTCGCCGGTCCCGCCTACGTGGTCAACAGCGTGGCCGCGGTCACCGAGACCGGCTCGCTCGTCCTCGCCTCGGGCAGCGGCAGCCAGCTCCCCGCCAACGCGGGCGGCGCCGCCCACGCGGTCTGGGTCGTCGGCGCGCAGAAGGTGGTGCCCGACCTGAGCACGGCGCTGCGCCGCGTCGAGGAGCACGCCCTCCCGCTGGAGAACGTCCGCGCCCGGGCCGCGTACGGGAGGCCCAGCGCCGTCAACAGCCTGCTCGTCCTCCACGCGGAACCCCGCCCCGGGCGCGGCACCGTGCTCCTCCTGCGGGAGGCCATCGGGTTCTGACCGACTCGGCCCGACTCGGCCCGGCCCGGGCCGGCCCGGGGTCCGTTCGGCGTCCGCGCTCAGGACCGGCAGCGGTCCCTGATCTCCGGGCGGGGCCGGAAACCGGCGGAGGTATAGGCGGCGACGGCGGCGACGTTGGCGCTCGGGGTGCAGACCAGGACGCTGGACGAGCCGAGACTCCGGAGCGTGGCGGCCGCGGCGAGGGACATGGTCCTGCCGTGGCCCCGCCGGCGGTGGTCCCGGTGCACGCTCATCGGTTCGAGCAGGCCGGGCCTGCCGGGACCGGCCGACCAGACGGTCACCGTCGCCACCGCGTCGTGCCGGTCGTCCCGGTCGTCGTAGGCGATCAGACACCGGGCTTCGGTGTACGGGAGTCCGGCCGCCATCGCGTGCCAGCGCTCCTCCGTGAACGTCGACCCCTCGAAGCCCGCCCGGTGGACGGCGGCGACCTCGTGGGCCCGTTCCGGCCCGGCCACCTCGATCCGTAGGCCGTTCCGTACGCCGTTCCGTGGGCCGGTCCGTTCGCCGGTCTGTACGTTCGGGGCCTCCACCGGGTCCTCCACCGGATCCGTGAGGTCGCGGCGCAGCGGTGTCCACGGCTCGTCGAGGCCCCAGCCCTCCTCGGCCAGCAGATCCCGGACCAGCGCGCCCGCCGGTGCCTCGACGTTCACCCGGCCCGCGGGCAGCACGCCGCGCTCCGGCTCGGTCGCGTCCTCCACCAGCCGCCGTGCGAGCTCCTCGTCGCGCCGGGCGTCCGGCGCGGTCGTCAGCCGCAGCAGTCGGGGGCCGTCCAGCAGCCCGACGGCGAGGATCCGTCCGTCCCGGCGCCATGTCCGGACGGCCGCGGCCGTCGCTTCGGCACCCGAGCGCCAGAACCAGCCGAGGTCTCCCGGATGGAGCTGCATCGGGGCCGCGTCGTCCTGCCACGCCCGCAGCGCGTCCACGGCCTCGCGCAGTCCCTCGGGTCCGGGCATCTCCAGCATCGTCGCCATGGCCCCGATCACACACCACCGCGCCGCCGGTCCGCACCTGGTTTCCGAGGGGGACCGGTGCGCGGTCGGCCGGCGGGTCAGTCGGTGGGTCAGCCGGCGGGTCAGCCGATGCCGAAGCCGCCGCTCGGGGGGAAGGGGGACGGAACCGCGTCGGTGTCGTGCACCGGGCGGGCGGCGGCGGTGAGACGGGTCAGGTCCTCGCCCCGTTCCACGCGCGCGGGGAACGGGTCCGCGGCAGTGCGGCGGGTGAGCCCCGCGGTGTCGATCTCGCCGTCGGAGGCGATCAGGACGGTGTTGCCGAAGCGGCGGCCGCGCAGGACCGACGGTTCGGCGATCAGCGCCAGCTCGGGGAACACGGCGGCGAAGGTGGCGAGTTGGGAGCCGAGGAAGGCGAAGGGGGCTCCGTCGGCGAGGTTCGCCGCGTAGACGCCGCCCGGACGCAGCACCCTGCGGGCCTGTCGGGCGTACTCGATCGAGGTGAGGTGGGCGGGCACGCGGGAGCCGCCGAAGACGTCGGCGATCAGCAGGTCGGCGGAGGCGTCGGGCGCGCTCTCCAGCCAGGCGCGGGCGTCCGCGCCGTGCACGGTGATCCCGGAGCCGGCCGGGAGCGGCAGGTGTTCGGCGACGAGGGCGAGCAGCTCCCGGTCCGCCTCGACGGCCTGCTGCCGGGAGCCGGGCCGGGTGGCGGCGACGTAGCGGGGCAGGGTGAGCGCCCCGCCGCCCAGGTGCACGACGTCGAGCGGGGCGCCCTCCTCAGCGGCGAGGTCGACGACGTGGGCGAGCCGCCGGGCGTACTCGAACTCCAGGTGCGTCGGGTCGTCGAGGTCGACGTACGACTGGGGCGCGCCGTCGACGGTGAGCAGCCAGCCCCGCTCGGTGTCCACGTCGGGCATGAGCCGGGCGGTGCCCCGGTCGACGTCACGGATGACGGGAATGTGCTCGTTCACGCCCTCATTGTGCCCACAGCTCCGCGACGGCCCGGGCGTGGGCGGCGGCCTGGGCCCGTCCGGCGCGGGCGGCCGGGACGCGGAGGGCCGGGTCGAGCGAGCCCCGGCCGAAGACCTGCCGGGACTCCGCGTCCGGTGTGATGACCTCGACCCGCGCGCCTGCGGCGGCGAGGTCGGCGCCCTGCCGGGCCGGGGAGAGGATGACCTTGTTGCCGGCGGCGCTGGGCGCGACGACGACGATCCGCTCGTAGCCCGCGGCGAGATGGGCGTTGGCGGTGGAGTGCACTCCGCCGTCGATCCAGCGGCGCCCGGCGCACTCGACGACCGGCCACGCGCCGGGGATGGCGCAACTGGCGGTCACGGCGTCGGCGAGCGGGATGCCGGTGTCCGCGTCGAGGGCGGCGAGTTCACCGGTGTCGGCGTTGACGGCGGTGATGAGCAGCCGCGGCCGCTCGGGCCAGTCGACGGCGGGCCCGAGCCGGCCGGCGACGACCTCACGGCGGACCTCCGGAGCGACGGTCCGGGCGGAGCTCGCGAGCCGGCCGAGCTTGCGCCCGTACGCCTCGGGGGTGCGCGAGCCGAGGACGGCGAGCGTGTACCTCAGGATGCCGCCGATCCCGAAGCGGGCGGGGAGTTCGCCGTCGGGTGCGGTGAGCTGGCTCTCGTAGAGCGCGTCGAGGGTGAACGCCCCGGACGCGACCTGCGCGCCGACGACCGCGCCGGCGGAGCTGCCGACGATGAGGTCGGCGGTCGTCAGATCCGTCCCCGCCTCGGCGAGCCCCTGCAGAACCCCGATCTCCCACCCGGCCCCGGCCATCCCGCCGGCGCCCAGTACCAGTGCCGTACGCCTCGCTGTCTCCGTCATGATCCAAGTCTGGCGGAGAGGGTCGGCCGAGCCACGGGCAGGGGTCGTGATCGGGGTCCGCGCCGGGAGCGGGGCCTCCGGCGGGGGCGGACCTGCGGCGGACACCGCCAGGGCCCCCGGGCCGGAGGCCCGGATTCCGGCACCGCGCCACGCGCTGTGGCAGAGGCGCGTCAACGCGACGCCGTCACAGCACCTCCGTCACAGCACCTCCGTCACCGTGCCCGCGCCGATCGTGCGTCCGCCCTCGCGGATGGCGAAGCCGAGTCCGGGCTCGAGGGGGACGGGGCGGTCGAGGGTGATGGTCATGGGGACCGTGGCGCCGGGGTGGGCGGCGAGGTGGGGGCCGAGGTCGATCGTGCCGGCGATGTCGGCCGTGCGGAGGTGGAACTGCGGTCGGTAGCCGGTGGTGACCGGGGTGGCGCGGCCGCCTTCGCGGGCGGAGAGGACATGGACCCGCGCCGTGAAGCGGCTGCGCGGCACGACGCTGCCGGGCAGGGCCACCACGTCGCCGCGGCGGACCGCGCCGCGCGGGACTCCGCGGAGCAGCAGGGCCACGTTGTCGCCGGCCTGGCCGGACTCCATCGGCCGGCCGAAGGTCTCGACCCCGGTGACGACCGTCTCCGTGCCGGCGCCGAGCACGGCCACCCGGTCGCCGACGCGGACGGTGCCGCGTTCGACGGCGCCGGTGACGACCGTGCCCCGGCCGGTGATGGTGAGCACGCTCTCGACGGGCATCAGGAACGGCGCCTCCACGTACCGCTCGGGCACCGGCACATACGTGTCGATCGCGTCGAGCAACGCCTCCACGGACGCGGTCCAGCGCGGGTCGCCCTCCAGCGCGCGCAGGCCGGAGACGCGCACCACGGGCAGGCCGTCGCCGCCGTAGCCGTGCGCGGTCAGCAGCTCCCGCACCTCCAGCTCGACCAGGTCGGTCAGCTCGTCGTCGGCGCCGTCCGCCTTGTTGAGGGCGACGACGACGTGGTCGACGCCGACCTGCCGGGCGAGCAGGACGTGCTCGGCGGTCTGCGGCATGATCCCGTCGAGCGCGGAGACGACGAGGATCGCCCCGTCGAGCTGGGCGGCCCCGGTGACCATGTTCTTGATGTAGTCGGCGTGCCCGGGCATGTCGACGTGGGCGTAGTGGCGGGTGTCGGTCTCGTACTCGACGTGCGCGGCGTTGATGGTGATGCCGCGGCGGGCCTCCTCGGGGGCCCGGTCGATCCGGTCGAAGGGCACGTAGGTGGTGGGTCCGCCGGTGGAGCGCTCGCTGAGGACCTTGGTGATGGCGGCGGTGAGGGTGGTCTTGCCGTGGTCGACGTGGCCCATCGTGCCGATGTTGAGGTGCGGCTTGGTGCGCGCGTACGCCTGCTTGGGCATGGCTGAATCGCTCGTTTCGGTGTGCGAAGCGTGTGCGGGGACCCCCGGGCCGGACCGACCCTCCCCCTGTGGGGTCCGCCGGACGGTCCGGGAAGGGTCAGCTTCGGTCGCCGCCGCACACGAGAACGGCAGCCTTCGGCGCGGCCGTGTCCGCGACTGCGGACGGCGCTGCGAGGAAGACGTACCGGTACATGCCCCCGATCATGGCCGCGCCCCGCCTCGGCGTCGACCGAATTACGGGGCGCTCAGAGACACCTGAAGCGCGCAACAATTCGAGTTCGCTGCGCTGAATCCGTCTGTAGCCTGTCGATCGGTTCGAGAGAGTGGGGGATCGGCTGGTGTCCGGCAGGCCGTGGACAGGTGATGACCGTGGACACAACGACGAGGTTCACGAGCGATGGCTGCGGCTGCAGAACAGGCCGACCACAGCGCCCGAATATCAGGACGATTGGTACGACGAACAGTGCGGCGGGTGCCGGTTCTGGGTCGCGCTGAGCGGCGAGCTGGGACGCGACTGGGGAGCCTGCACCCATGCCGAGTCGCCGTTCGACGGCCGGATGCGCTTCGAGCACGACGGTTGCACCTCCTTCGAGGGCAGGGCAGACGGCTCGTTCGGCTGACGGCAGCGGTGCAGGCGGCCTCCAGATGGGCCAGGAGGGCGAGCATCTGCCTGCCGAGCGCGTCCTCGACCAGCGCGGGCTGGTGGGCCCAGTCGGCCCGGAAGACCTCGCGGAGCCGGTCGACTTCGGCCTCGATCCCGCGCTGGCGGCCGGCCCGTTTGAGCGCGGCTGGAGCTGATGTGTGTTTGTGGTGGTCACGAGCTCGTGCGGAACTACGCAGCGACCTGATCCCAGGACTCGGCACGAAAGCCGGTCCGCCACCTCAGTAACTGTTCGTGGCACCAGCGCACCGCACGGGCCTCGGTCTGACTGGGAGCTCTGCACGCGCCGGTGGTGGCAGTCAGGGAGGTACCGAGAGGCGCGCGGTCTGGCACGAGGTCTCTGGACCTGATCACATCGAGTCGTCCACTCGGCACCCGCCTGGACGCCACCACCACGAGTACCAAAGCCCTCGCACCGCTCTCTCCGATCCCGTTCTCAAGACGGGACGAGGTTCTTGAGGGCCTCGCGCACCGAGAGCGGGGAGAGGCGGGAGGTGTTCCGGGTGACGAAGGCGCGGACCTCGGTGGGGGCGGTCTTGGCGTATTCGCGCAGGCTCCAGCCGATCGCCTTGCGGAGGAAGAAGTCCGGGTCGTCGGCGCGCAGCAGGCAGTAGGAGAAGAGACGCTCGGCGTCGGTGGCGTCCTTGAAGCGGAGTTGGTGGAGCAGGGCGGTGCGGGCCACCCACAGGTCGTCGTCGGCGATCCACTCGTCCATGCGGGCGGCGAGGGCCGGGTCGGCGGCGACGAGGCCGCCGACGACGTGGGCGGCGAGGTGATCGACCGTGTCCCACCAGGAGACGGTGGTGACGAGGTGGCGGGCGACCGGCAGGAAGGCGGAGGAGCAGCGCTTCACGTGGCGGCGCAGGTAGTCGACCGCGAAGTAGTGGTACTCGCGCTCGGGCAGCGCGAAGCAGCGCAGCGCGACGGCCGTGCAGTCGGTCTCGTCGGGGGCGGGGAGGCCGTCGAGGACGGTACGGGACAGGGCGCGGCGCTCGGGGGTGCGCAGTCCGAGGAAGGGGGCCACGCCCTTCATGTACGCGACCATCTCCTGGGCGCGGAACGGGTTCCCGGCGGCGGGGTAGACCTCCGTGAGCCGGGCGAGGACCGTGTCGGCGAGCGCGCTGGGCGGGACGACGGGCGTCCGGCCCGAGTCGGCCACCGGCGCCCCCGTCCCGCTGATCTCCGGCCCACTCGGCGCGGGCGCAGTCTTGGCGGGCGCACTCGTCGCGGGATCGCCCGTCACCGGGGCTCGCCTCACGTGCTCACTCGTCACCGGCTCACTGTAGGCGCGGGCCGCATGACGCACATTACGGCGATCACACACGGGTGTCGGTTACTCTCCCCGGATGCTCCTCTCGCCCAAGGCCCGGCTGGCGTGCCTCGCCCTGATCCTGCTCTCCGCGGGCGTGTCGGTGGTGCTCTTCGAGCCGCAGCGGCTGCTGTCGTCGGGCTGGCCGCCGCAGGTGAGCGGAGCGGGCGCGGTGCTGGTGTTCGGCCTCGCGTACGGGGTGTGCACGGCGGCCCTGGTGCCGCGGCCGATCCTCAACCTGGCGGCGGGCGCGCTGTTCGGTGCCCAGGCCGGTTTCGCCGCCGCTCTCGGCGGGACGGTCCTGGGTGCGGGCCTGTCGTTCGCGCTGGGCCGCGCGCTCGGGCAGGAGGCGCTGCGCCCGTACGTCCGGGGGCGGTGGCTGCGGGCGGCGGACGGCCAGTTGAGCCGGCACGGGTTCCGCTCGATGCTGGCGATCCGGCTGTTCCCCGGTATGCCGTTCGCGGTGGCCAACTACGCGGCCGCCGTCTCCCGGATGCGGTATGTGCCCTTCCTGGCGGCGACCGGACTCGGCTCCGTGCCGAACACCCTCGCCTACGTCATCGCGGGCAGCCAGGCCACCTCGCCCACCTCTCCCGCGTTCCTGGTCTCCGCGGGCTTCATCGTGCTGTCGGCCTCGGTGGCCGCGGTGGTGGGCTGGCGCAAGCGGCACCGCCTGACCGCGGCCGTGACACCGGCCGAGGCGGAGACGGAGACGGTGGCAGCGATGCCGCGGGAGCCGGTGCCGGCGGGAGCGACGGCCACGGCAGGCGCCGGGGCCACGACGGGAGCCGGGGCCGCGGCGGGCCCCGCCTCCCGCGAGGGCTGACGCCCCTCCCGACCGCCCACCGCCCCCCTTCCCCCGCCGGCCCGGGGCCTCACATCGCTTCGACGATCATCGCGTTCGCGAGTCCGCCGGCCTCGCACATCGCCTGCAGCCCGTAGCGGCCGCCCCGGGCGCGCAGCGCGTGCACCAGCGTCGTCGTCAGGCGGGTGCCGCTCGCGCCCAGCGGGTGGCCGAGGGCGATCGCGCCGCCGTGGACGTTCACCCGCGCCGGGTCGGCGCCGGTCTCCTGCTGCCAGGCCAGGACCACGCTCGCGAAAGCCTCGTTGATCTCGAAGAGGTCGATGTCGGCGAGCGAGAGGCCCGCGCGGCGCAGCACCTTCTCGGTGGCGGGGATGACACCGGTGAGCATGAGCAGCGGGTCGGAGCCGGTGACGGCGAAGGAGTGGAGCCGGGCCAACGGGCGCAGGCCGAGGGTGCGGGCGGTCTCGGCGGCCATGACGAGGACGGCGGAGGCGCCGTCGTTGATGGGGCTGCTGTTGCCGGCGGTGACCGACCAGTCGATCTGCGGGAAGCGTTCGGCGAAGGCGGGGTCCTGGAAGGCGGGCCGGAGCCCGGCGAGCACCTCGGGAGTGGTCGAGGGCCGTACCGACTCGTCGCGGCGGACGTCCCCGTACGGGACGACCTGGTCGTCGAAGAGTCCGGCCGCCCAGCTCCGCGCGGCCTTGGCGTGCGAGTCGGCGGCGAACTCGTCCATCGCCGCGCGGCCGATGGACCACTTGGCGGCGATCAGCTCGGCGCTGATGCCCTGCGGCACCAGGCCCTCCGGATAACGCTCGGCGACACCCGGGCCGAAGGGGTCGGCGCCGGGCGGCACGTTGGACCACATGGGCACGCGGCTCATGGACTCGACGCCGCAGGCCACGGCGATGTCGTACGCGCCCGACAGCACGCCCTGCGCGGCGAAGTGGACGGCCTGCTGCGAGGAGCCGCACTGGCGGTCGACGGTGGTGGCGGGCACGGACTCGGGCAGGCCCGCGCCGAGCCAGGCGTAGCGGGTGGTGTTCATGGCCTGCTCGCCGACCTGGTCGACGGTGCCGCCGATGACGTCGTCGACGAGAGCGGGGTCGATCCCGGTGCGGTCGATCAGGGCGCGCAGGGTGTGGGAGAGCAGGGCGACGGGGTGGACGTCGGAGAGGGCCCCGCCGGGCTTGCCCTTTCCTATCGGCGTACGGACGGCTTCGACGATGACGGCGTCACGCATGACACGGCTCCCGAGGGGTCGGCGAACGAAGAGTGTTGTGGGGTGTGGGTGGTCAGTTTTCGCGCGTGGGTTGGAAAACTGGATTCGCACTCACCGGTAACATAGCCCAGTGGGTTGGATTTTCAAACCATCCACTCCGGTCTGGCTTAGGCTTGGCCCATGAAGGCCGCTCCCCGCCCCTGCTCGATCGCCGACACCCTCGCGCTCGTCGGCGAGAAGTACTCCCTCCTCGTCCTGCGCGAGGTCTCCCTCGGCGTCCACCGCTTCGACCGGATCGCCCGCAACACCGGCGCGCCGCGCGACATCCTCACGGCCCGCCTCAAGCGCCTGGTCGAGGCCGGGATCCTGGAGAAGGTGGCGTACAGCGAGCGGCCCCCGCGCTACGAGTACCGGGCCACGCCCGCCGGGCGGGAGCTCGGACCCGTCCTCATGACCCTGATGGCCTGGGGCGACCGCCATCTCCACCCCGACGACCGGCCGGTGGTGCTCGAACACCGCTGCGGCGCGGTGCTCAGCCCGCGCGTGGTCTGCGCGAGCTGCGGCGAGGAGGCGGACCGCGCGAGCCTCACGACCCATGTGCGGGCGCCCGGCTGGACGACGACGGGGCCCGTGGAGGACTGAACCGCCGGGCCCGGAGCCCTGGGAACGGTCTCGTCACTTCGGGACGGTACGCTGCGCACCGACCTTCTGACCGCACACGTACATACGGGACGGCCCTGGCCCCATGAGTTGGTTCGAATCATTCATCCTCGGACTCGTCCAGGGGCTGACGGAGTTCCTCCCCATCTCGTCCAGCGCGCATCTGCGGCTCACCGCCGCCTTCGCCGGCTGGCACGACCCCGGCGCCGCGTTCACGGCCATCACCCAGATCGGCACCGAGACCGCCGTCCTCATCTACTTCCGCAAGGACATCGCGCGGATCGTCTCCGCCTGGTTCCGCTCGCTCTTCGACCGGTCGATGCGCGGGGACCACGACGCCCAGATGGGCTGGCTGGTCATCGTCGGGTCCATCCCGATCGGTGTCCTCGGCGTCACGCTCAAGGACCAGATCGAGGGCCCGTTCCGCGATCTGCGGCTGATCGCGACCACCCTCATCGTCATGGGCATCGTCCTCGGCATCGCCGACCGGCTGGCCGCCCGCGACGAGATCGGCGGCCGGCACCGCGCCATCCGCGAGCGCAAGTCCCTCAAGGAACTCGGCGTGCGCGACGGCCTCATCTTCGGCATCTGCCAGGCGATGGCCCTGATCCCCGGCGTCTCCCGCTCCGGCGCGACCATCTCCGGCGGCCTGCTCATGGGCTACACCCGCGAGGCCGCCGCCCGTTACTCCTTCCTGCTCGCCATCCCGGCCGTGCTCGCCTCGGGCGTCTACGAGCTCAAGGACGCGGGTGAGGGCGGCCACGTCTCGTGGGGACCGACGATCTTCGCCACCGTCATCGCCTTCGGCGTCGGCTACGCGGTCATCGCCTGGTTCATGAAGTTCATCACCACCAAGAGCTTCATGCCCTTCGTGATCTACCGGGTCATCCTGGGCATCGTCCTCTTCGTCCTGGTCGGCACGGACGTCCTCAGCCCCCACGCGGGCGAGTCGGCGGGCTGACGGCCGCCCCGCCCGGCGGAATCCGGGCGGCGGGCCGCGCACGCCCTCTTGGCCCCGCTCCCCCGCTGCCCGACACTGAGCCGATGACACAGCGCGTGGACCTCGCGAGCGTGATGGACCGGCTCGCCATCGACGACGTGGTCACCGGTTACGCCGTGGCCGTGGACGATTCCGACTGGGCCGGGTACCGGGCGCTGTTCACGCCCGACGGGCGCGCCGACTACCGCGGCTCGGGCGGGATCGAGGGCGCCGCGCCCGAGGTCGCCGACTGGCTCGCCGAGACGATGCGGCTCTTTCCCGTACGGCAGCACCTCATCGTCAACCGGAGGGTGCGCCTCCAGGACCTCGGGGGCTATCCCGGCGACGACGCGACCGTGCGCGCCGACTATGTGAACCCCATGCGGTTCGCGTCGGGCGAGGACTTCGTGTCCGGCGGGCGCTACACGTTCACGCTGCGGCGGGCGGACGGCGGCTGGCTGCTGCGCTCGGTGGTGGTCGAGGAGAAGTGGCGCCGGACCTGAACGGACCTGGACGGATCTGGACAGACCTGGACGGATCTGGACGGATCTGGGGACCCGCGAGGGCGAGGGCCCGGCGGGCCGCGCGACCGGCTCCGGCTTGCCGGTGACCGCCTGACCGTCGAGCCTGAGCGCCGTCGGGGCCGGGCGCGCGCACACTGGAGGCGACACCTGGAGGCAGGGTATGCGGACTCCGTTCGCCCGGCGCTCGGCACCGGCGGGCCGTACGGCCGCGGCCGGGCAGGGACCGGGCGCCACCACCACCGGCGGCGGCACGCCCCCCGACGGACCCACGACCGGCTCCGCCCCCCGCGTCGCCCCCGCGCGGAGCCGGCTGCCCGGCCTCGGCCGCTCCGCGCTGGCCGTCGTCCTGGGCGCGCTGCCCGCGCTCGCCTTCCCCGCCCCCGGCCTGTGGTGGTGGGCCTACCTCGCCCTCGTCCCGTGGCTGCTCCTCATCGCCAGGGCCCCGAGCGCGCGCCGGGCCGGACTGGACGGCTGGTGCGGCGGCATCGGCGTCATGCTGGCCGTGCACCACTGGCTGATGCCGAGCCTCCATGTCTTCATGCTGCTGCTCGCCGCGCTGCTCGGACTGCTCTGGCTGCCCTGGGGGCGGCTCGTGCACGCCCTGCTGGGCGGCCCGCCGTCCGCACGCCGGGCGGCCGCCGCGCTCCTCGCGGTCCCCTCGGGCTGGCTGCTGATCGAGCTGGTCCGCTCCTGGGAGGGCCTGGGCGGGCCGTGGGGGCTGCTCGGGGCCAGCCAGTGGCAGGTGCCGGCGGCCCTGCGGCTCGCCTCGATCGGCGGAATCTGGCTGGTGAGCCTGCTGGTCGTGGCGGTGAACACGGCCGTCGCACTGCTCGTGACCGCCGCACCCCTGCGCCGCACGGCGCCCCGGGGCCCCACGGCCCCGGTAAGCCGACCGATCCCGGCGGACCCCGCGGCACCGGTGAGCCCCACCGCACCGGCGGACACCACGACACCGATGAGCCGACCGGCCCCGGCGGACAGCACGGCCCCGGTGAGCCGACCGACCCCGGCGGACCCCGCCCCTGCGGACCGTCCCACACCGGTGAGCCGCCCGACCCCGCCGGACCCCAGGGCCCCGGCGGACCCCTCGACACCGACGGCCCACCCCACACCCCTGCACCGCACCGCGCTGGTCGGTCTGGTCGGGCTGCTGGGCTGTGCCCTCCTCCTGGGGCTCGGGTGGTGGGGCACCGCGCCGCCCCGTACGGCGGGCACGGTACGGGTCGCGGTCGTCCAGCCCGGTGTGCTCGATCCGCCGGGCGGCGCCGAGCGGCGCTTCGCCCGGGGCGAGGAGCTGACCAGGACGCTCGCCGGGCAGCGGCTGGACCTGGTGGTCTGGGGCGAGAGCAGCGTCGGCGCCGATCTGCGGGCGCGGCCCGACCTGGCCGCCCGTCTGACGGCGCTCTCGCGGGCCGTGGACGCGCCGGTGCTGGTCAACGTGGACGCGCGCCGATCCGACCGTCCGGGGATCTTCAAGAGCGCGATCCTCGTCGACGAAGGCGGGCCGACCGGCGACCGCTACGACAAGATGCGCCTGGTGCCGTTCGGCGAGTACATCCCGGCGCGGGCCGTGCTCGGCTGGGTGACCTCGGTCGGGAAGGCGGCGGGTGAGGACCGGCGGAGGGGCACCGCCCCGGTCGTCATGACCCTGCCCGCGCCGGACGGCGGCGACCGGCCGGCGCTGCGCGTCGGGCCGCTGGTCTGCTTCGAGTCGGCCTTCCCCGACATGACCCGGCGTCTGGCCCGGGACGGCGCCGACGTGGTGGTGGCCCAGTCGGCGACCTCCACCTTCCAGGAGAGCTGGGCCCCGGCCCAGCACGCCTCGCTGGCCGCGCTGCGGGCCGCGGAGTCGGGGCGTCCGGTGGTGCACGCGACGCTGACCGGGATCAGCGCCGCGTACGGACCGGACGGCCGCCCGGTGGGCGACGGCCTGGGGACGGGCGCGAGCGCCGTCGCGGTCCGGGAGCTACCGCTGTCGGGCGCCACGACCCCGTACGTACGCCTCGGCGACTGGCCGGTGCACGCGGCCGTCGGCGTGCTGGTGCTGCTGGGGGCCGTCGGGGTCGCGGGGCGGCTCAGGCGGCCTGGGCGAGTGCCTCGCGCACCACGTGCTCGCACAGTTCGTGGGTCAGGAGCGCGTCGCGGGCGCTGAGCAGGCGGCCGTCGCGCACGGCTTCGAGGAAGGCGAGGACCGCCTGCTCGATGCCGCGCTGGCGGGCCACCGGCACCCAGTCGCCGCGGCGGCGCACGGTCGGCTGGCCCTTGTGGTCGACGACCTCGGCGAGGTTGAGCACCTGGCGCTTGGTGTCCTGCCCAGAGACCTCCAGGATCTCCTCGGTGGAGCCGCCCCGGCGGTTCATGACGCCGAGGGCGGTGAAGCCGTCGCCGGACAACTGGAGCACGACGTGGTGCAGGAGTCCGTCGCGGACCCTGGCCCGTACGTCGGTGTGCTCGACCTCCCCGGGCAGCAGGAAGCGCAGCGTGTCGACGACGTGGATGAAGTCGTCGAGGACGAAGGTGCGCGGGTCCTCGGGCAGGCCGACGCGGTTCTTCTGCAGGAGGATCAGTTCGCGCGGGTGGTCGAGGCACTGCGCGTAGCCGGGGGCGAGCCGGCGGTTGAAGCCGACGGCGAGGCTGACCGCGCGCTTCTCGGCCAGTTCGACGAGCCGTTCGGAGTCGGCGTACTCGTAGGCGAGCGGCTTGTCGACGTAGGTGGGGACGCCGGCCTCCAGGAGCCGGGTGGTGATCTCTGCGTGCACGGAGGTGGGGGCGTGCACGAAGGCGGCGTCGAGTCCGGCGGAGAGCAGCGAGTCGAGGTCGCGGTGGCGCTGCACGGCGGGCAGGTGGAGGCTGTCGCCGACCAGGTCGAGGGTGGCGGGGGTGCGGGTCTGGAGGTGCAGTTCGATCCCGGGAAGGGTGGAGAGGACGGGGAGGTACGCCTTCCGGGCGATGTCCCCGAGTCCGATGCAGCCGACCTTCACGTGGGTCTCCCTCGCCGTCGTTCCCCGGCCCCCGCCTCGGGGCCGTTCGCGCCGGTCAGCTTACGCGGGGCGGTTCGGCGGCGTCCGGCGGGCACCAGTCGGCGATGCCGTCGAAGCCGCGCAGGATCAGTCCCGGGCCGAGGCGGGAGGCGGCGGTCACGGCGGTGTCGCGCAGGGCGACGGCGGGGCGGGCGGAGAGCAGGGCGAGCCGGCCGGTGCGGGCGGCCTTGCGGACCAGGGCCGTGGTGCGGGGCAGCCGGTCGGCGGTGTACGCGGCGAGGGCGGCCGGCACGGGCAGGCCGCGGCCGGCGTGGTGGGCGAGGACGACGGCGTCCTCGACGGCCTGGTTGCCGCCCTGGCCGAGGGTGGGCTGCATGGCGTGGGCGGCGTCGCCGAGGAGGGCCACGCGTCCGCGGTGGAAGGCGGGCAGCGGGTCGATGAGGTGGTGGACGTCGTGCCGGAGGATGCCGGCCTCGTCGGCGGCGGCCAGGATCGCGGGCACGGGGTGGTGCCAGTCGCCGAAGAGGCGCCCGAGTTCGGCCTTCTCGCCGTCGGCGGAGCGTGCCCCGGCGGGCGCCGCGGCCATGGCGTACGCGTAGACGCGGCCGTCCTTGAGGGGCTGGCTGCCCCACAGGCGGGCGGGGCCCCAGGTCTCGTGCGGGGCGAACGGGCGCTCGGGGGCCGGGATGACGGTCCGCCAGGTGGTGAAGCCGGAGTAGCGGGGGCCGGGGTGGGCGGGGAAGAGGGCGGTGCGGACGGCGGAGCGGATGCCGTCGGCGGCGACGAGGAGTTCGGCCTCGATCGTGCCGTCGGGGGTGGTGACGCGGGCGGGCCGGTGGGTGCCGCCGGGGTCGTCGAGGGCGGCCGGCGTCGCGGTGCGGACGGGGGTGCCGGGCAGGGCGGAGGTGAGGAGCTCGACGAGGGTCGCGCGGTGCAGCAGGACGAGGGGGCCGCCGAAGCGGGCGGCGGCGGCCGCGGCGTCGGTGCGGCAGAGCCAGCGGCCGTCGGGGCGGCGCATGCCGCCGTCGCCCTGCCAGGCGGCGAGGTCCCGGACCCGGTCACCGAGGCCGAGGGTGTCGAGGGCGCGCAGGGCGTTGGGCGCGAGGGCGATGCCGGCGCCGACGGGGGCGAGGTCGGGGGCGCGTTCGAGGACGGTGACGTCCCAGCCGCGCCGCCGCAGGGCGACGGCGGTGGTGAGGCCGCCGATGCCGGCTCCGACGACGACGGCACGGTGCTGTTCCATGACTCCCCCTCGGGGACTACGGATGTAGTGACACCCTGACCGTACTACAGATGTAGTCCGCCAGGGAGGCGAGGGTCGGTAGGTTGTCCCCATGACCGCAGCACCGGCCCCCGACGCCCCGCCGACCCGCGCCGAGCTCATCGGCGACGCCGCCCTCGACCTGCTCGTCGAGCGCGGGATGCGCGGACTCACCCACCGCGCCGTGGACGAGCGGGCCGGACTCCCCCAGGGCTCCACCTCCAACCACGCCCGCACCCGGCAGGCCCTGCTGGAGGCCGCCGTCCGGCGCCAGGTGCAGCGCGAGGCCGGCGTACTGGCCCCGCACGAGCTGCCCGCCGCCGACGCGGCACCCGAGGCCGTGGCGGACGCGCTCGCGACGGCCCTGCACCGCTATCTGACGGACCACCGGGCGCTGCTCGTCTCCCGCTACGAACTGGCCCTGGAGGCCACCCGCCGCCCCGAGCTCCGCACCTTCTTCGACTCCGCCGGAGCGGTCTTCCACGGCCCGCTGATCGCGATGATGACCGCCGCCGGATCCCCCGCGCCCGCGCGCCACGCGCTCTCCCTCATCGCCTGGTGCGAGGGGCTGATGTTCTCCTGCGCGGCCGGCTCCTTCCACGCGGCCGTGCCGAGCCGGGCCGAACTGCGCACCGGCTTCGACGAACTGCTGCGCGGCATGCTGGGCGGCGGACCGGCCTGAACCGCCGTCAAACCACTGGCCCGGCGGGGCGATCATCGGAGACGATGCGGGGATGACGACCGAACGCACCGCATCCACCCCGCGCGTCGACCCGGGCACCCTCACCGGCGAGCGCGCGGCCCTGGAGGAATGGCTCGACTTCCACCGGGCCACCCTCGCCCTGAAGTGCGAGGGCCTGGACGACGCCCAACTGCGCACCGCCTCCGCGCCGCCGTCCGACCTCAATCTGCTGGGCCTGGTCCGGCACATGGCCGAGGTCGAGCGCGGCTGGTTCCGGCGGACCCTCGCCGGCGAGGACGCCGGCTGGATCTACTGCACCGAGCAGGACATGGACCGGGACATCCACGCCACGGAGGACGACACCTGGGAGGAGGCGTACGCCACCTGGCAGGACGAGATCGCCCGGGCCCGCGCCAACGCCGCCGGACGCGGACTCGACGACGTCGGCACCGGCAAGCACCGCTCCGGGCAGACGTACAACCTGCGCTGGATCTACCTTCACATGATCGAGGAGTACGCCCGGCACAACGGCCACGCCGACCTCATCCGGGAGCGCATCGACGGCGCCACCGGCGACTGAGCGGGCCGGGCCCCTCTCGTACGGCCGGGGTCAGCCCGCCGCGCGGTGATCACTCATGCGGGGCATTCCCCGCGAGTAGGGGCGCGCGGAAGGCGGTCCCACCAGCAGAGTTGCGCGGGTGCATGGAACCAGAACCACAGTGACGCTGCTCGCCGGGATGGCCGTGGCCGCCCTCTCGGGCTGCGTCGCGGTCGAGCCGCCGCCCGCGGCCCCCGCGCCCGCCCCCCGCCTCTCGGCCGAGACCACCGGCCAGGACGTCGCGCCCCAGATCGTCGAGGGACCCGCCCGCGAGGCCCTGGAGGCGGCGATGCCCGATCCGACGCCCGAGCCGCGATCGGCCGTCGAGCGGCACAAGGAGGGCTCGGACGACCGGCCCGACCCCGGGCCACCGCGCCGCACCGAGAAGCCGCGCCCCTCCGCCGTACCGAAGCAGCAGCGCCGGCACCCGGACGTCCGGCTCCCCGAGCTCCCGAAGATGCCCCACGGCCGCGCCGACGTCTGCGAGCTGGGCGAGCGGTACGGCGGCTGGAACCCGGCGAGCGACCAGGCGAGGATCTGCCGGGGCGCCTACGGGCGCTAGGCCGTGTCCGGACGGGCCTAGGCCGGGGCGCCCGGGTGCTCCTGGCGGCGGAGTCGCAGCTCCAGGCGCTCGATCGCGGCCCGCACCCCGTTCCCGTAGCCGTCGTCGTCCAGGACCACGGCGGCGGCGCGGGCCCGGTCGAGGTGGACGCGGGCCGCGTCGGGGCGGTCCAGCTTCACGTAGTCCGCGGCGAGGTTGAGATGGAGCGAGGGGTAGAGGGCGCGCAGCGCCACCGCCGAGTCGTGCCGGGCGAGCCGGTCCTCGTCGAGCCCCTCGGCGGCGGTCAGGGCCCGCAGGTCCCAGGCGAGCTCGGTGTCGGGGTCGTCCTGGGCGTCCGCCATGTAGTGGGCGAGGGTGCAGCGGTGCAGCGGGTCGCCGTCCGGGCCGAGCTGGTCCCAGATTGCGCCGAATCGGTTGCGGGCCTCTTCCCGGTCGCCGCCGTGGAGCAGCATCATCGCCTGCCCGATCCTGGTCATGACGGAGTCGTCCGCCACCTGCTGCCCGGTCACTGCGCCTCCACGCGTTCTCGTCGGCCCCCTCGCTCCGAGACTGCCGGATCCGGCGCCGGGTGTGGCCCCGCCGCGCCGGATCCGGCCTGATCATCACGGGAATCGCCCGGCTCAGCCGAGGTCGGGGATCCGCCAGTCGATCGGCTCGTGGCCCTGCGCGGCGACGGCCTGGTTGATCTGGGTGAAGGGCTGGGAGCCGAAGAACTTCTTGGCCGACAGCGGCGAGGGGTGGGCGCCCTTCACCACGACGTGGCGGGTCTCGTCGATGAGCGGCAGCTTCTTCTGGGCGTAGTTGCCCCACAGCACGAAGACGGCCGGGTCCGGCCGGGAGGCGACGGCCGAGATCACGGCGTCGGTGAACTTCTCCCAGCCCTTGCCCTTGTGCGAGTTGGCCTCGCCGGCCCGGACGGTCAGCACCGCGTTGAGCAGCAGGACGCCCTGCTCGGCCCACGGCATCAGATAGCCGTTGTCGGGGATGGGGTGGCCGAGCTCGGCCTGCATCTCCTTGTAGATGTTGCGCAGCGAGGGCGGGGTCTTCACGCCCGGGCGGACGGAGAAGCACAGGCCGTGGCCCTGGCCCTCGCCGTGGTACGGGTCCTGGCCGAGGACCAGGACCTTCACCCGGTCGAACGGGGTGGCGGCGAGGGCGGCGAAGACCTCCTCGCGCGGCGGGTAGACCGGCCCCTTGGCCCGCTCCTCCTCGACGAACTCGGTGAGCTGCTTGAAGTAGGGCTTCTCCAGCTCCTCGCCGAGGACGCCGCGCCAGGACTCGGGCAGCATGTCGGTGTCGGTCACGTCAACAACCTCCGTGGGCTTCGTTGTACTCCGGACGAGAACCTACCGGGGGCCACTGACAACGCCGTCGGCCGCCCGGTCCTGCGGGACCGGGCGGCCGACGGCTCGTACACGACTACACGCACACGACTACGCGACTACGCGACTACCAACTGGTGCGGCGGCTGAGCTCCCACATCTGCATGACGGTCTGCGGGTCGAGGGCCCGCTCGCCGCCCGCGATGTCCTCGCTCGCCGCGATGTAGAGCTTGCCCTGCCACAGCGGCAGCAGCCGGACGTCCCGCACCATGATCTCCTGGGCCTTCTTGAACTCGTCCGTGACGGCCGCGCGGTCGCTCTCGCGCCGGGACCTGGGGAGGAGCTCGCCGGTGATCTCGGGGCTGACGTACGGGGTGCCGAGGACGTTCTCCTCGCCCACGAACGGGGCGATGAAGTTGTCCGGGTCCGGGAAGTCGGGGAACCAGCCTCGGCCGAAGACGGGGTACTCGCCCTTCTGGTAGCCGGCCTGGAACTCCGTCCACGGCTTGCCGTGGAGCGTGATCCGGAAGAGGCCGGAGCCCTCCAGTTGGCGCTTGAGCTCGGCGAACTCGGGCGCGGTCGAGGAGCCGTAGCGGTCGGTGGTGTACCAGAAGTCCAGCTCGACCGGCTCGGTGATGCCGGCGCCGCGCAGGATGGCCTTGGCCTTGGCCGTGTCGGGCTCGCCGAAGCGGTCGTAGAAGCTGGTGGTGTGGCCCGCGATGCCCTTGGGGACCATCGAGTACAGCGGCTCGGCGGTGCCCTGGTAGACCTTGTTGACCAGTTCCTCGCGGTTCACGAGCTGGGCGATGGCCTTGCGGACCGGCAGCTTGGCGACCGAGGAGTCCTTGGTGTTGAAGACCAGGTAGCGGATGTCGGCGCCGGTGGACTCGACCAACTGGAGGCCCTGGTTCTCCGGCGTGTCGGCCTGGAGGTCGACGACCTCCGCCGCGGTCAGACCGCGGTAGGTGGCGTCGATCTCCTTCTCCTTGAGCGCGGTGACCATCGCCTCGGAATCCGCGAAGTAGCGGATGGTCACGCCGCCGTTCTTGCGGTCGGCGAAGCCCTTGTAGCTCGGGTTCCGGGTGAGCTCGGCCTTCTCCTTGACCTTGTACTCGTCGAGGACGTACGGCCCGGAGCCGACCAGCTTGCCGTCGGTGCGGAGCCGGTCCGCCGGGTACTCCGCCGGGTCGACGATCGACATGGCCGGGGTGGCGAGGACGAAGGGGAAGGTGGCGTCGGGCTTGTTGAGCCGGAAGACGACCGTGTCGGGCTGGACGACCTCGATCTTGTCGAGCGAGCCCAGCATGCCGTTGGGGCCACCCTTGTGGTTGATCGTGCGGATTCGCTCGATCGAGTACTTCACGGCCTCGGCGTCCAGCTTGTGGCCGTTGGAGAAGGTCAGCCCGTCGTGGATCCGGCACTCGAAGACCCGGCTGGAGGAACCCTCCTTGAACTTGCAGTCCGCGGCGTCCGGCTCGGGCGTCGTCCGGCCGGTCGGGAAGCTCACCAAGGTCTGGAAGACATTCCGGAAAAGCTCCCAGGAATTGTCCCAGGCGGCGGCCGGATCGAGCGTGGAGGGCGAGCTCGTCGTCCCCACGACGATCCTCTGTTCCGTTGCGGATTCACCGTCCGAAAACACACTGCATCCGGACAGGAGGGATATGGACGCAAGGGCTGCAGCGGCCTGCAGACTGGTCCGGTTGAACACGTGCACGCTCCTCGTTCAGCCTGGGGTCGGCCGACGATACCGCAGCGCCCCGCCAGGTCAATGATCGACCCTGGCGGGGCACTTGAGGCATTCGCTGAACAACCGGGGCCAAACCGGTCAGGAAATCAAGAAAGTGTCCGGATATCGGTCACCCGACACCGGCGTTCAGGAAAATACCGCCGTCGACGACCAGGGTCTGACCGGTGATCCAGTCCGACTGCGGCGAGGTCAGGAAGGCGGCGGCACCGCCGATGTCCTGCGGCTCGCCGAGCCGGCCGAGGGGGTAGGCGGCGGCCGCCTCCACCTCCCGGCCCTCGTACAGCGCCGCGGCGAATTTCGTTCGCACGACGGCCGGGGCGATGGCGTTGACCCGGACCACGGGCGCGAATTCGTGCGCGAGCTGGAGGGTGAGATTGATCATGGCCGCCTTGCTCATTCCGTATGCGCCGACGAACGGCGAGGCGGCGATTCCGGCGACCGAGGCGATGTTCACGATCGCCCCTCCGTGTTCCTTCTGCCACGCCCGGTACGTGTGCTGGGCGAAACCGAGGGCCGATACCACATTGGTCTCGAAGACCTTGCGGGCCACCCCCAGGTCGAGTTCGGCGATGGGGCCGAACACCGGGTTCGTGCCGGCGTTGTTGATCAGGAAATCGACCCGCCCGAAGGTCTCCATCGTGGCGGCGACGGCGGCGGCCTGGTGGGCCTCGTCATGCGCCTTGCCGGGCACCGCGATGACCCGGTCGGCGCCGAGCCGCTCCACGGCCTCCTTGAGGGCGTCCTCGCCCCGCCCGGTGATGCAGACCCGGTCGCCCCGGGCCACCAGGGCCTCGGCGACGCCGTAGCCGATGCCCCGGCTGCCACCGGTGACGAGGGCGACCTTGCCCGAGGGCTCCGGCAGTACCCTGCGCTCGCTCATGTGCGTACTCCTCCCCGCGCTCGGGCGTCAGTTGAGCGGGCCGCCGGCCACGTACAGGACCTGGCCGGAGACGAAACCGGCGTCGTCGCCCGTGAAGAAGGCGATGGCGTTGGCGATGTCCTCGGGCCGGCCGACGCGCTGGACCGGGATCATGGACGCGGCGGCGGCCTGGAACTCCTCGAAGCCCATGCCGACCCGCTCGGCGGTCTGCGCGGTCATCTCGGTGACGATGAAGCCGGGGGCGACGGCGTTGGCGGTGATGCCGAACTTGCCGAGCTCCTTGGCGAGGGTCTTGGTGAAGCCCTGGAGACCGGCCTTGACGGCGGAGTAGTTCGCCTGGCCGCGGTTGCCGAGCGCCGAGGAGGAGGACAGCGAGACGATCCGGCCGAAGCCCGCGTCCACCATGTGCTTCTGGCACGCCTTGGCCATCAGGAACGCGCCCTTGAGGTGCACGTTCATGACCGTGTCCCAGTCCGCCTCGGACATCTTGAAGAGCAGGTTGTCGCGGAGCACGCCCGCGTTGTTGACGAGGATCGTGGGGGCGCCGAGCTCGGCGACGACCCGCGCGATCGCGGCCTCCACCTGGGCGCTGTCGGAGACGTCGCAGCCGACGGCGAGCGCGGTGCCGCCCGCGGCGGTGATCTTCTCGACGGTGTCCTTGCAGGCCGCCTCGTCGAGGTCGAGTACGGCGACGGCGCGGCCCTCGGCGGCCAGCCGGATCGCGGTGGCGGCGCCGATGCCCCGTGCCGCACCGGTGACCACGGCTACGCGCTGCTCGGTGGTGGACATGCTTGTTCTCCTCGCCCTTGGATCGTCCCTGGATGCGGTCCGTACCGGCGGCCCGCTCGCTCTCCCGCAGATGAGCGACCGCTTAGTATCGCCCGCAGACGAGACGCTAGAAGCCCTGGCACCCGGTGTCAACGGCCCACCGGGTGCACCGGATCACTCCGTGTCGCCGAACGCGCCCGCTCAGCGCACGAGGAGGTCGAGCAGGCGTTCCACCTCGGCCTCGGGATCGGTGGTCAGACCGGTGTGCACGGGGCCGGGCTGGACCACGGTGGAGCGGGGGGCGATCAGCCAGCGGAAGCGCCGGCCGGCGTCGTCGCGGGCCGCCTGGCCGGCGGCGTCACCGCCCGCGCAGACGCCCTCGACGGCGTGCAGCGCGGCCCGTACGCCGGTGACGTCGGCGGCCGGGTCGAGCGCGGCCAGCTTGGTCTCGTCCAGATGGGTGCGGGCCGCCACGAAGGAGCGGGCGCGGCAGTAGACGACCACCCCGGCGTTGAAGCACTCGCCACGTTCGACGCGGGGCACCACGCGCAGCAGCGCGTACTCGAAGACATCGCGGTCGGTCACGGGGTGCTGTCCTTCTCGGTGGCGGGCTCGGCGGCGTGCGGCCGGGGGGCGAGGCGTTCGGCGAGCCAGCCCGGGGGCTGCTGGGGGCGCCGCTCGGTGCGCGGTCCGAGGGTGATCCGCTCGTGGACGGTCGCGGCGCGCGACAGCAGGGCCTCGACGTACGCGGCCCGCAGCTCGTCCGTGCCGGCGAAGCCGGGTTCGTCGACGAGCCACGCGTCGGGCACGTCGGCCGCGACCTCGGTGAGCAGCTCGCGGGTGACGAGCGGCGCGAGCTCGGCGGCCGCGGCGGCGATGTCCGGCGCGAAGGGGGCGAGCGCGTGGTCGGAGGCGTCGTACGGCTTGGCGGCGGAGGCGGCGGCGCCGGGCCAGTTGTGGTGCCAGATCATGGTGGCGCCGTGGTCGATGAGCCACAGGTCGCCGTGCCAGACCAGCATGTTGGGATTGCGCCAGGACCGGTCGACGTTGTTGATGACCGCGTCGAACCAGACGACGCGGCCGGCCTCCTGGGGATCGACCTCGTAGGCGAGCGGGTCAAACCCGAGCGAGCCCGGCAGGAAGTCCATCCCGAGATTGAGCCCGCCGCTCGCCTTGAGAAGCTCCTGCACCTCCTGGTCGGGCTCCGACAGCCCGATGACGGGGTCGAGCTCGATGGTGACGAGCTCCGGCACCCGCAGCCCGAGCCGACGGGCGAGCTGCCCGCAGATCACCTCGGCCACCAGGGTCTTGCGCCCCTGCCCGGCGCCGGTGAACTTCATGACGTACGTGCCGAGATCGTCAGCCTCGACGATCCCCGGAAGCGATCCACCCTCCCGCAGGGGCGTGACATAGCGGGTCGCTACGACCTCTTGCAACACTTTCCCAGGCCACCCATCTCTTCAACCTTGCAATCCACGGAAGGCTTCTCCGGAACGTAGAGGCCGGGAACACGGGTCTACAGCGCTGGGGAGAATCTGGGGAGTTTCGGCTAGCAAGCTGATCCCCCGCGCTCCCCAAGCAGACCGTCGATGGTGCCGCGTCCCTTGCTGCCGGCCTCCGGCATGAAGTGAGCATAGTAACCGAGAGTGATCGCAGGCGAGGAGTGTCCAAGCCACCGAGCCAGGGTCACGACGGACTCTCCGGCTTCCAACATGATCGAGGCATAGGTGTGCCGAAGCACATGGAAGCCGTCCTTCGGGGCCGCCGCCCACTGCCAGGCTTTCGCCCCCTCGGCGCGCGGCGGGATGACGCCCGCCTTGGCCAAGGCCGGCTTCCAGGTGTAGGTGTTCCATGTGTTCACCGCGACAGCGTTGCCGAAGCGCGTGGTGAGCAGCAGGGAGAACTTCTTCTTCTCCCCCTCCGGCTTGCCCCACGGCAGCTCCACTTCTACCGGCGGGAACGCTTCGATGTGACGCTTGAGTTCCTCGGCTACCGAGGGGGGCAGATCCACCGTGCGGATCTTCTTCCCCTTCGGCAAGGCGAAGTACAGCCTTCCGTGAATCGCCTGTACTTGGCGCCGAACGTGCAGCAGTCCGCGCCCGTAGTCGATGTCCTCCGGACTGAGCCCGAAGACCTCTCCCTGGCGGAGTCCGCACCCCAGGCCGACTACGACGGCGATCCTGTTCCGCTCGCTGATGGCATCGCGGACTCGCAGGGCCGTGTCCATCGGCCACGCGTCGCGCCGCTCCCGTGGCGACTTGGGCCACCGCACGGATTTCGCGTGCATAGGGTTGCGCGCGAGGCGCTTGTCGTCGACGGCCGCCTCCAGGATGGAGGAAAGCTCGGACAGGATGCCGCGCTGGTAGTCGACTGACGAGACTGTCGACTCCAGCTTGGTTATGAACGCGCGCAGATCCGTTGCAGCGATGCTCCTGAGCGGAAGCTGGCCCAGGTGCGGGACGATATGGAGACGCCACCTACGCTCCTGACTGTCCTGGGTTTTCGGAGCACCGCCTCGCCCTGGTGCCCAGTGCATCGCGATGTAGTCGGCCAGCGTGATGGACCCGTCGCGCGGATCTACGAATTCGCCTCGCTCCTCGTCCGTGGCCGCCCGGCGAAGCCACGCCTTGGCATCCTCCAGCACATCAAAGGATCGGTCTCGCACCCCAGGAATCCCAGCGACCTTGTACCGCTTACCTTTACCGTAGCGAGCGGTCTTCTCCCTTCTCCCGGTGACCGGATCCTTCTTCTTCTTGAGCCAACGATCCTCGACATACCCGGCCAAATAAATACCTTTCAAGAGAAGGCGAACGGCGCCTGATAACGCCACGTGGTCAAACGCCGGGGTTCCCACGACGCTGTGGAGCCGCACCCAGTGGGTTCAGGGCAGGGTTAGAGCGAGAGTCTGCGCGTTCCTGCTCATCGATCCAGGCATCGAGAGCTGTACGCCGATACATGACACGGCCACGAGAGCCCATACGGAAACTCGGCGGCCCCTGCCGTCGATGCCGCCAGACATAAAGGGTGTGGGGGGATATGCCCAGGTACTCGGCGGCATCCTTTACGTTGAGAAACCCGGAGCGAACAGCGCTGGCAGGGTCAGGCGCAGCTGAGGCAGCGAGCAGCGATCGTGCAGGCATGGAGCGCTTCCTGTGAGGGGGAAAGAAAACGGGCGTGGGCAGCCCTCGTTCACGACGACTCCACCGCCAAGCACAGTCGAATGCGAACACCTAAATGATCCTGACGATCGCCGGTTAGGCTAACCGGCGATCATGGGCTATGTTGCTCTGCACTCCGGACCACCGCGGCGCCCCCTCGTCACGCTCGGGCACTGTCAACCTGCAATGTGATAGGTCCGTCCGCCCGACGGTTCATGTTCCACAACACAAACGAGAAGGCCGTCCTCCTCGAGTCGAGCGAGGCTTCGCACGACGATCCGGTCCGGGTCTCCGAGGGCGCGAGCCACCTGTACAACGTCGACTCCGGGGTGCCTGGCCACGTAGGCAAGTACAACCCGGTCCCGGCGGTAGTCACGTTGTAGAAGATCCTCTCCGGTCAGCCCGGCCGCACACACGCAGAGGCACAATCCAGTCGCTACGCCTCCGAAATCATGTCGCGCATGAGACATTGCGACCTGCAGCGCACTGAGGGCGAATAGGAAGGGGCTTGAAACTCGGATGGACGACAAAACCTTTGACACAATCCCTCCAAGATCCATCAACGTAGGCACCGCGGCAATTACCAGCGGACCGGATGAGTAGGTTGACATGCCACTACACGGTGTTCCAGTCCCAATCGGAAGATTCCTGTCTGCCGTGAGCAATGTCGAACTCAGTTCTCATTCCACCGGGTTGGCCGGGCAAGCGAGAGCAGCGCTTCTAAGGACCTGGTTTTGAGGTCGTGGGTCGCCACATGCGGCGTTTTCTGTTTCGGATTGCGTGTTCGCCTGCGGCAGGTCACGCGTTGACGCTGTGCTGTGGGCATGGGTGATACCCGGCTGGAACCTGTGGTGCTGTCAGAGGCCGAGCGGCTGACGCTGGAAAACTGGGCCAAGCGCCGCTCGACCGCGCAGCGGCTGGCCATTCGCGCACGCATCGTGCTGGCGTGCGCGAACGGCTGGAACGACACCGTGGTCGCCGCGCGGCTCGGCGTCGGCAGAGACCACCGTGCGCCGCTGGCGCACACGGTTCATGCGCGACTGCCTCGACGGCCTCGCGGACGAACCCCGGCCCGGGGTCCCACAGACCATCACCGACGCCCAGTCGAAGAAGTCGTGGTCCGCACCTTGGAACAGACCCCTCCTGCGGGTGCGCACTGGTCCAAGCGGGAGCTGGCCAAGGTCGTAAGTATCTCGCCCGCGAGCGTGCTGCGGATCTGGCACGCCTTCGGCCTGCAGCTGTGGCGGACCGAGACCTTCAAGATCTCTCCGGACCTATTCCTCATCGACAAGATCCGTGACGTCGTCGGCCTGTATCTCGCCCCGCCGGCGAACGCCGTCGTCTTCGCTGTGGACGAGAAACCGCAGATCCAGGCCCTTCAGCCGACCGCGCCGGTCCTGCCCATGATCCTGGGAGTGCCCGAGCGCCGCAGCTTCGACAGGCCCGCCCGCTAGAGAGCTGAGGCACGGCAAGACCCAGGCGCCCGGGGAAGGCTAGAGGATGTTCCAGGTGAGCTGCTTGTCTCGCATTCGGAGTCCTTCGACCCGCCGCTGGATCTCGCTCAGCGACTCGGGGGCATGTCGAACCTTCCTCGCGTTGGTGGTGATCATCCGTAGTTCGCGAATATCACGCAAGACCGGATAGCCCGCGCTTCTCGTGACGTCCCACCCGTAGGCGTCCACGAACGCTTGATAGTGAGCCTGGCCGTAGCCGAACCGTCGGCAGTGAACCTCAACGGTGACGAGGTCCCATTCCGGCTGACCCTGGGCCACCGTGTCCCAGTCGCACAGCACTGCCGACCCACCAGGGGTGTGCAGCGCGTTCCGATGCTGAGGATCGCCCTGTATCAGTCCGGGAGCGAGGGAGAACTGGACGTCTCCCAGTGCTTCTTCGAGTCGGTCCGCTTCCTCCTCCAAGAATCCGAGGGCTACAGCAGGAAGGCAGGTGATGGCCGTCAATGAGCGACGGATCGCGCGGATGTTGTCGTGCTCGGCAAGAGCGATCGGGGGTGGGGGCAGCGAGTGAAGCCTCTTGAGAGGCCCGGCCAGCGCCCCCGCCGCCACCGGGTGCTCAGGCTGCGGCAAGTAGGTCCAGAAGGTGACAGCGTGCCCATCGACGACCAGCGGCTGATCGCAGGCGTGGAGAGGGACGGTAGGGAAACCCGCATCGAGAAGCCAGCGTACGAAAGCGACCGTGCGCGCGACGCTGCCGGCGTCGGTTCCCTTCCGGGCGATCTTGGCCACCACCTGCTCCTTCTCCAAAAGGAGCACCGCGTTGGTGTGGCCGCGCAGCAGGCGCGCATCACGGCTGTCGAGGCCGGCCTGCGTGCAGGCCCGCTCCAGTACCTGGTACATCTCGAACTCGTCGAACCCACCGGGGGCCGGCGTGATTGTCATGTCGCACAGGCTTACCGACCGGGGCCCGTCCTGTCACATCCGGCCCGGCGGCAGTTCGATGATCTCAAGGAGTTCGCGTGCCGCCCGACCTGTCCGTATCGCTGGCGGGAGGACTTCTACTACCTCGCGGGCCCTCTCCTCCACGATGGGTGTGCGGTGGGCGGGGTCCATCCGCAGGAAGGTGACGCCGGCCAGCTGGCACGCTTCGTCGGGGCTTCGGTCCCGTGCGTAGCAGATGGCGGCTTCGAGACGGAGAAGCGCGGGGTCGATTCCTGTCTTGTCCTGGTAGAGGGCGAGCGCCTCCTCCTGTACCTGTCGTGCCTCGCGCGTGTGCCCGAGAGCCGTCAACGTCCCGCTCCTGTAGAGCAGGTAGCGGCGCACCGGGAAGGCGAACGCGTCGTCCGCCGAGTCCCCGCCGAACTGTTCGAACGCCTTCTTCGCGTAGCGCAGAGCAGCTTCGGCCTCGGCCGTGGCGCCCAGCTTCGCCAGAGCCCGAGCCTCTGCTGCCGCCGCGAAGGCGTGCGTGGCGCTGGTTCGAAACCTGCTACTGATGGTCCTGGCCTCCCGGCACAAGTTCACCGCGTGGGTGATCGGACCGTAGTAGAAGGGGAGCATCGCAGCCTGGGCCCGGACGCGAGCTCGAAGCTCCGCGTTCCCGCTGTCGTCCGCAGCGGTCCGAGCTGTGGCGTACCAGGATCGCGATCGGGAGAGGTCGCCGAGCTTCATGAGCGCGTCGGCCGTGAGCGTGGAGAGTATCGCCGTCAGCTCAGAGAGCCGAACTTGGACGGCGGCCGGCTGTCGGGATGCGGCCAGCCCTTCGACCTCCACCAGGAGGTCCAGCAGGCGGGCGAGCATCTGCGCCGGCGGTGTGTAGATGTACTCCTGGCTGGCCCAGAGAACCATCTCGTCGATGTGGTCCAGTTGACTGGAGTTCACCGTAGCGGAGGCGAGGGTGCGGTCGATCGAGCGTCGCGCGGCGTCGACCCGGTACGAGAGGTGCTCGGCGGCCGTGGGAATCTGCTCGCCGATGGCGGGCACGGGGATCTCCTCGGCCGGGTGGCCGTGCTGGGGCTCTGCCCGTGGGGAGACCGCGGCGACCACCTCGGTCGCGTCCAGCCCCAGGTCTCCCGGCGAGCAGTCGTAGAACGCGGCGAGGACGAGCACGGTGGAGTGAATCGGCTGATGCCTTCCGGTCTCCCACAGCCTCAGCTGTTCCACGGTGACTCGGGGGGCGTTGTCCACGTCTGAGACCAGCCGACGGATCTGGCCTGCCGCTTCAGAGAGAGTCAAACCCTTGGCGAGACGCTGTGCACGGAGGTGGGAAACGGAGCAGTGCACCTGAATTGTGCGAGCGATCTCGCCCGTTGTGTGTCCGCGTTCGGTACCAGTCTCGCGTAACCGCTTTGCGCAGGAGGGACCATGAAGTGCTGGACCACGTCGCATGAGGTCGGTTCCCTTCAACTCGCCCACCAGCGTAGCGACATGCTTTCAGTTGGGGGTCAGGAATGCGTGACACCGTCGAGCGCGACCCCGGAAATACGTGAAGCGTCACGCAGGCCCACCACGTTTGCGTGAACCGTCACGGTTGCCGCCCCCAGTCCACGAGGGCAACTCTTACCTCCCTCGGGCTATCCCGAGATGCACGCCGCTCGCTGGCCGAGGCGCCCGACGTCTGGACCTGTGAGCCCGCGGGTACCTCCGCGCCCAACCGAGCCTGCTCACGACGACCGCTGCCGTCGCCTCATACGCCAAGGAGTCCCCTATGGCACAGGAGCACATCCCCCAGAGCCCCGGACGCTCCGCGTCGGCCACTGTGCCGCTCCGGAACACCGTCGAGGTGTTCCTGCCCAGCGAACCGACGCATGTCAAGACGTCTCGGCGGGTGGCGGAGAGCGCGCTGGAGCGCTGGGGCGGTGTCCCCGCGGTGGTGGCGGACGACGCGGTCCTCATCGTGTCCGAGCTGGTGACGAACGCGATCTTGCACGGGGGCCTCGGCACCCGTGAGCCTGTCGGGCTGCGCATCGAGCACACCGGAAACGAGCTGCTGATCGAAGTCACCGATGGGAACTCGCAGCGGGCCCAGGTGAAGGCCGTCGAGAGCACTGAGACGGGAGGCCGCGGCCTTCTTCTGGTGACGCGGCTGGCGTGCGAATGGGGCACCCGCAACAAGAACCGCACCACGTGGGCACGCCTTCCGACTTATCCCCAGGAGCAGGCGTGCTGATTGCGCGCAAGGACGAGACCACCCGAAGCGTGATGAGTACCGCCCCGATGCACCCCTACCTCGCGCGCGAGCTGATCGCCCGGGCGGAGAGGGCGGACGAGCACTGGACCCGGCTGGCCCAGATGCAGCCGGCCGATCAGCAGATCGACGCGGGCCGCCACATGGATCACGTCAACGCGGGGTTCCTGGCGCGGGCCGTCGCGGACTACGGGTGGCCGGGCGTGCCGCTCGTCGGAGAGGTAGGTGCGAGGGCCGCGTGGCGCCTTGCTCTTCGTGCCGACACCCGGGCCGATGTCCAGCAGCTCGCCTCCCGGCTGATGTACGACGCCGTGGAGCGGGGTACCGCTTCCCTTCGGCAGTGGGCTCATCTCTACGACCGCTATCTCGCGAACTCCGGGCGGCCGCAGCTCTACGGCACCCAGTACCGCCTCGGCCTCGACGGGCCCCAGCGGCAGGCGGTGTCCGACCCGGCCGGCGACCTCGACGCGCGCCGGGCCGCGGTGGGGCTCCCGCCCGCCGGCGTCGCGCTGCGGAGGCTGCGGGACCGTCTGGCCGCGGACCCGTGCTTCGACGCGGCGGGGTCCGTTGTTCTCGCGGGCGCGGCATGACCGCCGCTGCCGCCCCGGACGCGGCCGAGAGCCTCCGGCAGAAGGCGCGGACGCTCGCGGAGGAGGTCCTGGCCTGGGCGCCGGACGGTGAGGACCGGCCTTCGCGGGACGAGGCCGTCGCCGTGGTGCACCAGCTCAACGCGTACGGGGTGTACCTGCGCGACGCGGTAGAGGCCGGTGTGCGGCCGGGCTCGCCCGGCGGACCGCCGCCCGTCCTCAGTGAGGCACACGGGCGGCTTAACCAGCCGCTGACGTCCGCAGTGCCGCCGTTCGCTCTCCCGGCCGACGCCGTCGTCCGCCGGGCGCAGAACCTCGCGCGCCTCGTGCTCGGGCTGTCCGCCCTGGACGCCGGGCCTTCCACCCCGCCCGCCCCGGGCGGCAACACCCACCAGCACCCCCTGATCGAAAGGACTGTCCGATGAGGATCGGCACCGTGGTACTGCTCGCGGGCGCGGCTGTGGCCGGCGTCGGCGTGGCCCGCCTGCACCAGGAGGCGAAGCACCAGCGGGAGCGGGTCGATATCGCCCTCACCCGCAACCAGCTCGACTGGCTGGAGAAGGTCTTCACGGACCCCGCCGTGGCGGCGAAGTGGGCGCCCGCCGGCATGGAGGCCGAGGAGTACATGGGGCTGATGTCCGCCAACCACATGCTGTGCACCCTCAGCCTGCGCGACCGGCTCGGCCTCGTGAGTGAGCACCAGCTCCGCCTCTACGCCTCGATGATCATGCGCAACGAGACGGCCCGGCGGTACTGGGAGAGGTTCGGGCACCTGCGTGCCCAGGAGGCGGTGGGAGACCCGCAGGCCGAACGCCTCCACGACGCCCTGGCCAGGGCCGCGGACGAAGCCGTACGGGCCGCACGCCAGAACCAGCCCGCCGCTGCCTGACGCGGAGGGGACATCCCGCGCCGTCCTGACGGCGCGGACCTGAACCGGGGCCTTCCTCACCCGAGGGAGGCGGCGCACCCGTCCGCGCCCCGGCCGCACCTCCGTGGGGGAGCTCGCGGCCGGCCCTTCCCCCCTGCACGGGTACCGGCAGTCCGGAGCCGGCACGGGACCCCTCACCCCAAGAGCACCCCTTTTATGCGGATATGCCCGCTGGCGGGAGCGTGGGCGGTGTCCTGGCCGCCGCTTCGTGCGGCAGCGGCCGGCAGACGTGGAGGAGAGCGATGACGTGGTGGGGAGCCGTGTTCGTCGCCGGGTTCTGCGGCGCGGTCCTCTTCCTCGTAGAGATCGCGCCCCGCCTGCCGGGCCGGCGCCCCGGCGGCGTGGGGACAGCGCCACCACCGACCGATCAGCACGCCCAAGACGACCAGAAGGGAGCGCCTTGACCATGAGGGCCTCTTCGACGATGCGCAGGAGCACCGGCACGGCGCTCTCCGCAGCGGACCGCGGTATGTCCGGTCCCGACCGGGCCGGATCCGGCACGCAGCAGATCCCCCGCGCCCGCGGAATGGGAGCGGGCCCCGACCAGCCGATGCTCCTCACCCTCCGCGAGGAACTGCGCTCGGGCATCTGGCGGCCCGGGACGGTGCGCACCCAGACCGGCCTGCGAGTCCGCTTCGGCGAGACCCATCTCATGACCACGGCCGTGACCCGTGTTCTGCGCGACGAGGGCCTGGTCACCCTCGACGGGCTTCCCGGTGTGCGAGCCCTCGGGCCCGCAGGCCGGCCCCCGCACCGCACCAGCACCGCCACCGACCTGGTCGTGCAGGCGATCCGGAAGCGGCTCACCGACCACACCTACCAGCCCGGCCAGCGAATGCCGCCCCAGCAGTCCCTCGCCATCGAGTTCGACACGTCACGAACGACGATCCAGCTCGCCTTTCTCCAGCTCGCGCTGGAGGGCCTGCTGCGCCGCCACCAGGCGGCCGAGACGCCCGGGACGTACGTCCTCGATCCCTCGCGGCAGGCCCGGGAGGCTCTTCTCCTGGCCGACCTGCAGGTGGCGATGCGCCGGGGCGGATGGACGCGGGCGGAGTACCCCGACGTCGTCGAGCGCGCGCTGCACATTCTCGTCGGCTCCGCCGCACGAGCGGGGGCTGAGCCATGACCGACGCCCTCACCATGATCGCGGCCCTGCTGACGCTCGGCCTGGCGGGTGTGAGCGTCCGGCACAGGCAGAAGAAGCCGGCGCCGGCCTTCCCAAACGGGCGGAGCGGGTTTCCGTCCTGCGCCGGGTTCCTCGTCCTGGTGCTGCTGCTCATCGCCTCCACGGCGGTGATCGAGCACAACCCCTGGCCCCAGCCCTCTGCCGTGTCGAAGGAGTCCCGGTGAGCGAGTGGACCCGCGAAGGGCCCGTGACCGAGCCCGTCTACGACCGGTCCGATCCGCAGAGCGGGCGCGCTCTGGTGGACTTCCACCTGCGTGAGCTGGGGCTCGGCGAGAGCTGGCTCATCAGGGCCGACGCCGACGGTCAGCGCTTCTGCCGGCCCGTAGTGCCCCAGGGCCTGGGGGTGTGCCGCGCCTACGTGCTCACCGAAGCCGCCTGGCCCGAGGGCGCGGAGTTGTGCGTGACGGTGGCCTGGACGCCGGACGCCGCGCTGCGCCGCGAGGACAGGACGGGCCGGGTACCGGACGGGGCAGAAGACCACTGGCGGACGCGGATCGCCGCGACGGCCCAGGCCCTGGAGTCCCTCGGCTACGTCGTGGAGCCGAGCCGGTTCAGGTGCTCGCCGCGCTACCACTTCACCGCCGAGCTGCTCGTCTACCGGATGCCCGCGGACGTGCCGCCGAGGCAGCTGCCGGCGGCCACCGCCTGGGCGCTGTCGGAGCCCGTCCCCCCGCACTACCGGCGAAACGGCTGGTATCCCGAACGCTCGCCGCAGGAAGTCATCCGCGACGCCCTGCGCGAGGCCGGACTCGGCTTCTTCCTGCAGGACCGGTCCTCCTTCGGCCGGGTCGGCGTCCGCGACATCACCCAGACGGTGTGGCCTCCCGAGGCCGACCGCTGCGCCTGGCTGACCTGGTGGCCGGCCGCCGCCTTCGCCCGCGCCCCGGATACCGGCCTGCCGCCCGCCGGTGCGGAGGACCACTGGCACGAGTGCCTCGACCGCCTCCACCAGGCCCTGTCCGTCGTCGGCCTCGTCCTCCGTTCCCGCTCACGCCCTTGGAGCCTGGCCGACGACAGCGCCGACTTCCTCGTCCACCGCGCCGCCGCCCCGCTCTCGACCTCGGAGTGACCGTGTCTCTTCTCCCTCTCCGCCGACCGGCGGACCCGGCCGTCGTACGGACGGCGACCATGCTGAAACAGGACCTCACCGCGCTGCGGCGGGTGACCACCCGCCGCGTCTGGACGGCGGCGGCCGTCGAGGAGGCGCACCACCACGTCTGGGCGGCGACCGGCCCGTGGCTGGGGCTGGCACGGTCCCGGCGTTCCCACACCGACTCCCCTGCGGACCGGGCGCGCTGGGACGCCTGGATCTCGGCGCTGACGCCGCCCGAGCGCTCCGGCACCAGGAGCTACACGGACGTATGCGTCCTGGCCGGCAGGGCTCGGGACATGTTGCGGGCGCTCCGGCAGGCCCTTCCTCCCTGTCCGCCGGTCGGCTCGGTGGCCGCCGAGATCGAGCGGCGGATCCGCAGCGGCGACCTGCCCCCGGGCGTCCGGGTCGGCCGGGCCTCGCTGGCGAAGGGGCTTCACGTCCCTGGTGAGCACGTCGACCTGGCGCTTGCGGACCTGGCGGCACGCGGCCTGGTGGAAGTCAGCGCCGGCGGCCGGGCAGTCGTCACCAGCAGAACCCTGGGCTCCGGACACCGCACGGGCGGGTACGGCCGGCAGGCCGTCACCGTGGGCGGGGCCGGGGCGGGTGCGGCGTGAACGCGTTACGGGTCTCACCGGCCAGGGCGCTCCTGCCGGGCCGGGAACAGCGCGTCCTCGTCCGGCCGGGACGACCACCTCTTTCCGCCGGCCCGCCTGAGGAAACCGGCTCCTTCCCCCTTTCTGTCCCTCCTGTCGAACCAGGACTTCACATGTGCCAGCACCAGCCCGCCTGCCCTACCGCCGACTCCGCCGACCGTGAGGCGGCCCGCCCGATGGCCTCCCGCCCCGAGCAGGGGTGGAGCCTTTTGTGCAACGGTGTCCTGCTCTTCGAGGACACCGGGGAACTGCTGCCCGACGGGCAGATCATCGCCCCGCACCGCCCCACGACGGCGGTGGCCGCGTGAGCGCGCTCGCCGACTCCCGCGCCCTCGCCCGGCAGAGGGACCTCGCCGCGGCGCGTGCCGCGCTGCGTGACCTCATCGGCCGGCTCCCCTACGAAACGGCTCTTCCCCCGGTGGAGAGCCTGGCCCGTGAGATAGCCCGGACGGTGAAGCTCACCCGCCAGGCGCTGGGGGAGCTGGACGCGGACGGCGACATCGCCCTGCCGCGCCGGGGCCAGGCCCGGCGCCTGCGCCCGGACGAGGCGCACCCCAAGGACAAGGACCTCGTGCGGGAGATCGGTGACCAGATCCTCTCCGGACACTACCGAAGCGGCACGCCGCTGCCGACCGGGCTGCTGGTACGCCGGCACGGACTGGGGACCCGCCGGATGGCACGGGTGTGCCGGCCCCTGCTCGCCGACGGCCTCCTCGTCCACCGGGACGAGCCCGGCGGCCCCCGCCTCTACGTCGCCCCGCCGGCGCCGAGCCAGAACGGCCCGGGGCCGATCGAGGACTACGCCCTGCTCGGCGACCAGCGGGGCGCGGCCCTGGTCCGGCGGGACGGCAGCATCGACTGGCTGTGCCTGCCCCGGTTCGACTCCGACGCACCCTTCGCCCGCCTGCTGGGCACCTCCGAACACGGTTTCTGGCAGCTCGCCCCCACCGTCCTTCCCGGCGCCGCCGCGCCCGTCCCGGTGCGCCGGTACGCGGGCGACTCGCTGGTCGTGGAGACCGAATGGGCCTGCGAGACCGGGACGGTGAAGGTCGCCGACTTCATGGTTCCGGGCGCCGAGGCGCCGCAAGTGGTCCGTATCGTCAACGGCGTCCAGGGCGCCGTGCCGATGCAGATGCTGCTGCGGCCCCGGCCCGGATACGGACGCCGCCGCCCCTGCCTCGGACGCCTCGACGAGCGGCGCGTGGCCATCGGTCTCGGCGAAGACGGCGGTGGGCGGCTGTGGTTCAACAGCACCGCCCGCGTCCAGGCGGACGCCGGCGACATCCACACCCGCTTCACCATCACGGAGGGGGAGACGGTCGCGTTCACCCTCGCGTGGCGGGAGGGCACCGACAGCCCGCCGCCGCAGCCGGCCCCCGACGCCCTGCTCAAGCACACCCTCGACCACTGGGCGGCGTTGGCGGCCCGCTGCACCTACACCGGCCCGCATCGCGAAGCGGTCGTCCGCTCCCTGCTGACCCTGGCCACCCTCATCTACGCCCCCACCGGGGCGATGGTGGCCGCGCCGACCACGTCCCTGCCCGAGGAGATCGGCGGCGTCCGCAACTGGGACTACCGCTTCTCGTGGCTTCGTGACAATGCCTTCGCCGCCGCGGCCCTCGCCCGCTGCGGATACCTGGACGAGGCTCTGGCCTGGACCGACTGGATGGTCCGCTCCTGCGCCGGCACCCCCGGGCGCAGGCAGATCATGTACGGGATCGGCGGCGAGCCCGAGCTGCCCGAGCAGGCACTGCCCCACCTGCCCGGGTACGAGAACTCCGCGCCGGTGAGGACCGGCAACGGCGCGGCCGGCCAACTCCAGCTCGACGTGTACGGGGAGCTGGCCGACACCTTGTACGAGATCGCGCTCGCCGTCCCGGACGCCGCACCCGGTATCGCGGCCGTCCTCGTCGACCTCGCCACGGAGTTGGAAGCGCTCTGGCACGAGCCCGACATGGGCATCTGGGAGATCCGCGGGCCCCGCCGCCACTTCACCCACTCCAAGATCATGGTCTGGGTGACCTTCGACCGGGCGGTCCGGGTCATCGAACACGGCTGGACGACCGGCCCGGTGGGCCAGTGGCGGGCCTTGGCCGAGACGGTCCGCCGCGAAGTCTTCGAGGAGGGCTACGATCCCGAGCGCAACACCTTCGTGCAGCACTCCGAAGGGACCACGCTCGACGCCTCCCTCCTGCACGCCATGCTCGCCGGGTTCCTGCCGGCCGACGACAAACGGGTCATCGGCACGATCGAAGCGGTCCAGCGCGAACTGGGCACGGGCAACGGGCTCCTGCTGCGCTACCGGACCGAGGGCGAGCACCCGGGCATCGACGGCCTGCCCGGCGACGAGGCGCACTTCCTGATCTGCACCGGCTGGCTGGCCCAGGGCCTCGTCCGGATCGGCCGCGCCGACGACGCCGCCGCGGTCCTCGGCCACCTGCTGTCGCTGCGCAACGATGTCGGCCTCCTCGCCGAGGAGTACGACCTGAACGCCCGCCGCCAACTGGGCAACTACCCGCAGGCGTTCAGCCACATCGCCCTGGTCTGCGCGGCCCTGGAGATCGGCTCCGCGCCCGTCGGCGGCGAGCGTGCCGCCCTCCTGGACGCCGTGCCCGCCCAGGCCGCCTCCGCCCCCGGAAAGGTACGCCAGCCGTGACATCGTTCCAGAAAGCCCTCTTATCCGCCCGTACCGCGAGGCACGGAAGGATCGTCCGCACGCCGCACGGTGTTCCGGCCGGCCTCGCCCTGATCGGGGCGAACCTGGCCGGTCTCACCCTGACGGCCGGCGTGATCGCCCAGGAGGCCGGTCACGCCCCGGTGCTGGGGGCCGCGACGGTGCCCGACCAGTCGCCTGTCGAAGAGCAGCCGCAGCACGACGCGGCCAACGCCACGACGGGCAGCGTCCGCACCTACCGCTACGAGCCCCGCACGACGGTCCCGGCCCACCCGAGCGCCCCGCCGCTGTTCCACGGCGACGGCCGCACCGGGGAGGTCTGGTCGTGACCCGTCACCCGGTCACCTCGTACATCGGCGACAGACCGCCCACCCTGGTCGAGCTGGACCAGGAACTGGGGAAGACCGCCGCCGAGCACCCGGCGCTCTGCTCCCTGCGCAAGATCGGCCGTTCCCGCGAGGGCAGGCACATGACGATGCTGACCGTCCACGGGGGTCACAAGCACGTCCTCGTCATCGGCGCCCCGCACCCGAACGAACCGATCGGGCTCGCGGTGATCCCTGCGCTCGCCCGGTACCTCGCCGAGCACCCCCAGACGCGGGAAGAAGTCTCCTGGCACCTCGTGGGATGCGCCGACCCCGACGGCGTCGCCGCCAACGAGGACTGGTGGGCCTCGACGTGGCCGCCGACGCTGGAGGACTACCACCGCGGCCTGTACCGCCCTCAGGCCCACTGCCAGCCCGAGTGGACCTTCCCCACCCCCGCCTTCGACACAACCCTGCCGGAGACCCGTGCCCTCATGAGGGTGATCGACGACGTGCGGCCGGCGCTGACCGTCTCGCTCCACGGAAGCGACTCCGGCGGGGTGTGGGCGATGGCCTCCCGCGCCGAGCCCGCCTTCCCCCAGGTCATGGCGGACCTGGCGGCCCGGTACGGCCTGCGCGTCGAGCAGACTCCGTCGGACTGCATCGGTCTGCCCTCCTTCGGAGCAGGCGCCTACCTCCTGGCGCCTCCCGCCGTCACCAGGACCGACAGTCCTCGCGGCGGGGACGACGACGGCGAGTGGGAGCCGGCCGGATCCAGCAGCGCCCACTACACAGCGCGGCACGGCGGCCTCGGTCTCTTCCCGGAGGTCCCGATGTGGGCGTCCGCCCCCATCAGGCTTTCCCCCCAGGAGGCCATCGGCGTCCTCGAAGACACCCGCTGCGTACTCGGCGACCTCATAGCCGAACATATGGCGGCTTCGGATGAGGAGACCGTGTTCCTGGCCTCCGCGAAGGAGATCCGCTCAATCACCCCTCTGATGATCCGGCAGATCCAGCAGAACCCCGAGGCCGGCCGAGACCAGGACCTCGCCCTCCTCGTCCCAGCGCGCGCCGCGGGCATGCTCCTGCGCCACGCCGACCAGCTCCTCGCCGCCGCCCCGGACCACGAGCAGCTTCAGGCCCTGCGAGCGAAGACCGAGGCCGTCCTCATCGCCTGGTGCCACCGGGCGGAAAAGGCCCTCCGGCCCCAGCCCATGCCGCTGTCGCGTACGGCCGGCTACCAGGCAGAGATGGGCCTGGCCATGGCCGCCCTGCGCCCGGCAGCGTCTGCCGGAACGCCCGGTCCGGAGGTGCGCAATGATCGCTGACGAGCCTCTCCTGGCCGACCGCCACCGCCCCCAGGACATCCATGCGCACATCATCGTCCCACTGACCCAGCCGACCAGGTCGATGCTGCCCCGGGTCCGTTCCCTCCGGCGGCAGGGGGCTGCGCACGTCGGACATCTACGCGGCAGTGCCGTCTGTCCGAACCGGAGCGGGCAGCGCACGCAGACGCTCGGCCAGTTCGGCGCCCGCGCCGATCGTTGCCGGGTCGAGGAGCCGAGTAAGGCGTGCAAGACGGCTGCGGGCAGTAGCTCGCAGTCTCTCAGGCGGAATGAGGTCCAGGACGTTCAGCACGCGGCCGACTGCTGCCTCGGGAGCGTCGCGTGCTTCGGCGAGGGCGAGAACGAGGGTGGCCGCCACCCATCCCGGGGTGTGCTCGGGGGCTGCCGCAATGGAAGTGCGGGCCACGTCGGCGGCCCGGTCGTAGCGCTCCAGGGTGAGGTGGGCCTCCGCGACATGGAGGCGGTGCTCGGCACGGTCGTATCCGAAGCGGCCCGGGATTTCGACGGCCGTCCGCATGATCTCGTCGCTCTCGCTGACAACGTCGTCCGCGCGGGAGACGTCCCCCAGTGCGGCAAGCGTCGGCAGCAGGGCCCAGCCCAGGAGCTGAGCGCGGCGCAGGCCGGCGGGGGCGTGCTGGAGGCCGTGCTCGGCGTGTCCGCGGGCGTGGTCCCAGTCGCGTCGGGAGGTGGCGACCATGGCCAGGGCTCCGCTGGACCAGGCGGTGAGAGCCGTCTCACCGGTGGACTTGCCGATGGCGCCCGCCAGGGTCAGGTGGGCTCGGGCGCCGGCGCGGTCGTCGAGGTGGTAGGCGAGGTTTCCGAGGAGCGCGGAGAGCCAGCCGACCTGACAGTGCAGGCCGCGGGCGGTGTCCCGGTCGGCTGCGGCGACCACGGTGGAAAGCAGGTTGCGGGTAGCCCGGACCTCGTCATGCAGGACGGACGGCGGGTGCTTGCTGTAGTTGAGGGCGTAGTGCTCCACTGCGGCCTCGGCCAGGGTGACGAGCGACGGCGAGCCCTCGGGCGCGTCCAGAACGGCCCACTGCACGGATTCACGGATGGCGGGCAGCCCGCTCTCGGTCGTCATGGATGCCTTTCGTTCGATGCCCTGTTCCTCGCGCTGCCGCCGACCGTAGTCGAGCGGCAGCGGGGCCGCGCACGTACTGCACCACAGGTGGTTCGTGGCGAGCCCAAGCTGGTCCGGGCGTGCCCCATACGCCCGGGAGATCATGATCCTGTACTCGTCGCCGGGCTGCGCCTGCCCATGCTCGTACCGGCACAGCAGAGCCTGCGACAAGGCCGGCGGCAGCAGGTCGTCCGCCAGGTAGACCTGAGCTACCTCGCGGATCGCCTGTGCCCGGGACCATCCCAGAGCCAGGCGCCACGCCTCCAGCGCCGTAAGTTCGGGAATCGCGGCCCGGAGCACGGTGACGGTTCGCTCCTGGCTGTCACCGTCTCGCTGACACTGAGCCCGCAGCCGGGTCGCCTCCCGCTGGATCTCCGCACGCCGCGCTCGCGATACCTTCCCCACCGTCCGCCCCCTCGTCGCCCTGCCACGCCCTCGACTTTCGGGATGCGGGCGGGCATTGACCACAGCAGTCAATGTTCCTACAGCACACGGTCAATGACTGCCCCTCAGCAGGAGGCGCATCGTAGGAGCCAGCGCTCCAACGGCCCTGAGCGACACCACTTCGCCAGACCAGCCCATGGCCGCAGGCGGATCGTGTGGGCCGCACTCGTCGGGAGGCGCCCGCCAGCCGCGCGGGGACCGCCGGCGCCCCAGGAATCCGTACCGGAACCGGCGTCTCCCGAGCGAGGCGTCATTGAGGGCTGCACGAGCCCTCGCTCCCTCCGTCACGAGAAAGGGACTCCCGTGGAGACTGCCCCCGTTCCCCTGCCTTCCGGCAGGTTCACCATCGGCAAGACGTTCGACTTCGAGGCCGGTCACCGCCTCGCCAGCCTCCCGGCTGAGCACAAGTGCTCCCGGCAGCACGGCCACACCTACCAGGTCGAAGTCGTGCTCTCCGCGTCCTCTCTCCAGGGGCCGGGCTTCGTGACGGACTTCGGTGACCTCGGCCCGTTCAAGCGGTACCTCGACAGCGAACTCGACCACCGCAACCTGCACGAGGTCTTCGACTTCGAGCCGACGTCCGAGCTGCTGGCGCAGTACCTGGCTGGCTGGTTCCTCGCGAACATGCCGCCGGGGATCGCCGGGCAGCTGGCCGCCGTCCGCGTCCGCGAGACCCAGCGGAGCTGGGCCCGGTTCGACGTGGCCGCCCCGTGACCGGCGCCGCGGCGACCGTGGGCGGGCCTCTGAGGCAGTTGATCGTCGCCGAGCGCTTCGGTGTCGAGGTGCCCACGTTCCAGGGCGAGGGTCCGAGCTGCGGCCATCCGGCGATCTTCATCCGGCTGTCCCGCTGCAACCTGACCTGCGAGTCCTGCGACACGAAGGAAACGTGGGACTGGAGCCAGTTCAAGCCTCAGGAGGTCTCGACGCGCGAGTCCGTGCAGGATCTCGTGGCGTGGGCGCTGCAGTCGCCGGTCGAGCTCGTGGTCATCACGGGCGGGGAGCCGCTGCTCCAGCAGCGGAACCTGGTCCCCCTGGTGCGACGGCTGCTGGATGAAGGCCGGCGGGTCGAGTTTGAGACCAACGGCACGGTCCTCCCTGACCCCACGCTGCTGGTCGACGGTGTCCGGTTCAACGTGTCGCCGAAGCTGGCGAGCTTCGGGATGGACGAGGCCAAGAGCATCGTGCCGTCCGCGCTCCGGGCGTTCGCCTCTTCCGGGCGGGCCGCGTTCAAGTTCGTCGCCTCCTCCGTCGCCGACGTCGACCGGATCGCCGAGCTGGTGGACCGGCACGGGCTCGCGCCGGTGTGGGTGATGCCGGAGGGCACCACCGCGGAGGCGATCACGTCAACGTCCCGGGTCCTCGCGGACGCGGTCGCCTCCAGGCACTGGCACCTCACCAGCAGGCTCCACGTCCTGGCCTTCGCCGATCCCAAGGGCCGCTGACCGGGCAACCAGCCCGCCCGGTCCTCTCTTCTCCTGCGAAAGCGAGATCCCACATGACGAGTACCACCGTCGCCCGGCCGACGTCGGCCGTCCCCCGCCGGCAGCGGCCCGGCATCGACACCGACCGGGTCGCCGACCTCATCAGCCAGCTGCTGGTCGAGCTGGGCGAGGACCCGGAGCGAGACGGTCTGGCCGAGACGCCGAAGCGGGTCGCGGCCTGGTGGAACGACTTCCTCTCCCCGGGCAGCGCGCCGGCGGCCACCCGCTTCACCGAGTCGCAGTTGGCCGGCCAGCTGGTCGTGGTGGGCGGCATGAGCGTCTGGTCGCTCTGCGAGCACCACATGATCCCCATGAACCTGCAGGTCGCAGTCGGCTACCTGGCGGAGGGCGAGGTGGTGGGGCTGTCCAAGTTCGGCCGCGTCGCCCAGCACTTCGCCGGCAGGCTGCAGGTGCAGGAGCGCTACACCCGCGAGGTCGCCGAGCATCTCGCCGGGGTGATCGGCAGCGAGGACGTCGCGGTCGCCGTACGCGGGGTGCACCTGTGCATGAGCATGCGCGGGGTGCGGATGGAGGACGCCCGCACCACGACCCTGCACTCCGGCGGGCGCTTCGCCACGGACCCGGTCCTCAGCCAGCAGTTCCTTCTCCTCGCGACCAACCAGTTGCACGCGGCGTGACGCCTGCGAGCGGACCTAGAAGGAGGCGTAAGCCATGAGTGCATTCCCCGCGCCGGCGCCCGGGGGCGCCGACCAGGCGGGCCCGCTGTACCTGACCTGGGACGACATAAGGCTCGCGACGGCGGCGCTCGCCCAGCAGACCCTGGCCGCCGGTGTGCCACAGGCCGTGGTGGGGATCGTGCGCGGCGGTCTGATCCCCGCCGTGTGGATCGCCCACCGGCTCGGCGTCCACGACGTCCGGACGATCGAGGTCACCCGCACCACCAGCGACGCCGTCAACGCCGCCAAGACCCCCCTGCCGACCGTCCGGAACCCGGCGTCGCTCGGCGACCTCGCGGGCCTGGACGTGCTGCTCGTCGACGACATCGCCGGCAGCGGCACCACCCTGACCCACACGGCCCAGATGGTTCGCGACCTCGGGCCCGCCCGGGTGCGTACCGCGGTGCTCGCCGTGAACCGGGCCAACTGGCCCGAGGGCGCCGAGCCCCACGACCGGATCGACCACATCGCCCAACTGACGACCACCTGGGTCGTCTTCCCCTGGGAGGAACAGCATGACCAGCGCTGAACTGGACGAGCAGTACCGTACGAGGCGGGGCACCCCGATGATCGGCCCGTACAGCGCCAACCAGATGGACGACTTCTACGCCGCGCTCGCCCGCGGTGAGGCCAAGCCGTCCGGTCTGATGAACCTGATGCAGCACCTCATCGCCGCCGAGGGATGCGCGGAGGGCGCGAACGTGCTCGACGTGTGCTGCGGGCGCGGGCTGGCCCTCCCGCTGCTGCACCGGTACGCGCCGAGGATCGGCCGTTACGTCGGCCTCGACATCAGCTCGGCCAACCTCGCCGAGGCGCGCTCGCGGCTGGTCGAGCTGCGGAGGGAGTACGGCGTCCTGTTCCCGCTCGAGTTCGTCGAGTGCGACGTGTCCGAGCCGTGGCCGCAGCTGCCGCCGTTCGACGTCGCGATCTACACCTCCGCGCTGGAGCACCTGCCGTACGAGCTCGGGGTGAAGAGCCTGGCCGCCACCGGCGCCGCGCTCGCCCCGGGCGGGGTGCTGTACCTGTCGACCCCGCAGGCGTTCGGCCCGCCGCCGCGTCCGCTGCAGTACCGCGTCCACGTCTACGAGTGGTCGTGCGAGGAGGTCGTGAGCGCGGTCGAGGACGCCGGTCTGGTCGTGGAGGACGTGATGGGGCTGCTGCCGCCTGAGCCGGACGAGGTGGCCACCGAGCTCGCCGAGCGGTACGGGACCGGCGCGGTCGACTGGTACCGCGACCTGGCCGCCCGGGTGCCGAAGGCGCTGCTGGACACGGTGTCGTCCGTGATGGTGCCCGACCGGGCGACCGAGCTGCTCTTCGTGTGCCGGAGGCCGGCATGACCGCCCTGACGGTTCCCGGGCCCCGACAGGCGGCCGGGGAGGAGCGGGGCCGGCCGCTGTGGGTGAGCGTGGAGGGCATCAACGGGGTCGGGAAGACCACCGCCGCCCGTGCCACGGCCGCCGCCCTGGGTGCGCGGTGCCTGCTGCTGGACGAGCTGACCGACCAGGCCGCCGACACGCTGCCCGGCCGGGTGATCACGGCCCTCTCTGCGGAGGAGGACGTCTGCCTGCGGACCGGGCACCCGATCGTGGAGACGCTGGCGCTGCTGGCGCTGAAGTTCCGGGAGGTCGAGCGCCTCACGCCCGAGCTGCTGGCCGGCGTCGACGTGATCGTCGAGGACCGGGGCGTGGACAGCGTGGCCGTGTGCCAGGGAGCGATCCTGCACACCGAGCACCCGAGCACGCCCGCTCGGGCGGTGGCCGACCAGATCCTGGCCACTGCCCGCCGCTGGCGCCCGATGCCGGACGCCACGCTCCTGCTGACCGGCGACCGGGAGACGTGCCTGGCCCGGTTCGCCGCCCGGATCGGCCGCACCGTCCCGTCCGACGCCCGGGAGATCATCGAGCAGACCGAGCACCTCTACCGGGAGCTGGCCGCCGCCGAGCCGGAGCGGTACACGGTGATCGACGTGACCGGCTACCCCCCGGAGGAAACCGGCAAGGCCGTCGAGGACGCCCTCCGCGCGATCGTGGAGCGCCGGGAGGTGCACCGTGCTTCGTGACATCACCCTGCTGTGGGCGCTGCGCTCCCCCTGCTCGTTCGCCTGCCCGCACTGCTACTTCGGGGAGCTGGACGAGCACAAGAAGGCCCTTCCCGAGGGACTCGGCGTGCTGTCCCACATCCCCGTCCGCGACCTCGACCGCACCGTGCTGGAGGCGTTCGCGCGGACGCTGGCCGACTCGCCGGTCGAGCGGGTCGTCCTCGCCGGCGGCGAGCCGCTGGACTGGCTGCCCACCCTCAGCCTGATCAAGACGATCAAGGACGCCGGCTGTGAGGTCGTCGTGGCGACCAACGGCGTCCCGCTGAACCGGCCCGGCATCGCCCGACGGCTCGTCGACCTCGGCGTCGACGGGGTCTCGGTCTCCCTGGACAGCGCGGATGCGGCCACGAACGACCGGCTGCGGCCCTCGCGGTCCGGGCGGGTCGGACACCGCGAGGTCCTGGCCGGCATTCGCACCCTGCTCGACGAGCGGGGCTCCGGTGCGGGGCCCCGGGTCGGCATCTACACCGTGGTCATGCGCGACCGCCCTCAGGAGATCACCGACGTCGCCCGGCTCGCGGCGGACATCGGTGTCGACTACTACGTGCCGCAGCCCATCTCCCTCCCGGCCGACCACAAGCTCTTCGCCGAGCGCTGTCACACCGCCGAGGATGTCCCCGCCGTCGAGGACCAGCTGCGTCGCCTCCAGGAGGACCCGCGCGGGCTCACCGTCCCCGGCCCCTCCTACACGCGGCAGTTCCTCGCCTCGATCGCCACCCAGGACAGCGGTCGGGTCGAGGACTGCTTCGGCGGGGCGCAGTTGTTCTTCGTCCAGCCCGACGGATCGCTGTGGGACTGCCCCTCCGACCGCCGGATCGCCGCCACCGCCGCCTCCGAACAGCGCAGCATCGCCGGCGCCGACGCGAGGACCCTGTTCACCGACCGCCCGGCATGTACGGACTGCTCGCACTTCTCCAGGGACTGCGTGAACATGGGCCCGCTCGTGCTCGGCATGCCGCGCCTCCTCGCCCGGGAGGCAACGTGACCGGCCTGCCACCGGTCCCTGCGGCGGAAGGTCTGGGCGAGGGCATGCTGGCCGCGCTTGCCGGCATGCCCGATCCCACCGGAGCGTCGTTCGCTGACCGGTTCGAGCAGGACCTCACCGAGAGGTTCACCAGTCGGCACGCGGTCGCGGTGTCCTCCGGCACGACGGCGCTGCACGCCGCGTTGTCCGCCGTCGGGGTCGGGCCCGGCGACGAAGTCCTGGTACCGGCCCTCACCGTCGTCATGACCGCCGCGCCGCTCGCCCAGCTCGGCGCCACCCCGGTCTTCGTCGACAGCGGCCCCGACACCCTCGACCTGGACTACGACGACGCCGCCGCGAAGGTGACGGCCCGGACGAAAGCGATCGTCCCGGTCCACCTGTGGGGCAGGATGGGCGACCCAGTCGGCCTCCGCTCGTTCGCCGCGCAGCACGGGCTGGCCGTGGTCGAGGACGCCGCCCAGGCCGCCGGGTCGTCGCGCGGCGGCGTTCCGGCAGGCGCGGTCGGCGATGCCGGGTGTTTCAGCATGAAGGACGGCAAGATCCTCTGGAGCGGGGAGGGCGGATACGTCCTGACCGACGGCTCGGCTCTCGCCGCCCACGTCCGGGCCTTCCGCGGCCACTGGCTGACGCCCCCTCCCGGTGGCCGCTCTCAAGAACGGCTCGCGGTCAACGGACGCCTGGCCGAGCCGCTCGCGGCGCTCGCGCAGGCCAACCTGCGCAGGTTCCCGGTCCTGCTGGAGCGCCGCCGCGCCCAAACCGGGTACCTGCTCCAGGCGCTGGCCGGTGTCCGGGGTCTCACGCCGCTGACGCCAGCGAAGGACGAGGCGTGGAACCACTACGCCCCGCTCCTGCGCATCAGTCTGCCGGAGCCACGGGCCTTCGCCGAGCACCTCGCCCGGCAGAGAGTGCCGAGCTCCACCGGCGCCTTCCGGCTCGTGCCGTGCGACACCCGGCCCATGTTCGCCGCCAGCGACCGGACTCCGTGCCGCGGGGCCGCTCAGATCCTCGACCGCACCCTCGCCCTTGTTCTCACCGAGCGCGACGACGAAGCGGTCCTCGACCACTACGCCACTGTGCTCGCCCGGGAGGCCGCCGCATGGCGCCCATGACCGGCGACCCGAACCGATCCACCGGCGGCGTTCCCGCCGGCGGCCCGCCGTCCTCGTCTGCGAACGGAAACCGCATGACCACCACACGCTCGCTGTGCAGCCGTGGCCCGCTGATCTCCGCCGAGGGTCTCAACGGCGTCGGCAAGACCTACCTCACCAACCGCGCCGTCGAAGCCATCGAGACGAAACCGCTGATGCTGGACGAGTTCTCCCAGCGGGCGAACGGACGCCCGGGCCTGGGTGAAGCGCTCCTCCAGTCCCTGCGCGAGGCCAGCGCCGGGGACCCATTCCTGCGCGGCGGCACCCCGATGGCCGAGGCTCTGCTCCTCATCGCCATCAAACGGCACGACCTCGACACCGTCCTGCCCGACCTGGCCCGCGGGCAGACCGTGGTCGAGGGCCGCAGCGTGGACACCACCGCCGTGTGCCAGGCGCTCCTGCTGCACCCCGATGACCTGGACGCGGCCCTGAGGGCGGCGGTCGACCTGCTGGGTCTCGCCTCCTCCTACCGGCCGCTGCCCGACCTCACGATCCTCGTCACCGACGACGCCTCGAAGGCCCTGGAGCGTGCGCAGTGGCGTGACCGGTGCGTCTTCACCGACGAGCAGGCGGAGTTCATGCGCAAGGCGTGCGTGCTCTTCGAGCGTCTCGCCGCCACCGATCCGGTCCGCTACCGGGTCGTGGACCGGCGCCACGTCGACGAGTACGAGGCTGCCGACCTGATCCGGGAGTGGATCGAGGGCGCCGGTGGTGATCTCGCCTGTCTGGTGGAGCCGTGGCAGGGGCCGGGCGCGGGCTGCATGTGCTGCGGACAGCCCACGAAGGCCGAGGCGGCGTGAGCACGGCTGCCCGTCTGCCGCTCTGTCCGGCCAACCGGTCCGCAGGGAACCGGTGTTCCCCGACGGTCCCCGAGAGGGTGGAGGCTCTGGTCCTCGACTTCGACGGCGTCCTCGCCGACACCGTCGGCCGGCACGAGGCCGCTCTGCGCGCGGCCCTGCAGCCGTACGGTGTCGCCCTGGACTCTGGCTGGTACAGCCGGCACGTCGGCCTGTCCATCCACGACCTCCTGGCGGCGCTGCCCGGTGGCCGGTCGCTTCCCCACGACGAGATCGTCCAGCGCAGCCGCGGTCATCTGCTGGCCTCGGTGCACACGATCACGCCGATCCCGTGCGTCGTGGAGCTGCTGGGGCAGGCCCGGCGTGCCGGAGTGCCGTGCGCCGTGGCATCGGGCGCCAGCCGGCTGCTCGTCGACCCGGGGCTCGACGCCCTGCGCTTGAACGAGGCGTTCGCGGCCGTGGTCCGGCGTGAGGACGTCGTTCACGGCAAGCCGGATCCGGAGCTGTTCCTCACCGCCGCCCGCCGCCTGGGCGTCGCGCCGGACCGCTGCCTCGCGGTCGACGACGCTCCCGACGGCATCGCCTCCGCCCGCGCCGCCGGCATGCAGGTGATCACGGTGGTCGGCGGCCACCTGACGCCCGTAGGCGAACAGCCGGCGCAGCCCTTCGCATCGCCCCAGTACACCGAGCCCATCCGATGACGGCACGACGCCGTCCGACCCCGGGAGCATGATGCCCGTCCTGCACTCGACTAAGAACCTGCACATCATCGAGGAGCCGACCGCGGCGCGTGAAGGCGTCGGCGTCTTCGAGTACACCGACCACTACACCGTCTTCCACTACGGACGGATGCCGGATCCGATCCCCGGCAAGGGCGAGGCGACCTGCCGGATGGCCGCCTTCAACTTCGCGCTGCTGGAGAAGGCCGGCGTGCGGACGCACTTCCGCCGGTTCATCGCACCGAACCGGATCGAGTTCACCCTCGCGCGCCTTCCGGAGCAGGTCCGCCAGCCCCTCACGCCTGCTGGCGGCGGCTACCTGCTGCCCCTGCAGGTGCTCTTCCGCAACGAGCTCCCGCCGGGCAGCTCCGTCCACCGGCGCCTCGCCGCCGGCGATCTCACCCCGGCCGACGTCGGTCTCGACGCGGTCCCTGCGGTCGGCGCGAAGCTGGAGCGACCGCTCATCGAGTACGCGACGACCCAGGAAGACGTGAACCGCTTCATCGCCCCCGGCGAGGCCCAGCGCCTCGCGGGTCTGGACGACGAGCAGTTCGCGGCCCTGCGGGAGATCACCTGGAAGGTCAACGCGGTGCTGACCGGCCACGCCGCCAAGGTCGGCCTCAGCCACTGCGACGGCAAGGCCGAGTACCTGCTGACCAGCGACCAGCAGCTGGTGCTCGCCGACAGCCCCGGCACGCCGGACGAGAGCCGCCTGATGTTCGCTGGTGTCCACTGCGGCAAGCAGATCCTGCGCGACTGGTACGTGAACTCGGGCAACGAGGTGCCGGTCGGCAAGTTGATCGCCGCCGGTGTGCCCAGGGACCGGTGGCCACAGCCCGTGCCGCTGCCGCCCGAGTACGTGGCGGTGATGACGGACCTGTACCAGTCCCTGAGCGAGACCTGGACGGGAGAGCGGCCCTGGAGCGCACCGGATCTGGAGACCGCGACCCGGGCCGTCACCGACCTCGTCGGCCGATGACCGCGCGCCACGGCGGCCGGAAGCCCAGCCGCCTCCTCACCGCAGCCGCGGATCGGGTCAGGGCGGGACGTACGCGAAAGGAGAACTCATGGGCGGCTTGACCCAGGATCCCGCCTTCCGGGCTACGACGTTCGTCGTCATCGACTTCGAGACGACGACCCCCACCGGCTACCCGGCCCAGCCCATCGAGGTCGCAGCGCTCGCCCTGCGGTTCGAGGACGGCGCGTGGACGGAGACCGGGCGCTACACGTCCCTGATCCGGCCGCCCGAGTTCGCCCCGGTGACCCCGGCGGACACCGCTCAGACCGGGCTGACCGCCGAGCAGCTCCAGCAGGCTCCCACCCCGGCCGAAGCGCTGGGGGCGCTGGACCAGCGGCTCACGGCCGGCACCCCGTATCTGCTGGTGGCCCAGCACGCGGCCACCGAGGCGAACGTCCTCCACAACCAGGTCGAACACAGCCCGACGCTGGCCAGGACGGACTTCCTCGACACGATCCCGCTGGCCAAGCAGCTCATCCCAAACCTGCCGAACTACAAACTCGACACGCTGCTGGCCCACTTCGGCATCCCGCAACCCACGGACCGGCACCGGGCCCCGGCCGACGTCGACGTCACCGCGAAGGTCTTCCTGCGCCTCATCAGCGCCGCGGACGAAGACCCGCGGTTCGCCAGCCTCGCAGCCCTGGTGAAGACCGCCGGCCGCACCGCCAAGGCCAACCTCCCTGTGCAGGCGGGTCTCTTCGACGTCTGAACACCCCGGCACACGAACCGCCGTACGACCGATCCAAAGAAAGGACGTGCTCAACTCGATGACGAAGAAAGAGCAAGGACTGACCCAGGTGCCCTTCTGGTTCGACCCGTTGTGCCCCTGGGCGTGGGTGACCTCGCGATGGCTCCTGGAGGTCGAGACGGTCCGGTCCGTACGCGCGGACTGGCGGATCACGTCGCTCGCCTACCTCAACCTCGAACAGCGCGAGGGGAAGGGACTCAGCGACGACTACCGCGCGCTGATGGAGAAGGCATGGGGCTCGGTGAGGGTCTGCGCGGCTGCCGCCGAGCACGCCGGCCAGGACATCCTCGGCCCGCTGTACACCGCCATCGGCACCCGCCTGCACAACCAGCGGCGCCGCGAGGACCCCGCCGTGATCACGGAGGCGCTCGCCGAAACGCACCTCCCCACCTCGTTGGCCTCCGCCGCAACGAGCACGGAGTTCGACCGCCTCATCAAGGACTCGCACAACGAGGCATTCGACGAGGTCGGCCTCGATGTCGGGACCCCCGTCCTCCGCATCGCCGGCACAGCCCTGTTCGGCCCGGTGCTCCGGCAGGCCCCCCGCGGCGAGGACGCCGGCCAGCTCTGGGACGGCCTGCTCCACGTCGCAGCGACGGACGGGTTCTTCGAGCTCAAGCGAAGCCGGGACAGCAAGCCCTCCTTCGAGTGAGCGAATCCGCCCCTGGCAGGAACCACACCCCGACCGTCCCCAAGCATGGAGGCTGACACCCGTGGTCCGGCACCGAGGCGAGCAGGGCCGCCGGCGTGCTGACTGGTGCGCCTCTGGCACGAGAGCCCGGGACCACCGGTGCTCCGGTACAGCCCGTCTAGGCCGGTGCCGTGACCGCTCGCCTGATGCGGTGTCCGACAAGACGCTCGGCCACCTCCAGCGGGTACCAGCCGGCGCCGGTCACCTCGGACTCCTGAATGCGTCCGACATCACCGCGGACCGTGGTGAAGGCGTATCCGATGTCCAGGTGGTAGTGCTCCGGCTCGTCCTTCTGCGGCCGGGCCGGCACCTTGCCGTACTCGACGTAGACAGGCGTCGGCGAGACCACGGAGACCTGCCGGGGGTCCATGCCGGTCTCCTCCGTCAGCTCGCGTACCGCCGCCTCGACCAGCGAGGTGTCGGTCGGCTCAAGGTGACCGCCGGGCTGAAGGGTGAGGCCGTATGCGAGGTGCTCGATGAGCAGGATCTCGGCGCCGTCGCGGACGAGCAGAGCTCCGACGGTCACGTGCATGGGGAAGCTGCGCCGAGAGGCGAAGTTCCTGCCTTCCGCGAGGAGCTGCAGGGGCTTGGACAGCTGCTCGGCCTCGTCCGGGTGGCGCTCCAGGTAAACGCCGAGAGCGTCCGAGATGTCGGAATCAGTGATGGCCACGAAGCGGCTCCAGCAAGGTGTTCGTGCGGGGAGGTTCGCACTCTACAAGTCCGGTGGGGGCCGTTGTTCCACAACGCGCCCGGTCTCGCGCTAAAGGGTCTCGCCATCGGCGATTCGGCCAACCTCCTTACCTGCCAGCGCCGTTGGAAGAACCGGGTCGATGCATCCGCCACGCTCCGACACGCGCCGAATCTCGGGGATTCCGCTGAGACCGAAAGACACCAGTTCGATATCCCGGCGCGGTCGTTGAGCCACCCGACCGCCCCACGCGACCGTCCAGGAGGAACCGCCGTTGACCTCGACTCCCGTGAACGATCAGCACAAGACCACACTGCCTCCTCCGCCGCCGGCGGAGATCACCTACACCGGGCAGTACTCCATCAACCCCCTCGCCGAGGTGTCCTTCCGGCGGATGTGCGCGCAGATCCCCGCCGTCCTGGGCCGGATCGCGCGGCTGTCCTGGCGGATCGACCGGGGGGCCGTGCAGCTGCTTCTCGGCTGCCAGCTGGTCACTGGCGTCTCGGCCGCCGTGCTGCTGACGGCCACCGCCCGCGCCATGGAACCCGTGCTCGGAGCCGGGTCCGCCGGAGACCGACTGCGGGGTGCCCTGCCGGCGCTGCTCGTGGTGACGGTCGCCGCCGCCGTGGCTCGGACAGCGAGAGCGGTGGCCTCGTACGCGGGGCGGCGGATCACGCCGCGGTTGACGACGGAGATGGATTCGGCGCTGGTCGAGGCGGTGTGCCGAGTGGAGGCGGCTGCGTACGCGGAGGACGGTTTCTCCGACCGGCGCGAGGCGGCCGAGATGGGGGTGATGCGCACTCATGTGATGGTGGCCGACGCGCAGCAGTTCGTGTCGGCGGTGATCCGCATGGTCACCGCCGGAGGCGTGCTGTCGGTGCTGAACCCGCTGATGCTGCCGCTGCTCCTGCTCGCCGTACTGCCGGCCGGTGTCGGGGCCGTGCTGAGCGCGCGGGTGGACTACGAGATCCACTACGGCAACATCGCGGATCGCAACGTACGCGGGATGATGCGCTGGTGGGCCACCGAGTCCAAGTACAGCGACGAGATCCGCGCGAACTCCATGGTCGACTATCTCGTCTACTGGTACCGGGCCCTGTCGGACCGGTGCGATCGGCGCACCCTGGCCGCCGCGCCACGAACCCTGCGGATCGCTCTGTTGTCCGCGCTCGCCGGCGGCATCTGCCTGGCGGCGACGTGGGGTGCACTGGCGTGGCTGGCGATCTCCGGCCGGATCGACCTCGCGGTCGCCGCGACGGCCGGGATCGCGGTGCAGACCATGCTCGCCGCCTTGACCCAGGTCGTCACCGGTGGCGCCGCGGTCTTCCACACCAGCCTGTACCTCGGCGACATGCAGAGCTTCCTCGACGAGGCCGCCGACCGCGCGCCCCAGCGGGGTCCTTGCCGTCTGGCCGCGCCGGTGGACGAGATCCGTCTGGAAGAGGTGGTCTACCAGTACCCGGGCAAGGACAAGCCCGCCGTCGACGGCGTCTCGCTGACCCTGCGGCGCGGCCAGATCCTCGCGATCGTCGGGGCGAACGGTTCCGGGAAGAGCACCCTGACCCGGCTGCTGACCGGCATCTACCTGGCGGACAAGGGCACGGTCTCGTGGAACGGCACCGACCTCGCCGACGCCGACCCGGCCTCGGTCTGGCGCCTGACCGGTCTGGTGCCGCAGATCTTCGGGCAGTGGCCGCTGCGCCTGCGCGAGAACGTGACCCTCGGCCAGCCGCGTACCCACGACGACGCCCCGGTGTGGGAGGCCATCGACGCAGTCGGGCTGCGCGACGCCGTCGAAGACCTCCCCGCCGGTCTCGACACCCTCCTCGCCCGGGACCTGTGGGGCGGCACGGAGCTCTCCGGCGGTCAGTGGCAGCGCATCGCGTGTTCCAGGGCCTTGTACCGCCGGCCCGAACTGCTCATCCTCGACGAGCCCACCTCCCAGATGGACCCCCGGGGCGAACACCAGATCTTCGAACAGATCAAGGCCATCGCCGCCGACCGCATCACCATCGTGGTCACCCACCGCCTGGAGAACACCAAGATCGCCGACCACATCATCGTGATGGAGCACGGTCGGATCACCGAACAGGGCCGGTACGACGACCTCACCCACGGCGGCGGAACCTTCGCCGAACTCCTGGAACTCTCCCAGGACCGCTGAACGACCTCACCGCGCCTCTCTGTCGCGCCCCGCCAGGCGGACAGGCCACATCAAGGAGGATCCGTGCCCCCGTCCCCCGCCACCAGCGCCGCCTGTGACGTGCGCTCCTCGTACGCGTCGCACCCGAGCGCGAGGTGCACGGCGTGAGGCAGAGGAAGTCCCTTCCCATCGCCGTGCAGCGTTGGGCGGAGCAGTTCACCGAGCAGGTCGTGACCGTGCGCGACGCCTCGCACGACTGGCACCGCTCCCGGGTATGGGAGCTCACCGGCGAGAGCGGGGCCCGCTGGTACGTGAAGGTCGCGCCCTCGGTGAAGTTCTTCGCCCGTGAGACCCGGGCCTATCGAGGAGTCGTTCCCGCGCTCGGGCACAGCCGGGCGCCCCGTCTCCTCGCCAGCCGCGCGGACGACTTGGCGTTGCTGCTCACCGTGGCACCCGGTGGCCCGGCACCTGGACTGGGACTGACCGCCGCCGAGTGGCGGGCCGTGCACGCGCAGGCCGGCCTGCTGTGCGCCCGGCTCCACGACGCCGGTGCACTCGACCCCCGCGACCGAACGGAAGCCGAAGCGTCGCTGGTGGCCGCGGCCGATGGCGCGAAGAAGTACCTGAGCCGCGCCGGGAACCGGCTCACCCCGGACGAGCAGCAGCTGGTCCGCGACTACGCGGCTCAGCTCCGCCGCGTCGGACCGGTGCCGCTCGGCTACATCCACGGCGATAACCAGCCGAGAAACTGGCTGTGGTCCGAGGGGGGGCTCGCGCTCGTCGACTTCGAGCGCACTCGCCCTGCCGCCCGCGTGCAGGACCTCGTCATCCTCGCCGTCACCGAGTGGCTCGACCACCCCGACCGCCGGCAGGCGTTCCTCCAGGCGTACGGGCGAGACCTCACCGGCGCCGAACGGCACGCGCTGCGCTGCCTGACCGCGCTTGACGCGGTCAACTGCCTGGCCTGGGGCCCGGACAACGGCCATCCCGAGGTCACCGCCAGAGGCCGGCGAACCCTGGACCGGCTCATGAAGGAGGACCGGCCGTGAGCAACGTCCATCGCAGCATCACGCACGTCATGGTCCTGCTGCGCCAGCCGGCCGACGGCCGGGTTCTCACCGTCCGGCACCAACCGCGGTCGTGGCACTCCCCCGGGCTGCTCACCCTCGTCGGCGGCAGGCTCGAAGCCGGCGAGTTCTTCGACGAGGGCGCCGCACGCGAGCTCGCTGAGGAGACCGGCATCCTCATCACCCCGGGCCGTCTCGAATTCTGCCAGCTGGTCCACCTTCACGCCGCTGACGGAGAACGGGTGACCGGCGTCGCCTTCCTGGCCAGGGAGTGGGAGGGCGAGCCGTACAACAGGGAGCCGAACACCCACAGCGAGCTCGTCTGGGTCGACCCCGCCAGCCCGCCCGACGACTGCCACCCCTTCACCCGCGAGATCCTCCGCTTCTTCGCCGCCGGGCACCGGTACGCCAACGTGATCGCTCCCGAGCTGACCGTCGGGGGTGAACCCCGATGACGGTCGCCGCCGGGACCCACAAGACGACCGCCTGGGCGCTGCCGGCCTACCGGTACCTGCTCGGCAGCGAGGCCGTGACCCTGGCCGGGTCGGGCGTGAGCGCCGTCGCTCTGCCCGCGCTCGCGGTCCTGGAACTGCGCGCCACCGCCGGGCAGGTGGCGACGCTCGCGTTCCTCGGCCAGCTTCCCAGCACGCTCGCTCTCTGGGCCGGGGCCTTGTCGGACCGGCACGCCAAGCGTTTCCAGCTCCTCGTCTCGGACCTGGTGGCCGCCGCGGCGCTCACCACGATCCCGGCCGCCGCTCTGGCCGGGGTCCTCACCATCGGCCAGCTGTACGGGGTGACACTCGCGATGGGCGCGGCCAAGGTGGTCCGCGACGCCGCGGCCATCAGCCTCCTGCCGGCCATCGTCGCCCCGCACCTGCTGCACGACGCCAACTCCCGCCTGGGCGCGGCTTCCTCGGTGGCCGACAGCGCGGGCAGCAACGTCGGCGCCGCGCTCGTGGGCGCCGTAGGCGCCGCACGGTCACTCCTCGTCGACGCCACCTCCTTCCTCGCCTCCGCCTGGCTGGTCTGGCGTATCCGCGCGCCCGAGCCACACATGTCCCCCGTCGGGGCCGAGAAGTCGCGCGGCCTTATCCGGGACATCTCCGCCGGTGTGCGCTACGTGATCGGGCAGCCGACGATCCGCACGGTGATCGCGGCCCTGGCCGTGCTGTCCTTCGGCCTCGCGCTGATAAAGAGTCCCGACGGGCGGCGCACTCCGCTCTCCCCTGTGCGGTGGCGCTGCACAGCGATCCGCACCGCACCGTCGAGCAGCAGAAATACCGCGAACAGGCCGAGTGCCACTATCGCGATCATGATCGCCCCTTCCGCGGTTCCCGCCAGGGCAGGACTGACACCAGATGGTCGCCACAAGGCTGCTCTCGTGCCGGCGTGCCGATCTGCCCCGGCAGCCAGCCGATCGACGTGGCCGGTCAGTGCTGGCCGGCCGATCGCTGGGCTTCCTCATGGCCGCTCCCGAGGAAGGAGAGCGCAACGCAGGTGATGCCGCCGAGCACGATGAAGGCGTCGGCGAGGTTGAAGGTGGGCCACCAGCCGGTATGCAGGTAGTCGGTGACGACGCCGTCGCGGGCACGGTCGGCGAGGTTGGCCGCCGCGCCACCCAGGATCGCGGCGAGCGCGATGCCCCACAGGCGCGGGCTGGTCGCCACGGTACGCCACAGAGCGACCGCCACCGCAGCCGTGATGAGTCCGGTGAGGGTCACAACCACCCACGCGGGGGCGTCGGAGGCGAAGGAGAACGCCACTCCAGGGTTGAAGGCCAGCTGCAGGTCGAGCGGACCTCCCTCGATGGGAGCGCCAGGCAGGGCCTGCTCGGCCCACGTCTTGATGGCCAGGTCCGTTCCGGCGAGGACGGCCGCGAGGACCAGCAGCCCGGTGCGGCGCCTCAAGGCGCCGCGCCGGGCCGGGACAAGCTCGGCGGTGCTCACTTGCAGCCGTCCGAGCACGACGACTTCTCCGACGCGGCCGATGGCTTGTCGTCCTCACAACCGTCGTCACAGACGAGTTCGCCTTCCCAGGCTTCCTTGCCCTCCATGATTGCGAAGGCGGCGATGACGAAGCCGGCGACCGGGTCGAGCCAGGTCCAGCCGAAGAGAGCGAAGGCCAGCAGACCGGCGAAGGTGGACACCGACAGCCAGGCGCACAGCTTGGTCTCGGCGGCGTCGGCGACGACCAGGCGGGAGTTCATCTCAAGGCCGGCCTTGCGCTTGGCGCGAGCGAGCCACGGCATGATCACGATGGACACGCCGGTCAGGATGATACCAACGATGGAGGTGTCGGGCTTCTCGCCGCTGATCAGGTCGCGGACGCCTTCGACGGTGACGTACGCGGCGAGGGCGAAGAACGTGAGGGCGATGAACTTGAGCGCCCGGCGTTCCTTGGCTTCGTCCGGCTCGCCGCCCTTGATCTCCGCGAGGAGTCGTACCAGCACCACCACCGCGGCGGCGACCTCGATGCCGGAGTCGATGCCGAATCCGATCAGCGAGACGGCTCCGGCGACCGCGCCGGCGGAAATGGCGATGATGCCCTCGACGACGTTGTAGCCGATCGTGAACTTGGCGTAGCGGACTGCGCGGTGCGCGGCCGGGCCGGTCACGTCCGGTGTGGTCGCGGAGGTGGGGGTGGTGCTCATCGGGTGGGCTCCTCGGCGGCGGGGTGGGTGCCGTAGGTGGGGCAGAGGTCGACGGCCTCGCCAGTTGCGGCGAGCAGCTGCTCGGCGGCGGCGAGCAGGTCCAGCAGTTCGGGGTGGGCCAGCGAGTGAAGCGATGCGCGCCCGACGGGGCGGGAGACGACCAGTCCGCATTCGCGCAGGCAGGACAGGTGGGCCGAGACGGTGGACTGGGCGAGCCCCACGCAGGTGACGAGGTCGGTGACCCGTGCTTCGCCCTCGGCCAGCCGGCGCAGGATCGCCAGGCGAGCCGGGTCCCCGAGTGACCGGAAGAGGGCCACGGCGGCGGTAGGTGCGGCACAAGGGTCAGCCGTCAGGGACGTTTCCGTCGGTTTCATCAAATCACTCTCCGTTACGAAGTAGGCCGCCGTTGCCACTTCTGAGGGCTCCGGGGGCGACACGCTATTCATCGCTCGGGACCGATGATAGCGTGCCGAGTCGATGAGGGAAGTTCGTTCGAACGACCTCTATGGTTACCGACCGGTTTCATCCATCTGTTCCGATTACATCGTTAGCATCCGATGTTGGAGCGGGCCGTCAGGGGGACGGCTCCGCTGCGATGGGGGGTGCAGAGATGCAGGTGCTCGTGGTGGAAGACGACACGCGGATCGCCGAGGCGCTGACTGAGGCACTGCAGCGGTTCGGGCACGACGTCGACTGGGTCGGCAGCGGGGCCGAGGCCCTGAAGGCCGCACCGTCCACCGAGTTCGTTCTGCTGGACCTAGGGCTGCCCGACCTGGACGGGCAGGAGGTGTGCCGGCGCGTTCGGGAGGCGTCGGCGGTTCCGATCATTGCGGTGACGGCGCGGGCCGAGGAGCTCGACCGGATCCTGGTGCTCCAGGCCGGCGCCGACGACTACCTGGTCAAGCCATACAGCATGCGTGAGTTGCTGGCGCGGATGGAGGCGGTCGCCCGCCGGGTGCACGCGCCCGCCGCTGCGAACGCGCCCAGCGGCGCAGCGATTGAAGGTGAGCTCTGCGCGTTCGGGCCGCTGTTGGTGGACATGCGCACGCGTCAGGTGCAGATGGACGGCGAGCTGGTGCATCTGACGCGCCGCGAGTTCGATCTGCTGGCCGCTCTTCTTGCGGACGCCGGCGCGGTACACGGCCGGGAGGACCTGATCAACGAGGTGTGGGACCCCAACTGGCACGGGTCCACCCGCACGCTCGACGTCCACATCGGCTCGCTTCGGTCCAAGCTCGGCGGACGCGAGTGGATCCAGTCGGTGCGGGGTGTGGGCTTCCGTCTGGTCCTGCCCGACCGGCACTGACCAGCCGGTCGAAGTGACTTGAGGATGAAGGGGGAATTCTGGCGTGCGGCGTCACCTGGTGGCCGCGTTGGTCGCCTTACCGGTCGTGGTGGTCACCGTTCTGGGGCTGCCGCTGGCCCTGCAGCGCAGCGACGAGGCGCTGCGGGAACTCGCTCACGCGCGGGCGACAGAAGCACGGGAGCTGTCGCCCACCGCGGTGAAGGCCCTGTCAAAGGGCGAACGGGCTGGGCTCCGGCAGCGGATCGCGGACTACCAGGACCGTACGGGCGGTCGTGCACACGTCTACAACGCCGAGGGTCAGTCGGTGGACGGAGCACTGTGCCTTCTGCCGCCCGACGAACTTGCGCAGCAGAAGGTGGTGCGGGCGGCCTTACAGGGACAGTTCACCGACTCCTCCGACCGGCAGATCTCCAAGCTCGCCGAGGAGCTGATCGTGGCGGTGCCGGTGATCCACCAGGGCCTGCTGGTCGGCGTCGTGGTGGTGTGCTCAGCCCTGGACGATCTGGAGCTGAAGCAGTGGACGATCTGGGCCGTGGTCGCCGTGATCGGGGCTCTGGCACTGGCGGCGAGCGGCTTCCTGGCGGAGCCGCTGGCCCGCTGGATTCTGCGACCCGTGCGCTATCTGGAGGTGGCAGCACGCCGGTTCGCCGCCGGGGACCACACCGCTCGTGTGCCGGTCCATCTCGGCCCGCCGGATCTGCGGGTACTCGCCGAGACGTTCAACCACCTGGCCGAGCAGGTGCAGCACCAGGTCACGGTGCAGAAGTCGTTCGTCTCCGACGCCTCTCACCAGCTCAGGTGAAGTTTCCCCGTGATCTTGGACACTCGTTCGTTATGCCGCGAGGGTGTGTTGATGCCGCTGCCTGGTCTCGGCCGGGGTGAGGTAGCCGAAGATCTTGTGCTTGCGTAGGCGGCGGCGGTTGTAGAAGGTCTCGATGAAGGTGAAGACCTCGGCGCGGGCGGTGGCCCGGTCGGGCCAGGTCCGGGTGCCGATCTCCTCCTTGAGCAGGGCCCAGAAGCTCTCCGCGGCGGCATTGTCGAAACATGATCCGGTGCGTCCGCAGCTCTGCCGAAGCCCCAACTCCTCTATTCGGGCGCGGAAGTGGGTCGATGTGTACTCGCTGCCGCGATCGCTGTGGATCACGCAGCCGGGCTCCAGACCGCCTCGGCCGTAGGCCATGTCGAGGGCGTCGACGACGAGTTCGGCGCGGTGGTGGTCAGCCATGGCATAGCCGACGACCTCGCGGGTGGCCAGGTCCAGCCAGCAGGCGAGGTAGAGCCAGCCCTCGGCCGTCAGGAGATAGGTGATGTCGCCGACCAGCTTGATCCCGGGACGCTCGGCGTGGAAGTCGCGGCCGATCAGGTCCGGGGCCGGCTTCGCCTTCACGTCCGGCCGGGTCAGCGGGCGGTGCTTGCGGCGGGTGACGCCGCGGATGTCGCGCTCGCGCATGACGCGGGCGATGCGCTTGCGGTTCACCCGGTGCCCCAGGCGTCGCAGCTCTGCGTGGATGCGCGGGACGCCGTAGGTGCGACGGGAGGCGATGTGGAGCACGGTGATCTCGTGGGCAAGCTCGTCGTCGGCCGCCCGGCGGGCCTGGCGGGCAGCCTCGCCCTCGCGCCAGGCGTAGTAGGAGGAGCGGGCCACGTGCAGCACCCGGCACAACAGCACGATCGGGTAGTTCGCCTTCTCCGCATGGATCAACCGGCACAACATGGTCACCGGTCGCTCTCCTTCACGAAGAAGGCCGTCGCTTTTTTCAGGATCTCGATCGTCTGCTGCTGTTCGCGGTTCTCTCTGCGCAGCCGGCGCAGTTCCTCACGCTCCGCGCTGGTCAGCTCGCCCGGGGCGCCCTCGCCCTGGTCGGCCTTGGCCAGGCGGTACCAGCCGCGCAGGGACTCGGAGCTGATACCGAGTTCCCGGGCGACGGCGGTGACCGTCTTACCCGAGGAGTCGACGAGCGCGATCGCGTCCCGCTTGAACTCCTCGGTGTATCGCTTCGTGTACTTGCTTCCCACCTGGTGCTACTTCCTCTGGAACTTCAGGTCCCAGTCTCCAGGGTGTCCACGATCAAGGGGAAGCTTCACAGGTCCCCGCTGGTGGCGCTGCGGCTGCGCTTGGAGAACCTGGAACCCCACATCGAGCGGGACGGAAGCCGCGGTCTGGAGCAGGCGCTCGGCGAGGTGGACCGGATGACCGGCATCCTCAACGCGCTGCTGCTCCTGGCCCGGGCGGAGTCGGGTGCCCAGGCCGCCGAGGGCGTGGACGTGCTGGCGGTCGCCGAAGAACGGGTGGCTTCCTGGCGGCTGGTGGCCGAGCCCAGGGGCATTGCGGTGACCATCGAGGGTGAGGGGGACTTTGTCGCATCGGCGGTCGCCGGCACGGTGGACCAAATCCTGGACGTGTTTCTCGACAACGCTCTGCGCATGGCACCGGCCGGCACAGCGGTGCGGGTGCGCCTGGTCGAGGACGCGGCGATGGTGGCCGTGCAGTGTATCGATGCCGGTCCCGGAATGAGCCCTGCCGAGCGGGCTCGTGCCTGTGACCGCTTCTGGCGCGGTGCTAAGGCCGCCGCCGGAGAGGGATCCGGCCTGGGCCTGGCCATCGCCGCCAGCCTCGCCCGGGTCAACGACGGTCATGTCCTGCTCCAGGAAGCTCCTGACGGAGGGCTGCACGCCGAGGTTCGCCTGCCGGCGTGGGGGCCCGGTCGAGGCGCGCACCATCCCAACACCCTCCTTAGGAAGCACCGGGGGTGATAGCGATCTCGGTCTTGCATGTTCCCTGCATCTGTCCTGCCGGACTGCTGCAGCAAGCGTTTCTACGCTGACGCCCGGCACTGCCATGCGCGGTGCGTCTATTCAGGCCGCTGTTTCCGGCCCCCTTATTCCCTTTCGTGCGCGCCCCACCGGGCCGCATCCCTTTATCTCACCTCCAAGGAGGAGGCGTGGGTTCCCAGTCCACTGTCCGCAGCGAGACGCCGACCAAGTCCGCACCGCCGGTCGCACCGAAGGGTCTGGCCGCGCTGGGCCGCTGGCTGGCAAAGCGCCGGCTGCTGGTCCTGCTGGTCACCTTGGCGGCGCTGGTCGTTGCGGTGCCGTTCGGCTCCGATGTGGAAAGCCGCCTGTCGGAGGGCGGCATCACCGTTCCGGCCTCGGAGTCGGCCCGCGCCGACGAACTGCTCAACACCCGCTTCGAGGGCGGCTCCCCGCACCTGGTGTTCATCGCCGCCGCCGACACCAGCGTCGACAGCCCCGACGTCAGCAGCGAAGCGAAGGAGCTGACCGACCGCCTGGCCAAGGAGCCGGGCGTCGTGCAGGCGGCGTCCTACTGGACGCTGGACAAGGCGCCCACGCTCCGCTCGAAGGACGGCCGCACCGGACTGATCATGGTGCGCCTGGCCGGCGACGAGGACGAGGTTCGCAAGTCCGCCGCACGGATCGTGCCGAACGTGGTCGGCGAGCAGGGCCCGCTGAAGGTGACCGCGACCGGCGTGACCGCCGTGCGTATGGAGATCGAAAAGCGCAGCGAGGAAGACCTCACCAAGGCCGAGCTGCTGTCCGGCCCGCTGGTACTGGTCATCCTGCTGCTGGTGTTCGGCAGCGTGGTCGCCGCCAGCACCCCCCTCGCGGTCGGCATCCTCGCCGTCATCGGGTCCTTCGTCATCCTGCGGCTGCTCGACATGGTCGTCCAGGTCTCGGTGTTCTCCGTCAACATCACCACCGCCCTCGGCCTGGGCCTGGCCATCGACTACAGCCTGTTCATCGTCACCCGCTACCGCGAAGAACTCGCCCGTGGCCGCACCGTCCACGACGCGATCGCCGAATCCGTACGCACCGCGGGACGCACCGTGCTGTTCTCCGCCCTGACGGTGGCCGTGTCGCTGTCGGCGATGCTCGTCTTCCCCATGTACCACCTGCGGTCCTTCGCCTACTCCGGCATCGCCGTCGTGATCCTCGCCGCGCTCGGTTCCGTCATCGTGCTGCCCGCCCTGCTGGCCGTCCTCGGCCACCGCATCGACGCCCTCAACGTCCGGCGCCTCTTCCGCCGAGGCGCCAAGACAGCCGCGGCCCGTACCGACACCGCAGGGTTCTGGCACAAGCTGGCCATGGCGGTTATGCGCAGGCCACTGCCGTTCGCGCTCACCATCGCAGCCGTCCTCGTGGCGCTGGGCCTGCCGTTCATGCGGGCCGAGTTCGGCGACAGCGACGACCGGGTCCTGCCCGCCAGCTCCCCCGCGTACCAGGGCGCCCAGGTGCTGCGCGAGGAGTTCGACAACCGGGAAGGTTCCCCCCTCAACGTCGTCCTGCCCGACATCGACCCGGCCTCGGCATCCATCAAGGTGTCCGACTACGCCAAGCAGCTGTCCACCGTGCCCGGCATCACCCGGGTCGACGCCGTGACCGGCTCCTACAGCGAAGGCACCCAGATCGCTCCGCCTGGCCCAGCGTCCGAACGGTTCAAGGCCGACCAGGGCACCTGGCTGTCTGTGGTCTCCGACACCGAGCCCTACTCCGAGCGCGGCATGGACCTGGTCGACACGCTCCGTGCGCAGCCCGCACCGGACACCGTGCTCGTCGGCGGACAGGCCGCACTGCTGGTGGACTCCAAGGCCACCCTCGCAGACAAGCTGCCCTGGGCACTCGGCATCATCGCGCTGTCGACCATGGTGCTGCTCTTCCTGTTCACCGGCAGCCTCCTCATCCCCCTTAAGGCCATCGTGCTGAACCTGCTCAGCCTGACGGCCACCTTCGGGGCGATGGTGTACGTCTTCCAGGACGGACACCTGCGCTGGCTGGTCGGTGACTTCACCGTCACCGGCATGCTCGACATCGACACCCCGATCCTGATGTTCTGTGTCGCCTTCGGCCTGTCCATGGACTACGAGGTCTTTCTCCTGTCGAGGATCAAGGAGGAGTACCACCGCACCGGCGACAACGTCTCCGCCGTGGCCTGGGGCCTGGAGCGCACCGGCCGGCTGGTCACCGCGGCCGCCGCCCTGGTCGCGACCGTCCTGCTCGCCTTCGCCACGTCCTCCCTGACCCCGCTCAAGCTCCTCGGCGTCGGCCTCGCGCTCGCGGTGATCGTCGACGCCACCCTGGTCCGCGGCATCCTGGTCCCGGCGTTCATGCGCCTGGCCGGCCGCGCCAACTGGTGGGCCCCACGGCCGCTCGCCCGTCTGCACCAGAAGATCGGCCTCGACGACTGAGACACAGACCCGGCGGGGCGCGGGCCAGGACGGTCCGCGCCCCGCCGGCGCTGGCGTCCCACCCCACCGGGTCGATGCAGCACACCTCCGGTAAGCAGCTGCACTCCCTCGGCCGCCTGACGTCGGCCCGCCACGCCTCGCTGTCTGCCGGTCCGTGCTCGCACCGATCACCACCCCCGCTCGGTCACACCGTCGCACCGATGTCGCGGGCGCTGGCCGGCAGCCGGATCTCAGTCCGTCAGCCGCCGCCGCGGGACCCTGGTGGGGCGGGGCGGGACCCGCCCCGCCAGGAGGGTGGGCGCGAGCGGCCCGGCTCCGGGTGGCGGGTAGCATCGCCGGCGTGTCCTCGCGTCCTGTTCACCGGCCCCGTCCGGCCGTCGCCATCCTGGTGGCCGGTCTGCTGCTGGCCTGTGGCTTCCTGATGTGGGGCACGAGCCACGCAATGGCCATGAGCACCGTCATGCCGCCGTCCGCGCCTGTCTTGGCCGACTCAGTGGCCATGGAGCATGGGGCCGCCGAGGAGACCGCCGCGGACGGCATGTCCGGCGGCTGTCCCTCCACGGCCATGGACTGTCCGCTGGCCTCAGCGTCGTTCCCCGCCTCTGGCGCTTTCGCCGCACCCCACATGGTGCAGGCACCGCAGGCACCCGGTGACTACATGCCCGTGACACGGGGCCCATCCGCCTGTTGTGCTCGGCCTCGGGCACCTGATCCCATCTCGCTCCTCTGCGTCAGCCGGACTTAGGCACCCTCGCGCCCCTTCGGCCTCACGGCCGCTCGGCGGCGCTTCGGCCTGTCCGGAACCTTGCTGCGATGCAGACGAGAAAGATTCTCTCCATGGCTTCTACCACAGCCTTGTTCGTCACCGGTGTGACCACCGGTCTGTTCGCCGGCGGTGCCTCGTGTGCCGCCGTTCAAGGCGGCCTGCTTGCCGGTGCCGTCGGCCGCCGCGCCACCCAATGGCCCCGCGAGGCGTGGGAGCGCAGCGGCCTGTTCGCGCCCGTCGGTTCGTTCCTCGGCGCCAAGCTCGCCTCCCACACCTTGCTCGGCGCCGCTCTCGGGCTGCTCGGTGCGGCCGTCCAGCCCAGTCCGCGTGCGCAGGCCGCGCTGCTGATGGCGGCCGCAGCGCTGATGGTGATCTTCGCTCTCGACATGCTGGGGGTGAAGGCTGTGCGCCGGTTCGTGCCGCGGCCGCCCGCTTCCTGGGGCCGGCGAGTGCGGCGTTCGTCCAAGTCGGCCGCCGTCACCACCCCGGCCGTGCTCGGCTTCCTCACCGTCCTCATTCCCTGCGGTGTCACCCTCAGCGTCGAGCTGATCGCCATCACCTCCGGATCCGCGATCACCGGGGCATCGGTCATGGCCGGGTTCGTCCTCGGGACCGGCCCCCTGTTCGCCCTTCTCGGCTTCTTCCTCCGATCCGCCGCCCGACTGTGGCAGGGCCGCCTCACCATGGTCACCGGCGTGATCGTTCTGCTGGTCGCTCTGTGGTCCCTCGGCTCCGGCCTGCGACTGGGCGGATGGTGGCCCTCAGCCACTCCGCCGGCCACCGCGGCGGAGACTGTCGCCGCCGATACCGTGACGATCAACCCGGACGGCAGTCAGACCATTACCGTCCAGGCCCGCACCAACTCCTACACGCCGGCCACGATCATGGCCGAGGCCGACCGGCCCACCACCCTCGTCGTCGCCACCAGCAACACCAGCGGCTGCGTGCGCGCGTTCGTCGTCCCCGATCTCGGCATCCAGAAGATCCTCCCTACCGACGGCCAGACCGACATCGCCCTCGGTGCCCGCAAGGCCGGAACCCTCACCTTCACCTGCGGCATGGGCATGTACGGCGGTCAGATCACCTTCCGACAGACCGCCGCTCAGCCTCAGTCCCCCGCCGCTTCGGAGGCCACCTCGTGACCAGACATATGGAATTCGCCGTCACCGGCATGCACTGCATCAGCTGCGGGCTTCTCATCGACGATGAGGTCGAGGAACTGCCTGGCGTGGCGTCCAGCACCACCAACGTCCGCACCGAACGCACTGTCGTCGAGGTGACCGAGCCGGTGGACCCCACCCGCATCGTCGCGGCCATTGCCGACGCCGGATACACAGCCGTCCCGGTCAGCTGAACCACCGTCCAGGCCCGCCACCACACCCCTGGTGGGCCTGGCCTCGCGGTCGAAAGGCCGGGGACCTCCCGAGGCCGGCAGGACGAACAAAGCGTTTGGGCCCCTAGCACGGCGTCGTCCACTGCCATGTTCCCTGCCGTGCAGAATCACCCAAAGGGGATAATGTCGAACTCATGAGCGGAACTTAGAGGTCCGCTGCACGGGTGCTGCATCTGCGGCTCATAGCGTGGGCCGTGCCGTTGGGACGTCCGACCAAGCTCTCCGCATGGCGTCCCAAGTGGCCAGATACGTGTTCAGCTACCAGGTGGGGGGACCCGGTCCATGCGGTTTCTGCAGCGTGAACGTACCGTCGTCGAGGAAGTGCTGCCCGGCCTCGACCAGAGCCTGGCCGCGATCCCGCTGGCCGGGCTGGAGGCGGCCGACGGCCCTGGCGTGAAGCTGTTCCGCGACGCCGGCGGTCCTGGCCTGCTGGTGCCCACCGAGCATGGCGGCCGGGGTGCGGATCTCCTGACCACCCTGCGCGTGCAGCGGGCGATCGGCTCCCGCTCCCCCTCCCTCGCCGTGGCGACCACCATGCACCACTTCTCCGTGGCGTCGCTGGTCGAGGCGGCGGCCACCAGCAGCGGCATGGAATGGATGCTGCTCGCCGCCATTTCCAAGGACAATCTGCTGCTCGCCTCCGGCTTCGCCGAGGGACGCACCGGTCAGGGCATCCTCAACCCGTCCCTGACCGCCCGCATCGACGGTGACAAGGTGTTCCTCAGCGGGTCGAAGAAGCCATGCAGTCTTGCCCGCTCCATGAACCTGCTCACCGCGTCCCTGCCCCTGCCCGGGCCGGACGGCAACGATCAGCTGGCCATCGCCCTGATCCCCGCCGACGCCCCGGGCGTGTCGGTCAAGCCGTTCTGGGGCAGCCCGATCCTGGCAGGCGCCGAGAGCGACGAGGTCGTCCTCGACGACGTCGAGGTACCGGCCGAGCTGCTGGTGCGGACGGACGTCACCGCGGACGGCCGCCTGGACCAGCTGCAGACCGTCGGCTTCGTCTGGTTCGAAGGTCTCATGACCGCCAGCTACCTCGGCGCCGCCTCCGCGCTGGTCGAGCGAACCCTCGGCAACACCCGCGGGGACACAGCTGTCGCCGCCGAAGCGGTGACGTGCGTCGAGTCCGTCGCCCTCGCACTGGAAGGGCTCGCCGCCGATGTGGCAACGGCCGGTGTCACCCAGGACACGCTGTCGCGGTCCTTGATGTGCCGGTACGCCGCCCAGGACGCGATCAACCGGGTTCTGTCGCTGTGTGTGGAGGCGCTGGGCGGCATGGCCTTCATAGGCTCCGGTGACGTCGCCTACCTCAACTCCGCCTGCCGCGCCCTGGCCTTCCACCCGCCGTCCCGGGCTCGTATGGCCGCCCCGCTGACCGAATACTTCACCGGCCGCGCCCCTCTGCGCATCCCCTGAGCTCAGGCCCCGTTGACGCGCGGCCCCTCGTGCCGCGTCGTCCCTCTTCCTCATCGTTCACGGTTCCGGCTGCGTGCACTTTGCGCGGTCCGCGACCGCTTCGGCCATGCCTTCGAACGGCTGCCGCCTGCCTTCGACTCCTGTACGCCCGCTGACCTGTCCGTGAGGTGCTCGATCGTGCCCAGCCATCCCACCGTTCTTCTCACCGGCGCGTCCGGTGTCGTGGGCAGCGCGCTGCTGCCCCATCTGTCCGACTGCCACACCATCGCCCTGACCCACCACACCCCGGTGGCCGGCACCGATGAGCAGCTGGCCGGTGACCTGACTGCTCCCCGGCTCGGCCTGGACGCCGACGCCTACCGGCGTCTCGCCACGCGGGTGGACGTGATCGTGCACTGCGCGGCCATCACCGGTTTCTCCAGCGGCCCGGAGGCCACCCACGCGCTCAACGAGGCCGGGACCCGGCAGATGGTGCAGCTCACCGCCGACGCGGGCGCCGTGCTGTATCACGTGTCTACCGCGTTCGTGGACCGCACCGACCTGACCCGGGCCCAGCTCGGGCAGGACCACGGGGATGCCACCGCGCGGCCGGAGGACTACCTGGACTCCAAGCGCGCCGGCGAAGACGTCGTGCGGTCGTCGGGCGTCCCGGCGGTGATCGTCCGGCCGTCGGTGGTGATCGGGGACGCTGCCACCGGTGCGATCTCCGCGTTCCAGGGCATGCACGGCATCATCCACGGGCTGCTGCGCGGCCTGCTTCCGCTGGTGCCGGTGCCCGCCGACTCGCCCATCGACTTCGTTCCCCAGGACCTGGTCGCCGCCACGATCGCCGGCCTGATCCGTCGGGGTCGGCGGGACGGCGAGGTCTGGGTCACCGCGGGGACCAGTGCGCTGAGCACCCAGCGTGCCCTGCAGGTCATCGGCGAGACTGCCGAGGAGCTGGGCCTGACTGCTGTGCGGCCGCGCATGGTCGGCCCGGAGATGGTCGACCGTCTCATCCGTCCGGTGTTCATCGCGAACCTTCACGCCCGGGCGCGTCGCCGCTTCGACGACATGCTCGCCATGACGGCGCTGTTCGCTCACGGCCACGTGTTCCCCACCAGTCTGGGCCAGATCGCCGGGATACCCAAGGCACCGGACACGAGCGAGCTTGAGGCCGCGCTGCGGACGTCGGTCGCCTACATGGCCCACGCCAAGGGCATGATCCGCCGCGCGCCGGAGCCGGCGTTCGCGGGCGAGCAGGTGCCGGCATGACCGAACTGACGCTCCCCGCCCCCGCAACCGCCGAAGCGTCGGCTGCCGAGGTGCTGGGCATCTACCGCCGCCACTTGAGCAAGGGCCGGGCGCGGCTGGCGTCGCTCACTGGCGCCGCCATGGAGGTCGCCTCCGAGGGCAGCCGCGTGTGGGACGCGGACGCCAAGGAATACCTGGACTGCGGCGGGTACGGGGTATTCCTCCTCGGCCACCGCCACCCCCGTGTGGTGGAGGCCGTGATCGAGCAGATCCGCCGCCATCCGATGGCCACCCGGCTGCTTCTGGAGCCGGCCGCGGCCACAGCGGCGGCCGCGCTCGCCGCCGTCACGCCCCCCGGCCTGGAGCGCGTCCACTTCGTCAACTCCGGTGCCGAGGCCACCGAAACCGCGATCAAACTGGCCCGCGCCCACGGCAAGCGCCGACTGATCTCGGCGACCGGCGGCTACCACGGCAAGACCACCGGCGCGCTCGCCGTCACCGCCAAGCCCCTCTACCAGGACCCGTTCAGGCCGCTGCTGCCGGCCGAGCACGTCCCCTACGGCGACGCCGACGCCCTTGAGCGGGCGCTCGCCGACGGGGATCCGGCGTGCGTCATCCTCGAGCCCATGCAGGGCGAGGGCGGGGCGGTCCTGCCGCCGCCCGGCTACCTCACGCAGGTGCAGCGGCTGTGCGCCGAGCACGGGGCGATGTTCGTCCTGGACGAGATCCAGACCGGCCTCGGCCGATTGGGCACCTGGTGGGGCGCCGACACGGAAGGGGTACGGCCGGATGTGCTGCTGGTCGGCAAGAACCTCAGCGGCGGTGTGATCCCGGTTGCCGCCGCGGTCGCCACGCCACAGACATACGCGCCGTTCGACAAGGATCCGTTCCTGCACACCTCCACCTTCGCAGCCTCCCCGGTGGCGATGGCGGCCGCCGCGGCCGCCATCACCGCGATCCGCGACGAGGACCTGGTGGAGCGTGCCCGCACCCTGGGCGAGGACCTGCTGGGCCGGCTCCACTCGGCGCTGGCGCCGCTGCATGGCGAGGCGGTGGTGGACATCCGGGGCCGTGGCCTGCTCCTCGGTATCGAGATGCGCGACGAAGGCGCCGCCGGCGAACTCGTCCTGCATCTGCTGGAGTCGGGGCTGCTGGTCAACCACTCCCTCAACGCCCACCGGGTCGTGCGCCTGACCCCGCCCGCGGTGCTCACACCCGCCGACCTGGACTGGATCACCCGCGCTTTCACCTCTGCGGCCACCGCTCTGGCCCGCACCACCGCTTCTACGAAGGGGACACGCTGACATGCCCGAGGTGACCCTCGACGCCCTCATACCCGACACGACCGCCCCGGCCGTCTTCGAACGCCTGCGGGACTTCGCCGCCTACCCGAAGTACACCGAAGCCGTGCGCGAGGTGACCGTCACCGACACCGGCGGCGACACCCTGGACTCGGACTGGTCGGTGAACTTCCGCAACGGCATCCTGTGCTGGTCCGAACGCGACCGCATCGACGCCGCCAACCTGACCATCGAATTCACCCAGACCGACGGCGACTTCGACCAGTTCGACGGCGCCTGGACCGTACACGGCCACGACGATGGCGCGGTCACCGTACGGTTCACCGCCCGCTTCGACCTCGGCATGCCCAGCCTCGCCGCGATCATCGACCCGATCGCCTGCCAGGCCCTCATCGAGGCGATCAGCCTCGTCCTGCGCGGCCTGCTGGGCGAGCACATCACCCTCACCACCCCCGAGGCCGAACCCGTCGGCGCCTCAGCGGCAGCGGACGCACCGTGACCGGCGCCCTCACCACCACGGCGCTCCCTCACCCGGTCCCTGCAGCACCACCGGTAACGGAGCGGGAGTTCAAGGACGTCCTTGCCCACCTGCCCTCCGGCGTGACCGTGCTGACCACCAGCGGACCCGACGGCACCGGGGCGGCGGGCATGACGGCGAGCGCCGTGTGCTCCCTGTCCCTCGATCCGCCGATGCTCCTGGCCTGCGCGGCCAACCACAGCCGCACCCTGGCCCGGATCCGTACCACCGGCGTGATGGCCGTCAACGTGCTGCGCGAGGACCAGGCCCATCTCGCACGACGGTTCGCCGATCCCCAGCTCGACCAGGGCAACCGCTTCGCGGCCACCGCACACGGCCTTGAGGACGGCCTGCCCGTCCTCAACGACGCGCTGGCTTGGCTGACCTGCACCGTCAAGGCCGCCTACCCCGGCGGGGACCACACCATCCTCACCGCCGAAGTGCGCCGGCTCGGCCTGGGCGGCGGGCACCCGCTGCTCTGGCACAACCGCACCTTCCGCATCCTCGCCTGACCACCGCCCCGAACCGACCGCGACCCTTCTGGAGGCTTCCACCGTGCCCAGGGACATCAGGAACAAGATCGTCGCCATCACCGGCGGCAGCCGCGGCATTGGCCGCGCCACCGCCGAGCAGTTCATCGCCGCCGGCGCCAAGGTGGCCATCGGCGCCCGCAACCACGACTTCGCGACCAAGGTCGCCGCCGACATCGGCGCCCGCGCCTACCCGCTGGACGTCACCGACCCGGCCAGCGTCCAGGCGTTCTGGAAGGCGGTCGAGGCCGACCTCGGCGAGATCGACATCTTCGTCAACAACGCGGGCGAGATGATCGTCGGCCCCTTCGAGAAGGAGTCCGACGAGGACACCGCCCACCAGCTGGGCGTCAACCTCCTCGGCACCCTCAACGGCATGAAGACCGCCATCGGCCCGATGCGCCGGCGCGGACGGGGCCACATCATCAACATGGTCTCCGCCGTCGGCATGATCGGCCTGCCCGGCTGCGCCACCTACTCCGCCGCCAAGCACGGCGTCGTCGGCCTCTCCGAGGGCGTGCGTGCCGAACTGCGCGGGTCCGGCGTGGACCTGTCGATCATCCTGCCCATCCCCGCCCAGACGGAACTGACCTCCGGCGTCGGCAAGGGCCGCTTCGTGCCGCTGCTCACTCCCGACGACATCGCCAAGTCCGTCCTGCGCACCGCCCGCCGGCCCGTCTACAACCGGTACGTGCCCGGCTGGACCAACCCCGTCACCCGCTCCCTGTTCCTGCTGCCCCAGCCCTGGCGGGACGCGATGGGCCGCTTCCTCAAGGCCGACCAGCTGCTGCGCACCACCGACTACCAGGCCCGCATCGCCTACGAGGCCCGGGTGAAGGTCCCCACCGCGGAAGGAGCCGGGGCGTGACCTCGCAAACGCCCGCCCGCCCCAGCAACTACAAGGGCGCCGTCCGGCGGGGCACCGCGCCCGCCGTCGTCGGTTGGCGCTGGCTCGACCACCTCATCCACGTCCACCCGGTCACCACCGTCGCCATGTTCACTCCGGTGATCGTCGCCTGCGTGTGGTTCTCCCTAGGCGACGCCGACGGCTGGTCGCTGGCCGCATGGGCGGCCGCCGGCTACGTGACGTGGACGCTGTCGGAGTACTGGGGACACCGCATCGTGCTCCACTACGAGCCCGAGAAGGGCTTCGGTGCGCGCCTGCACTACATCCTGCACGGCATCCACCACGACTACCCCACGGATCCGCGCCGCTCCATCCTCAGCCCGCTGCTCAGCATCCCGATGGTCGCCGGAACGATCTACCTGGCTTCCGGGCTCGGGTCACTCCCGCTGATCTTCGGCGCCGGATACACCTTCGGCTACCTGACCTACGACCTGTTCCACCTCTACCTCCACCTCGCCACCCCCAGGAGCCGGCTCATGCGGCACCTGCGCTCACTCCACATGCGCCACCACTTCCGCGACGACACCAAAGGCTTCGGTATCTCGGCCCCGTACTGGGACGAGCTGTTCGGAACCTCCATCGCCCGGCAGTCCCGGTCAAACGACCTGGCCGCCTGAACCACCCCGCCGGCCCAGCGACCCGGCCCCTTCGCCGACGCGGGCACCTGCGCGGCAGACGGCTCACCCCCGAAGTCGTCGATGCCCCCGCACGGGTGCCCGCGCCCACCATCGCGCCACAGCTCTCCCGGCACCAGCCCGCCTGCGCATGGACCGCTGCCGGAGCCGAACGCCACCCGCGAGGAACCCATGAACTCCGAAACGCTTCTGGCTCGCATCTACACCCTCGACACCACCGCCGATGATCCCGGCATGCCGGCTCCCCGCCCCACAACGAGCGGTCAGCCGCACCCTGCCGAAGCCGACGGGGGCGAAGCGGAGGAGTTCGTACGCCTCCACCACGGCGAGCACCCCGACCAGCCCGTCCCGCTCACCGCACGGCTGCAGCAGATACGCACCCAGATCGACGAGACCGGCACCTACACCCACACCGCCGACGAACTCGTCTTCGGAGCCCGCGTCGCCTGGCGCAACTCCAGCCGGTGCATCGGCCGCCTGTACTGGAAGAGTCTGCGCGTCCTGGACCGCCGCCAGGCCACCACCGCCGACGACGTCCACCAGCACCTTGGCGACCACCTGCGCCAGGCCACCAACGGCGGCCGTATCCGGCCGGTCATCTCCATCTTCGCCCCCGACACCCCCGAAAGCCGGGCCCCGCGGGTATGGAACGACCAGCTCATCCGCTACGCCGGCCACCGCCAGGACAACGGGGACATCGTGGGCGACCCCACCTACGCGGACTTCACCGCCACCGTCAAGCGCCTGGGCTGGCAGGCCCCCGGCGGCGCCTGGGACGTGCTGCCCTGGGTCGTCGAGACCGACCAGGACAAGCCCCAGCTGTTCGACGTCCCCCCGAACCTCGTCCTCGAAGTCCACCTCACCCACCCCGACCGCCCCGACTTCGCCGACCTCGGCCTGCGCTGGCACGCCGTCCCGGCCATCTCGAACATGCGGCTGCGGATCGGCGGCATCAACTACCCCCTCGCCCCGTTCAACGGCTGGTACATGGGCACCGAGATCGGCGCCCGCAACCTCGTCGATGCCGACCGGTACAACCTGCTGCCGGTCATCGCCGAACACCTCGGACTCGACACCAGCAGCGAGGCCACCCTGTGGCGCGACCGCGCCCTGGTCGAACTCAATGTCGCCGTGCTGCACTCCTTCACCCAGGCCGGCGTCAAGATCAGCGACCACCACACCGAGTCCCGGCACTTCATGACACACCTGGCCAAGGAAGCCAAGCAGGGCCGCACCGTGCCCGCCGACTGGAGCTGGATCGTGCCCCCCGTCTCCGGCGGCATCACCCCGGTCTTCCACCGCTACTACGAAGAAGCCGACCAGCGCCCGAACTTCTACCTCGACGACGACGCCAAAGCCCGTGGCAAAGGCGGATGCCCCTTCGGCCACGGCTGACCGGGCTCCATGGACAACGCCGCCAGCCCGGCCACCGGGCTCCGCCAGCCGCCGAACCCTGGGATCCTGGCTGAACTCGGCCGCCTTCTGGCCACCGCAAACTCCCAGCACCGTGGCGCCCTGTGGCGCCTGACCGAACCCGGCCGCGGCCTGGATGCCAATGTCGTGCGCCTTCCTGCAGGTGCGAGCGTGGACGACCACGTCGAGGAGACCGTCGACGTGCTCCTCGTAATCGTCGCTGGGCACGGCCTTCTCAGCTCAGGCCAAGGCGCCGCCGACAGCGTCCTCACAGCCGGGGTGATCGCATGGCTACCGCGCTCCGCTCACCGGTCCATCGAGGCCGGTGACGACGGCCTGACCTACCTGACCGTCCACGCCCGCCGACCGGCGCTGGCCATCGGCCGCCCCGGAGCCGGACAAGGCGCGTTTGGCCCCACGCCGACCGTCGCCCCGAACTCCAGACAGCTTCATCCACCATCCATTTCAGACGTACACGCGCCGCGACCGCGGAACGGCTCCGACAACTGCGCCAGATAGCCCGCCGGGTAGCCCGGCTTGGCCGCGATGCCCAGGTCATCGGTGGAGAATCGCCGACCGGGATCGAAGGAGTACGAGCCGAGCATCCGGTCCCAAAGCAGCGTGAACAGGCCGAAGTTGACGTCGCCGACTCCGGCCCACTTCAGGTGGTGGAAGCGGTGGCCTTCATTGAGCGACAGCACGTACCGCAGCGGCCCGACCCGGTAGTCGGCGTTGGAGTGCTGCAGGAGCAGCTGCACGGCGACGGCCAGCGCCAGGGCCGCGGCAACGTCCACCGGCATCCCGGCGACCAGGAGAGGAGCGACACCCGCGGCCAGCTCCACACTCTGGTGCAGCGGGTGCTTCATCAGACCGTTGAAGCCATAGAAGCGCTTCACCGAGTGGTGCACCGCATGGAACCGCCACAGCAACCCGACCTTGTGGCTCGCGAAGTGCACCAGCGTGATGCCCGCATCGGCCACCAGCACCGCCAGCAACACCTGCAGGGCGAACGGCCAGGCGGAGGGCCACACGTCCACGGCCGTCACGACACCGGCCAGCACCGGAAGCGCCGCAACGCTCGCGAGGATCAGCGTCTCGTTCACGACCGCGTGAACGACATCCCGACGGCGATCGGCCATGGGGACGTTCCACTCCACGGCATAGGGCAACAGCCGCTCCGCCATGAACGACACCGCCACAGCGGCACCCAGCAGAGCGACCAGCCACGCCTTCGACGCGCCGGCGGCCGCCAGCGCGATACCTGCCCCGTTCACGCCGACCAAGAGCAGCGGGACGTATCCGTACCGGATGAGGATGCTGACCATGGCGACAGCGTGCGCTCCTGAGCCGTGAGCGGCTTGTACGAATCCGCTACCGCCCCAAAGAGCCCCCCTACGACGTTGTCGCCGTCGTGGAGTCCTGCCATCGAACGCCGCGCAGGAGCTCCGAGGGCGCCAAGCCGAACATCTCGTGCACGACCCGGGTGAGATGCGAGCTGTCGCAGAACCCCGCGCCGTACGCGGCCTGCGTCAGCGTCGCCCCGGCACGGACCAGCTCGATCGCGCGGCGCAAGCGCGCCCAACGCACATACGTCGGGAAGGACATCCCGACCTCCTGTGCGAAGAGGTGTCCGAGCCGGCTCGGGGAGATCCCTGCGACAGCCGCCACGTCCTCCAGATGGACCGGCCCGCCCAGCAGCAACCGAATGTGAGCAATCGCAGCACGTACTGCCGGGTGACCAACACCAGCCGCATGCTCCCCAATCAGCTCCAGCAGCGAATCTCCCAGCCGATCCGCACCTTCCCCTGGCCCCTCGGACTGCTCTGCTGCCCGCACCCAGTCAGAGACCCGGTCACTCAGAGCTCGATGGGATTGCGCGGCGCGGCCCAGGAGGGAATCCGCTTCGCAGTACACGAGAGTTCCCCGTGCGTCGTAAGAGCGAACGACGTGAACGGCCCGGGCCGGAATCACCGCACCGCACACCGTCCTGCTATGTCCGTGTCCGTCGATCAACTCGACCGTCCCGGACGTAACGATCAAGATCTGCACAGCGGCGTGAGCATGCGCATGGGCTGTCCCGATCCTCCCCCGGAACGTGAGCCGACCCGGCTCGAGGGCTACCTCGCCATCCCACGCTTGGGTCACCGGCGACACCTACCTCACCGGAGGCAACGTCACGACAACAGAGATATCCCCGGCCGACCGGCCGATCGAACGGCATTTATCCGTCAGGAACTTGGCGGAAGGGCCTCGGAAGCTCCGCCACGAGCGGCCCCACGTCGCTGGCCGTCCACCATGGGGCCACCCGAGCTCCATATGGGTGATTCTCTTCCGCAGGTCTCTTCCGGGTGCAGTCTGTCTCAATCAGCAACGGAGGCGTACGGCAGTCAGGATCCTTGGCAAGACGCTAGCCAAGGGTCCGGGGGAGGTGCCGCTGTCTCATGAGACATAGGTTTCGCGGAGAACTCCCTGCGGCAGATCCTGTGCGACCCGGCCTTTCAGGGCCGGATGCAGGCGGTCAGCACCACCGTGACCGCCGGAAGCCGTCCCCTGGCCGCCGCAGGCGCCGGCGCACTCGCACTCGTCCTGGACGTGCCAGCCGTCCTCGCCGTTGGCGCCCTGCTCCAGATCGTGCCAGTCCTCTTGCTGCTGGCCTCGCCCGTACGCGCTCTGCGGACCATGCCTGTCCTACCTGTCCCCGCGGCCGTGCCGTCCGCCCGAGAGGGAACCTCGTGACCGCCACCGCATCCACCGCGACCCCGGCCTATTGGGAGCCGTTGTGGCACAGCGGCCGTCGATACCGGCCGCTGTGCCAGGCCGAGAAGCAGCTGGTGGCCGAACACCTCGGCCCCGGCGAGGGCCGCCCCGCCCTCGACATCGGCAGCGGCGACGGCGCCCTCGCCCGCCACCTCCACCACGAGCTCGGCTACCGCACGACCGGCATCGACTGCTCCCCCAGCGCCATCACGCTCGCCGCCGCCCAGGGCCCCGGCCCCGGACCGACGTGGCAGTGCCTGGACATCGCCACGGGCGACCTCGACACCCTGCCGGATCCGGCATACGCCCTCATCACCTGTCGTCTGGTCTACCGGTGGATGGACGACAAGCCCGGATTCCTCGGCCGGGTCCGCCGCCTGCTCGCGCCTGGCGGCACGTTCTGGGTCGTCACCGAGATCGCCGGCCGCCGCACGACCACCAACCCGGCTCTCCTCGGACTCGGCATCCCGCCGACGGACGCCGAGCTGCTCGCGACCGGCTGGTCCGTCGCGCGGACCGCCGACCTCGACGTCCTGCGCTGCTATGCCCTGCGCCCCTGATCATCCGCCCACGAACGGAAGGAAGTTCCTCGTGCTGGACGTCGAGAAGGACATCGGCGAGATCTGGAATCTCTATGGCCGCCATCAGCTCGGCCGCTCGTTCGACCTGCCGGAGCTGGACACGTGGGCCTGGGATATCCCGCAGGCCGGGCCCGGCATCGAGGTGCTCGGCGAGGTCGCCGGCCTGCGCGTCCTGGACCTGGGAGCCGGAGTCGGCCGGCACGCCGCGCACTTGGCCGCCCTCGGCGCCGACGTCACCGCTGTCGACGCCTCCCCCACTCAACACCAGCGTGCCCTCGCCCGCTACCCCGACACCCCCGGCCTTCGCCTGGTGTGCGCCGACGCCGTCGACCACCTGCAGGAAGCCGCCCCCTACGATCTGATCTACTCCGTCAGCGGCGTCCCTTTCCTGGATCCGCACCGCCTTCTGCCCGCCCTGGCCAACAGCCTCAGGTCCGGTGGGCGGCTTCTGTTCAGCGCGCTGCACACCAACTCGAACGGCGACGGCCCCTCCAACGCCGTCACCGCCCGCCCCGAGATCCTGCGGCTCCCTGGTGCGGACACCGAGCACCAGCTGCCCATGTGGGTCCTCGAACCGCAGCTGTGGGAGGACCTCCTCGTCGACCACGGCCTCGTCATGGAGACGGTCACGACGATCGACTCCTCGCAGACCGACCAGCCGCTGTCGTACCGGCTGTACGCGGCTCGCCGCCCGGAACGGATCCGCAGCCGGCCCCGGACATCGGCGCCGCCCGCGCCCCACGCGGCGCTGGGGGTCGGCATCATCGTGCACGGCCCCGACGGTGTCCTGCTGGGACGCCACCGGCTCGGCACGTGGGAAGTGCCCGGCGGATCGCTGGAGCCCGGCGAGACGTTCGTCGAGGCCGTGGTCCGAGAGCTCGCCGAGGAAACCGGACTGATCGCGAATCCGGCCGACGTGCAGGTGCTCGGCACGCTTCTCGACCATGTGGGCGGCGTCCTCCGTCTCACGGTGCCTGCGCTGATCACCCGCTGGTCCGGTACACCACGGGAGCTGGAGGGGACGATCGGCTCGTGGCGGTTCTGGAGCCTCGACGCACTGCCCCAGCCCCTCTTCGTGCCGAGCAGCCAGTGCCTGACGGCGTGGAAGCAGGAACTCCCCCTCGACCACCCGCCGGCCGACTTCCAGCCCTACAGCACCCGCCTCGCTTAGCCCGGCGGCCATCATCCAGGAAAGGAACACCGTCATGACCCAACCGTCGCGCCCCTCTCTTCTCGCCGTCTTCGGTCACCCCGACGACGAAGCTCTACTGGCAGGAGGCGTCCTGGCACAGCACGCCGCCGCAGGAGCGGACACGGCCGTCGTCACTGCGACGTGGGCCACTGGCACCCATCGAGCCACGGAGCTGGCCGATGCGTTGACCGTTCTGCGCGCCGGGGAACCGCGGATGCTCGGCTATGCCGATGCGCGCGTCCCCGAGTCGTCCCCGGGCCGGCCGCGGCTGTGCGACGCGCCGATCGACGAGCTGGTCGAGGCGATCGTCGCGCACGTCAGGGCGGTACGCCCGCAGATCCTGATCACCCACGACGCGTACGGTCAGCTGACCGGGCATCCCGACCACGTCCGCACCCACCAGGCGACCGTCCTCGCCTTCCACGCCGCCGGCCTCGAACACCGCTACCCGGACGCGGGACCGCCCTGGCACCCCCAAGCCCTGTACGCGGCCACGCACCCGCACTCGAGTGCCGGCACGCTGAGCGCGCTCATGAAGCGGGTCGGCAAGACAACGCTGAGCGTTCCGGACGAGCAGGTCACCACGACGGTCGACGTGGGCAGCCATCTCGACCAGAAGTGGAGAGCCATCCTCGCCCACAGGAGCCAGGTCGCCAGGGAACGCCCCCTGCCCGGCATCCTCTCCCGTCTCGCCCCCGTCGGCCGCGAACCGCTCATCCGGACCGAGTACTTCACTCGCCTCTCCACCGGCCTCGCGCCCGGCGTGCTGCCCGAACTGACCAGCTGAAGAGCGCACTAACCGCGAACCGAATCACCGTCGCGCTACGCGCGCCGGACCCAAGACCATGGAGCCCGTTTTGAGCCCCTCCTCGTGGGAGACCGTCGGCCGACTCGCCGATCTCTTCACCCGCCTCGATACCTCGCGCGGGATTTCCGCTGAGCAGCAGTGGACCCTGCAGGTCCTCAAACTCTCCGAGGAGGTGGGCGAGTCGGCCCAGGCCGTGATCGGCGCCTGGGCCACCAATCCCCGGAAGGGGCAGAGCCACACCTGGGAGCACGTCCAGGAGGAAGTCGCCGACACCGCGATCACCAGTCTCGTCACATTGCACCGGATGCTCGGTGACGAAGCGCCGGCATTCTTCGAAGCCCTGCTCGCCCGAAAGGCCGCCCGGTTCTTGGCCCTCGGTGATGAGGCTGTTGTGCCACCCCTCGAAGGGGCCTGAGCAGTCCCAAGGGCCTCGGCGGCCTGTACGTGCCGGAAGGCGGTGTGAGGTCCTGACCGAGGGCTTCGCAGCGCGGTGCGCCGGGCAAGCTGAAGGGCTCCTCCGGTCCCAGGTGGCGCTCGTGTCAGCGGCCTTGGCGGGGGCCCCTCGCACGACATGCTGCTCTCCTCGAGAACAGTCGGCGGTGCTCAGGGCGCGAGCGGGAGGCTCGTGGCGTCGGTGCGGGAGAAGACCAGGTCGGTCATGTCCTTCGGGGTCGTGGTGCACCGGATGGGCGGCTGTGGCCGGCGCATGGCCCGGGGGTAAGTGGCCGGGTCGTAGTCGTTGGTGAGCATGTAGGGGTGGAAGCCGTGCGTGCGCAGGGTGGCGATGAGCGCAGCGGCGCTCTCGCCCTGCTTGGTCAGAAGCCGTGGTGTGACCTCGATGACGAGTTCGGCCTCGTCGCGCAGGTGCGGGAGCGCGGGCAGGAGCCCACGGACCGCTGCGGCTTCGGCTCCTTCGACGTCGATCTTGATGACGCGCGTGGTGGCGAGGTCGGCCCGGCTGACGAGGTCGGCCAGGGGCGCGGTGGGGACTTCGACGGTCGCGTGGACGTGGCGGGGGCGGACGGCGGTGGTGTGGCCCAAGTTGGAGGGGTCCTCCAGGTACAGGGTCAGGACGCCGGTGGTGTCGGAGGCGGCGGAGCGGACGAGATGGATGTTGGTGCGGCGGTTGGTGGCGGCTGCGGCGGCCAGGTCGTCGTGGAAGAGGGGGTGGGGTTCGATGGCGACGACGCGGCCGTGGGGTCCGACGGCGTGGGAGGCCAGGAGGCTGAAGGCGCCGCGGTGGGCGCCGACGTCGATGAAGGTGTCCCCGGGGTGGAGCCGGTCGCGCAGGAAGGCCGACAGGTTCGGCTCCCACTCGCCGAACAGGTACTGGAAGCGCTGGATGACGTCGCTTGTGGTGACGGAGACCGCGTCGCCGGACCGCAGCCGGACGGTGGCGTGGACAGGGTGGGTGCGCAGGTGCTCGCCGAGGAAGCGGTCGACGAGCCGGGCCTTGCCGAGGGTGCCGGGGGCGTGGCGGACGTAGGCGCGCAGCGTGCGGGCGAGGGCGGAGGCGGGCACGGACGGGCTCCTTCGGGTGGCGGCGGCCGGGACCGGGGGTCCGGTCCGGCCGGCGGTGGCAGACTGCCGGGAACGACGGCGGAGGTGAGGGGAGTTGATGGTGGTCGAGAGCGGTGCTCCGACGGTCTTCCTGCTGGTGGGGCTCACCGGATCGGGGAAGACGACCTATGCCCAGCGGGTGCTGGAGCCTCGGGGTGCGGTGCGGCTGTCGGTGGACGAGGTCGTCTTCGAGCGGCACGGCCGGTACGGCGTCGACTACCCGGAGAACACCTACTTCGAGAAGGAGGCTCCGGTCGTCGCCGAGCTGCACGAGCGGCTGGCCGAGCTGGTCGCGGAGGGCCGGGATGTGGTGTGGGACCACGGGCTGTGGCCGCGCAAGGACCGCGAGGCGATGAAGACTCTGGTGGAGGCCGCCGGAGGCCGGTGGCGGCTGCTGTACTTCCCCGTGGCCCGGGACGAGCTGCTGCGCCGGCTGGCGGAACGCAACGCACGGGGGGACGCGAACGCGCTCGTCGTGACGCCGGAGGCGCTGGACGACTTCTTCGCCCGGTTCGAGGAGCCTCAGGGGGAGGGCGAGGAGATCGTGGAGCCCGGCTGGTTCTGAGAGGTGGGCGGGCGCCAGGCGGTGGTGATCGTGGCCGCTTCGGGGGCCCAGCCCTCGGGGAGGCGGTCGAGGGTGACGCGGCGGAAGGCGAGGCGGGGGTCGGCGACGTCGATGCGGCCGGAGTGCCGGTCGACGTGCTCCAGCAGGCGGGACGCCTCGTCGCGGACGGCCGGGGTCTGCTCGGCCCACGCGCCGGAGGAGAACCGTTCGACCCGTCGGCGCAGGTCGTCCAGGACGCCCGAGCGCCACTTGAAGTGGTGCACGCACGCGAGCGTGTGCGGATCGGGCTTGTGGCCGGAGGCGCGGTGGTTGCCGGAGGCCACGGTCACCGAGGAGTGGGCGAGGACGATCTTGCGGGGGTCGCCTTGGAGGAGGCGGTGGGTGAGGTGGCCGCCGAGCGGGAAGGCCCGGTCCAGCCCGGGTTCCGGGCGCCAGGGGGCGAGGCTGCCGTCGGCCGCGACGCGGTCGAGCATCAGCCCGCCGATCACCTTGCGTCCGGTTTCCTCGGCCTGGGTGATTACGTCGGCCAGCGGGGCGGGGTAGGTCTGCAACTCGTCGGCATCGGCGATCAGGTGCCAGCCGGGCCCGGCCTTCTCGCGCAGGGCGTCGCGCAGCTCGGTGTTGGTGTGCTCGTGCCACGGGCCGGTGCTGACCTGGGTGGGGACGATGCCGAGGGCGTGGACGGCGGCGAGGAGCTGGTGGCGCTGGGCGTCGGGGACGTGGTCGGGGAAGTGGAAGGCGAGGAGGAACCGCTCGATTCCGAGCTGGCGGTAGTGGGTGGTCCAGGCGGCGAGCAGCGCGGGCTCGACGGGGCCGATGACCGCGACCAGGGTGGGAGGGATGAACGTCATCGGAGGCACTCCGTGAGCAGGCGGGTGTAGGTGGTGGTGAGGAAGGCGGCCTGCTCGGCAGCCGGGTACAGGTCCAGCACCGACGGCGCCGAGGTGCCCGGCCGGGCGGGCGTGTCGGCCGAGAGCTTGTCCAGCGCTTCGGCGAGCCTGCCGGCGTCGCCGGCCGGGAATGACCAGACCCACGGCTGGCCGGCGAGCCGGGCAGTCAGGTCGGGGTCGTGTTCGGAGACGAGGAGCGGAACACCGAGGCGGGCGGCGTCCATGACGAGTCCCGACTCCTTGCCCACGCCCGGGTGGCGGGCAACGAGGGCCGCGTCGGCGGCGCCGTAGACGAGCCGCAGGATCTCGTCGGCCACCGGGCCGGGCACGGTGTGGAGGCGGACATGGGGAAGCCGGTGCCAGCGGGCGAGGACGGCGTCGTCCAGCGGGGTGCCGCACACCAGGACGTGCAGCGGGGCGGTGAGGCGGGCGAGTGCGGCATCGATGGTGGCGATGTCCTTGTATGGCCACCAGCCGCCGACCACGCACACTGCCGTCGCCTCGTCGGGGATGGCGAAGGCGGTCCGGCCGCCGTCGCCCTCGGCCTCGGTCAGCCGCCGCCCGTCGTCGACCGCGAACGCCCGCACCGCGCCGGGCAGGGCCGGGAAGGCGGCGGTGATCTGATCGCGGACGGCCGGGGTCGGGTACAGCGCGACCACCCTTTTCTCGGCCCGGCGGGCGAGCCGCCCCAACCAGCGGACAGGGAGGTCCTCGGTGGTGACCAGCTCGTGGACGAACCGCAGGTGCGGGGTGCCACCGAGCAGGGCGGCCAGGCCGTGCAGGGCCTCGCTCGCGCTGAGGATCACCACCGCCGACGCCCGCGGGGCGAGGCGGCGCGCGGTCCGCAGGCAGGCGGCCTCGGTCAGACACCGGGCCAGAAGGGTGACCTGGTGCGGCATCCGGCGCACCACCCGCGGCCAGCGTCGGGAGACCAAAGCCCGCCGGCCGACCGCCGAGACGCGCTCCGCTGTCCGCGCGGCGGCCAGCAGGAACCGCGCCGCTGCCCCGTCCGGTCCGGCCGCGATCCGGGCGCCGGAGCGGGCCAGCAGCCCCAGGCCCTGGTTCAGGCCGGCCGGGGCGACGACCAGGCTCGCCCCGGTGGTGGCGAGCGCGGTCAGCGTGTGCTGGTGGTGCCCGCCGCCCCGGTGCGCGTACGGCTCGATCAGCACCAGCGGTCCCGGCGCGGTGCTCATCCGGCGACCGCCTGCTCGTCGCGCAGCACGGCGAAGTGCTGCTGCAGCCAGGCCGGGTCGTTGATCGCCTCGAAGCGCTCGGGGTCGCGGCCGACGGCCTGGGCGAAGTCGATTCCGTCGAGGGCGCCGGCCGCCGCGTAGGCGGCGAAGTCCCCGGTGCTGCTGGCCTTCCAGGCGTCGATCCGTTCCTGGGCGGAGGCGTCGGTCATGCCGTACTCGCTGCCGCGGGCGAGCATCGCGCACTCCCGGAAGCCCGCCTTCCACGCGTGGAACGGCGACTGGTTGAACCGCGTGGTCCCGGCGGTCTGGCGGCAGAACTCGACCCGGCCGGGCAGGGCGGCCAGCACGTCGACGGCCTGGCCCATCTCCCGCAGCGCCGTCCGGCGGATCAGCTTGAGCCCGCCGTAGCCGTAGACCAGGCCGTTGACCGGGTTGGCGGCCTGCCAGACCCTCATCGCCACCCCGTCGGCCAGCGGCTCCACCTCGCCGGCGGAGAAGTCCTCGTCGATGGCGAAGTCGCCGTCGGCGAGGAAGAACTGCTCGGTGTCGACGAGCTCGGCGGTGAGCCGGTAGGCCCGCCGCATCCCGCGCACGCCGTGCAGGCGCTTGACCGGACGGCCCAGGACGTGGGTGAGACGGGTGTGCAGGAGGTCGGCCTGCGGCTCGTCGTAGGAGAGCAGGACCGTGTCGAAGCCGGTCATCGGATCGCCTCCAGGTAGCGGGCGGCGATCGCGGCCGGGGTGAGGTCGGCGGTGGAGGCGTACGCGCGCTTGGCGTGGAGCAGGTAGAACTCCGGGTCCGTGGCGAGGCGCTCTGCGATCTGGACGGCCTGTTCGCCGGTGTCGAAGAGCAGCTCGTCGTCGATGTGCTCGGCCAGCCATCCGGTGCGCGGGGCGATCACGGGCAGGCCCATGGCCTGGCAGTCGATCACCGACATCGACCAGGGGCAGCCGGGGCGGAAGGGCGCGATGCCGAAGTGGGCGTCGGCCAGGGTGTTGCGGTAGCGGACGCGGTCTCCGCGGTCGGAGGCGATGGTGACGCCGTCCGTGGTCGCCAGCTCTTCCAGGTGCCGCTCGGGGCTGGGGTCGAGACGGATGCGCTCGGGGCTGCGGGTGCCGAACAGGTCCATCACCGTGAGCCGCACCGTGCCGCTGGCGACAAGACGGCGGGCCAGCTCGGTGAAGCGGGCGGTGCCGTAGTGGGCGTAGAGGCGGTGGTTGTAGATGCCGGTGGCCCGGCCGTCGGGCGGGGTGATGCCGGCCGGGTCGCGCACCAGCCGTACGTCCCTGGGGGCGGGGACGATGTGCAGCCTGTCGCCGAGGTCGACGCCGGTGCGGGCGGCGGCTGCGGTGGTCCAGGAGGCGGCGGTGGAGGAGTGGACCAGGACGCGGTCGCAGGCCGCGAGGCCGGCGGCGAAGGCCAGCAGCACACTGCGGCCCAGGCCCCGGTCGTCCATCGCCGGGTCCAGCTCCAGGACGCCGGTGTCGGTGAAGGAGAACGGCAGGTAGTGGCAGTACCCGACGACCGCTGCGTCCACCCCAGCCTCCAGGAGCGCGGCCCGGATCGCCGGGGCGGCCTCGACCTGGTTGGCCACCACCACCTCGGGCCGCCGCGCCCGGAACAGGGCGACCAGAGCGTCCATCCCCGGGTCGAAGCGCGCCCGGTACTTCGTGGACGGCGAGACGGTGGGCTCGAAGGCGACCCGTGCGTCACCGACCGCGACCGGCGAGGCCACCGTCACCTCGACCCCGGCATCCGTCAGGGCCGGGGCGAGCAGGTCGGCGAAGGTGAAACCCGAATCGGCAGCCAGCTGGCTGGCGTTGGAGACATTGAGCAGATACAGCAGGCGCATCCCCGCCGCCTTCCTCGTCGGGACCCGAAGGGAGACTCGGGCCGGTGAAGGAAGGAAACTGGCGACCGGGACCGTGACAGAATGATGAATCGAGATCACGCACGGTTCACTCATCTCATCCAGCATCCAGGCGGGGGCTTCGATGGACGCGCGAGACGATGCCCAGACAGTCGAGAAGGCCGCCGAGGACTTCGCGGCGACGGTCGCCCACTGGCGCGAGGTCCGGGGCCTCTCGAAGCGAGCGTTAGCCAAGAGGATGGGCTTCGACCCCTCCTACGTCAGCCACATCGAGTCGGGCCGGCACAAGCCGACCGAGGACTTCGCCCGCCGCGCCGAGGAGACCCTCGGCGCCGGCAAGGCCATCTGGAAGTGCTGGCTCGACTACGAGTCACGCAAGGCCCGCACGGCCCCGTCCGATCCTGTACCGGCCCCCCGCCGACCGGAGCAGCCGTACGCGACCGGTTCGGCGATCGTCGTGACGCACGACGCCGCCCGCCTCGACTACGACGGCCGCCTCTACCGGCTCACGATGCGCCGGCTGCTGCGGAACACCGGCACCGAGCCGATCACCCGCTACCTCATCCGCATCAGCGTCGACCGCTACCCCGGCGAGCCCGAACGCTCCAACGCCCACTACCGCGAAAACCCGTTGACCTGGGACGAACTCGCCCTGACCGCGACCTGCCGCGGGGAAGACATGCGCTGGCAGGCCAAACACGACCGCGACGCCTTCAAGGAAGTGTGGCTACGCTTCGAGAACAGCGAAGGCCGCTTCCCCCTCTACCCCGGCGAGTCGGTCTGGATCGAGTACACATACTCGGTGGGCGAGGAGCAGTGGGGCCGCTGGTTCCAGCGCGCCGTTCGCCTGCCCACCGAGCACCTGGCAGTCGAACTCGTCTTCCCCGCCGCCCTCGACCCCGCCGTCTGGGGGACCGAGACCTCCATGACCGCTGAAGCCGCCCCCCTCAGGACGGCACCGGTCCAGCGCGAGGAGAACGGAAAGCGGATCTTCTCCTGGAGCACCTCCACACCCGCCCTCCACGCCCGGTACCGTCTCGAATGGAGATTCCGGGCGAGGCCGGAACAAGACGTGATTCAAGGGGAGTTCAGGTGACCCAGGCACGGCCCAGCGAGCAGATGCGCGACCTCGGAGTCGTGCAGCGCGGAGCCCCCGTACTCGCTGAGCCGGCCCGCGCCTTCGATCTGCCGGCCGAACGCCAGGCGGCCGAGCAGGCCGTCGAGCAGTTGTTCTCGGCCATGGAACGGATCGGCCGGGTGCACCCGTTCGCGAAGGGGATGGGACTCGCAGCCCCTCAGATCGCGATCGGCCGGGCCGCCGCCGTGGTCCAGCCCCCTGCCCCCGGCACCCCGCCGATCGTTCTGCTGAACCCCCGCATCACCGACCGGTCCGACGAGACGGATGAACAGTACGAGGGCTGCTTGTCGTTCTTCGATGTCCGCGGCCTTGTCCCCCGGCCGCTGCGGATCACCGTGGAGACCACCACCCTGGAGGGCCGGGTGGAGACCGCCGTCTACGAGCGTGGGCTCGCTCGACTGGTCCACCACGAGATCGACCACCTGGGCGGTCTGCTCTACACCGCGCAGATGCGGGCCGGCGCCACACCCATCCCCGTTGAGGAGTACCGCCAGACCGGCCGGTCATGGACCTACGACCAGTAGGCCGCCTGGACGTCAAGCCGAGCTCGCCCCGCATCCGAAGGTCCCTGCCGTCGGACACCGCTGATTCGTGCCGCGGCTGTGGATTCCTGCGCCCACCAGCCGGTCAGCACGTCCTGTTAAACAGTCGAGGTCGGGTCGAGTACGTCGGCGACGGCGTCCAGGGCGGCCCGCCACGGGTATGCGGCGGGGTTGCCCTGGCCCGGTTCGTTCGGGATGAAGCCGCCTTCGCCGTACAGCACCCGGACCCCGGCTCCCCGGAGGCTGTCGATCGAGCGGTCGAACTGCGGATGGGCGACGTAGGCCCGGTTCACGCACGGCATCATCGCCATGGGGATGCCCTTGCCGATGCCCTCGGCGACCACGCCGACGAGCCACTTGTCCGTGATCCCGAGCGCCCACTGGTTGATCGTGTTGAAGGTCGCCGGCGCGACGAGGACGGCGTCCGGCTTCGGCCACATGTCTGGCTGTCCGGGGAGGCGGTAGTCCCAGCGGACCGGGTGGCCGGTGAGGGCGGCGAGGCCGTCGAGCGAGTCGGCCAGCCAGCGGGCCGCCGTCGGGGTGAGACCGAGGCATACGTCCCAGCCGTCGGCCTGTGCTTCCTCGATGACGCGGGCGACGTCGAAGACGGGCGGGGCCGCGCTGCTGAACAGGTACAGGGTCGGAGTGGTCATGGGGCTATCCGATCACAGCCGGACCACGCTCAACTTGGCGGATCCCTTGCGAATCGGCCTGTCCCGTCATCGAGTGGCGCGTAGCGTTCGGGGTGACGGGTCAGAGACGGGAGTCCGGTATGCCGACGCGGGACGACGACCACACCGGTACGCGGATCAAGGAGCAGCGGAGGCTGGCCGGTCTGACGCAGCGGGAGCTGGCCGACCGGATTCCGTACTCGTACAGCTGGCTCACGCAGGTCGAGTGCGGGGCGCGGCCGGCGTCCGCGGACTTCGTCGCGGCCGTCGCGCGGGCGCTGCGGATCGACGTCACGGTGCTGACGGGTCAGCCGTATGTGACCCAGATGCAGGAGGACCGGCTGGCGGAGCTGATCAGGCCGATCCGGGAGTCTCTCGACCTGTACGACCTCGGCGACGATCCCCGGGTCACCACGCGCACGGCTGGCGAGCTCGTCACGGCCACGGAGGAGCTGTGTGCCCACGTCCGCGCCACCCATCTGCACGCGGCGGCGGCAGCCCTTCCGGACGTGATCACGGAGCTGACCGTCCTGTGCTGGCGCTCGCCGACGACGGAGCTGTGGCGGGCCCTGGGCTCCGCCTACCGCACGGCGCACGACGTCACGGTGAAGCTGGGCTTCTTCGATCTCGCGAGCGTCGCCCTCGACCGGCTCGGCTGGGCCGCGGAGCGGACCTCGGATCCCTGTCTGGCCTCGATGCGGCAGTACTTCCGGGGGCTGGTCTACTTCCGCGAAGGCGAGTACGGCATCGGCCTGCGCCTGATCCGCTCCGGCCACGCGCTGCTCGACCCGGACGACACCACCCGCGAAGCCCTCACCGTCGCCGGCCAACTTCACCTCGGCAGCTCCGTGCTGGCCGCGCGGGCGGAGGACGCGAGCACCGCCGCGGACCACATCGCGCGGGCCCGCGAGTACGCGGGTCGGGTCGGCGACGCCAGTAAGGTGCACTGGCTCAATTTCAGCCCGGTGAACGTGGCCCTGCACGAGATGAGCGTGGCGATGGAGCTGCGTCAGTACGACGAGGCTCTGCGGCAGGCCAAGGCGATCAGGCTGCCGGCCTCGATCGCGACGTCCCGCCGCGCGCACTTCTTCATCGATCGGGCCCGTGTGGAGATGGAGCTGGGCCGGAGCGAGCCGTCGTTGAAGTCGCTGTGGGCGGCCCGGCGGGCGGCGCCGGAGCAGACCCGCTATCACCCCGGTGCCCGGGAGACGATCCGCGGGCTCGTTCACCTCTCCCGCCGGGCCCCGGAGCCGCTGCGGAACATGGCGGCCTGGATCGGCATGTAGGGCTGCCGGGGACTCTCTCTCAAGTGAAAGATTTTCCGGGGGCGCCGGCGGCCACGATGACGGCGTGAGCGATGACACGGACCTGACCGAGCAATGGTTGGAGGGGGCTGTCTCCCGAAGCGGTGGAGCAGGCCCGTGCGGCCATGGAGCGCCGTGAGGGACCCGCGGATGTGGAGACCTGCGACTACTGCCGGTCCGTCAGCGAGTCGATGTTCCGGGCGCTCGTGGCTGGCAGCGGGTTCGTGGCGCAGGTGGAGGTGGCCTGCTTCCACATCCACAACGCGCACCCGAATCTTGCCGCCGAGGGGGCGGCGCCCTGAGGCTCCCACCGCGGCCCGTGCTCACGCATCACCCGCAGACTTCCGAGGCCCGGTGGAGCCTGTTCCCCGGCAGTGAACGGGCGCGACGCGTCAGGCCGGCGTCCCGCCGGGTCTCGGAACCGAACACCCCGGATGCCTCCTGTCCGACCCACGCCAACGCGTCCTGGGGCAGTACCCCCGCCTGGCCGTCCCTCCGTGGGGACGGAAGACGGCCAGGCGGGTTCACCGAAGAGTCCGCGACCGAGAGGAGTCCCGGTATGGGATGGGGTACGGGTAAGGGCGGAAGCGGCGGCAACGGGCAGCATTCCGGGGGCAAGGACCCGGGAACGTCCAAGCCGTCGTCGGACACGGCCAAGCCGAAGGACCCGCCGAAGCACAAGAAGGACAAGTAGGTGACGGCACCGGATCTCGCCGCGTCCGAGCAGATCGCCCTGCGCGATCTGCTCGGCGCGGTCAAAGCAGAGATGGATACGCCCCTGGCGCCCGAGTGGGAGCGCGCGGCCTGGGCCGTTCCACGGTCCGCCTTCGTCCCCGCCCGCATCTACCTGGGCGAGGACTTGGAGCCGTGCGACCGGGCGCACGACCCGGCCGTGTGGCTGCGGGCGGTATACGCCAACGATTCCGTGGTGACCCAGATCAACGATGGCCAGGACCCCGGGGACGGTGAGCGGTGGGCGTCGTCGTCCGCCTCGGCCCCGGCCATCGTGTTCCGGATGCTGCGCATGCTTGACGTGCGCGAGGGACACAGGGTCTTGGAGATCGGCACCGGGACCGGGTGGAACGCGGGCCTCCTGGCCCACGTCGCCGGTCCTCGGAAGGTGACGACCGTCGAGGTGGACCCCGTGCTGGCGGCCGAAGCCGCGGAGCGACTGGGGAGGGAGGGCGCCGCGGCGGACGTGGTGACCGGGGACGGGGCCGAGGGATATCCGGACAACGCGCCGTACGACCGGCTCGTGGCCACCTGCTCCGTGCGGTCCGTCCCCCGCCCGTGGCTGACCCAGGTGAAGCCGGGCGGCGTCATCCTCACCCCGTGGGAGAGCCCCTGGATCTGCTACGGCCTGCTGCACATGACCGTGGACGACACCGGGAGCGCGTCGGGTAAGTTCTCGCCGCACTCCGCGTTCATGCTCATGAGGAACCAGCGCACAGACCTGCGGATCTTCCGCGACGTGGTGCGCGACGACCACCAGCCCGACGAGTCGACCACCACACTCCCGCCATGGCGGGTGACCGCGGACGATCACGCCGCGCAGTTCGCCATGGGGCTACAGCTCCGCGACGTGTGGTGGACGTGGCACGACAACCCCGACGTGGAAGGGGTCGCGTTCCGGCTGTGGCTCGCCACGACCGACGCCACGTCATGGGCAGCCGTGGACTGGGACGGCAAGTCCGACGACCAGTTCACGGTGTGGCAACACGGTCCGCGCCGGCTGTGGCATGAGGTGGAGGCCGCTCACGCCTGGTGGCGGATGCACGAACGGCCCGGCCCCGACCGATTCGGCCTCACCGTCACCACCACCGGTGAAACCGCCTGGCTGGACAACCCCGGTCAGCCCGTCCCTCTGGCCGGCTGACCCTCCAGACGCCCCGCTCGTGCGCTCCCCCCGTGGCGCGCGGGCGGGGTCCTCGGCGCCTGGGCCCCGGTTACAGAGGCCGTCGTACTGCCCTCGCGGGGCGCTGGACCGAGCGGCTACGCCAAGACGGGAAGCGAAGTGAGGCCGCGAACCAGGCGGGTACGTCGCCAGTCCAGTCGATCAGCCGGTACGGCGAGCCGGATTCCGGGAAATCGGACGAGCACCGCCCGCAGAACGATCTCCATCTCGGCCTTGGCCAGGGGAGCGCCGAGGCAGCGGTGGATGCCGTGTCCGAAGGCGAGATGGGCAGCCGCGTCCCGGTCGAGGTCGAGCCGGTCCGGCGCCGGGAACCGCGCGGGATCTCGGTTGGCTGCTCCGAGCGCGACCAGGACCGGGACACCGGCCGGAATATCGGTGCCGCCGAGTGTGACGGCTTCCGTGGTGAATCGGAAGGTGGCGGTGCTCACCGCGGAGTCGAAGCGGAGCAGCTCGTCCAGCACGGCCGAGACCTCGTCCGGATTCTTCCGGAGGTGGTCCAGTTCGGCCGGATGCTGGAGCAGAGCCAGGAGCGCGTTGCCGAGGGCGGAGGTGGTGGTTTCGTGACCGGCCACAAGCAGCAGCACGGCCAGGGAGACCAGTTCCTCCTCGCTCAGGTGGTCGTCTTCGTCGCGTGCCGAGATGAGCTGGTCGAGGAGAGAGCCGGTGGGGTTCCGGCGCTTGGCGGCGATGAGCTCCGTCATGTAGTCGGCCACCGTATGCGAGGCGGCGTCGATAGCTTCGGGCCTTCCCGCCGCGAAGAGCTGCGCGGACCATCGTTGAACATCGGCTCGGTCGGACTGTGGTACTCCGAGGAGTTCGCAGATGACGATGACCGGCAGGGGAACCGCCAGGCCCGCCACGAAGTCGAGCGGTTCGCCGACGGGCCACTGGTCCAGCAGCTCGTCGGTGGTCCGGGCGATAAACGGGCGCAGCTGTGCGACGGCCCCCGTGGTGAAGGCTTTGGTCACCAGCTTGCGCAGCCGGGTGTGCTGCGGCGGGTCGGTGGCCAGCATGGAGTGGGCGAACGCGGGATGCAGACGGCGCTGTGACCCCTTGCCCGCGAAGAAGACGGCCGTGTCCTTCGAGAGCCGGGCGTCGGCGAGAGATTCTCGGGCTTCCGCGTGGCCGGTGACCAAGTAGCTGGGGCGCTGGCCTGAACCGGCGGGCAGGGGCTGCACCGGGCAAGTCGAGCGCATGGCCGCATAGGCCGGGTAGGGGTCCTGAAGGAAGCGGGGGTCCTGAGTCGGGTCGGTCATGACCTCAGGCTCCAACGGGCTCCGGTCGGCCGTCGCCGGCGACACGCCCGACGCGGTTGGTGTAGGCGTCCGCCACCAGGAGGAGCCACTCGGTGTCCGCGCGCAGGTCCTTGCGGGAGGCGGCTTCCGCCGACGGCGGGGCGACGTCGACGGCGAACCGGCCGGTCTCCAGGCTGCGGAGCGCTGCCTTCACGACGGCTGCTTCGACTGCTGCGGCATCGCGTACCGTTCCAGTGCCGAAGGCGCCCTCGGCCGCTTCCTGCACGTTCCGGGATCGGTACGGCCGGAGGGTGAGGATGCCGTCGCTGATCTCGATGACCCGCCGCTGGAGCAGGAAGTCCGAGTCGGCCGACATGTCCTCGGCGTCTGCGGGCTCCAGGACGATGTGCGGCATCGCGGACGACAGGTCCTGCCACAGGCCGCCGAGAGCTTCGAAGGAACGCGCCTCCCAGCGCCGGCGGCGGGCCTGGCTGATCGGATAGGCCACGGCGGGCAGGGTGAGGCCGAGGCAGATCAGCAGGACGGCGAGCGCCGGCGCGGTCACGCTGAAGGCGCATCGGCCAACGAGTGTCGAGCACTCGGATGTGCTGTCGATGAGGCCCAGGCCCAGGCCCAGGTCGATGAGGCGGGTCGTCTTGTAGGCGATGTAGATCAGAGCGAAGACACAGCCCGCCGCTGCCATCCGGAGGCCGACGCGGACACTGCCGCGGCGGGTCGACTTCGACTGGCGTACGGCCTGCAGCATGAAGTCGACGACCGCGAAGCCGAGGTAGGACACGTACAGGAGCAGATACACGGCGTACACCCGCGGAGACCGGTGGGTCATCTCCTCGTAGGTGAACAGGCTGGCCATGCCGACGACCGCTACGGCAAGCAGGACGAGGCGTACGCGAATGCGCCGGCGGGCCTCCGAGGGGTCCAGGTTGAGCTGGAGGATGACGGCCACGACTGCCGTGGCAGCCGCGAGGGAAGCGGAGTTGCTCAGCAGCCGGGCGACGTTCGGCACGAGCGTCTCGACGGCGTCCTCGACCAGCGGCGAGTAGGAGGCGAAGGCCAGAGCGAAAGCCCCGAGGAGCGCGCCCATGGCCCACGTGCCGGCGGGGCGAGGCGTCCCTCGACCGAGCACCCAGTATCCGGCCGCCGCGGCAAGCAGGAGGGCCATACCAAGGAAGACGTAATTCATCGGCCGAACCGACCTCTCTTGAAGGGCTGGGCGAAGAGCGCGTCCCAGCTGTCCGGTCCCTTCTCGGGCCGGAGGGAAGGGGATTCTCGGTCGCGATAGATGCGCCGGCGAATGACCGACGCCATCATCTCGGCCTGTCGTTCGTAGGTGCCGGAGTAACTCGTACGCCCCGACATGCGCATCACCAGGGTGGGGTTCACTCCAAGGGCCCGAGCCGTCTTCGCGTCGATCTCCAGGCTTCCCGGATGATCGCAGTACACGTGGCACATTTCGTGCGTGAGGATGTGCCGCTGGTGGTGAACAGAGGTGCCTTCCTCGTAGAAGAGGAGGTCGGCCTCCGGGAGTTCCAGCCGTATACCGCAAGGCGCATCGACCGCGCCGAGCGTGGCCAGCGGCTTCAGAATGATCGGCTTTCCACGCCGTTCGGATATCGCCTCACGCAATTCACGCGTGCTGAACCGGTGCGGCAGGTTCAGGAGATCGACCTGCTCCTCACACCAGGCGCGCAGTCGATTCTCGTCATTCTCTGGCAAGGACATGGCAATCCCATCGGCCGTGGCTGTACGCCACCTCGCTGGTCAGCGGCCATGAGGATGCCAAAAGGAAGGCGGAACTCGCACTTCCCGGAAGCCGTAGTTCCGGTTACGGAAAGTGAAACGGTCGGGCGCCATTCCCGGGGCGCGGAACGCCTTCAACCCCACCCAGAGTGGCGCGACACCCATCACCTCGGGCTTACACATCCCACCGTCAATTGCTTGAAATATTGACCACCCGTTATGTCCGACTACTCTGAATGACTGATTCATGATCCGTTTGCCGCGATCGAGGAGACGGCGTGGCGCACGTCACCCGGCGAGGTGACCTATTTTCAGGTCATGGACTCCGGGGGTAAGCGGGTCGAGGGAAGAGAGCCTGACGGCGAGTCCCTGCCTGCGCTGCTGCGATCGTGGCGGAGCCGTACGAATCCCCGAAAGATCCCGGGCCTGGTGACCACGGGCCGGCGGGGCGATGGGCTGACTCAGAGCGATGTCGCCCGCCTGGCGGGAGTGAGCGTCCGCTGGTACGGCGCACTCGAACGTGGCATCGACGCCGACTACTCGACCGACTTCCTCGACCGGGTCTCGGCCGCGCTTCGGTTGAGCCCGGCGGAGCGCCGCGCTCTGTACCTGAAAGCGGTGGGCCGCCCGCCAGCTCTTACGGCGCCACCGGAAGCCGAGGTGGACGAGGCGCTGCTCCAGCAGTTCCTGGACAACCAGACCCCTGCGCCCGCCTTCGCGACGGATCTCGCATGGAACGTGATCGGCTATAACAAGCCGATGCTGGACTGGTTCCCCGGAGTTGTCGACCAGGCCAATCAGATGAGATGGGCGTTCCTCACGCCGGAGGCCCGCGAGCAGCTTGTGGCCTGGGAGCAGGACTGGGCACGCCCCTACCTGGGGCAGATTCGCTACGAGCGCGCCCATCACCCTGAGGACAAGGCGCTGCTACAGCTGGAGCGGGACATCCTCGCGGGATCGGCTGCCGCGCGGGAGCTGTGGGATCGGCGCGAGGTGGTCGAACACTCGCACGGCGCACTGCGCCGGCTCAGGCTCCCGTTCCACCAGGGACGGGAAGTCGCTGTTCGGATCGTCGCCCTACGGCCGACGCGCAGCGAACTTCTCCGTGTGGTCGTGCTGCTGGAGGACCGCGGAGGGGCCGGCAGAGCTTGAGCGACCTGCGGGCCTGGCATGCTCCGCGCTTCCGACCGAGGGTCTCACTCGTCGTCGAGCAGGTCCGACTCCTCCGACTCCGGCATCCCCTCGAGCCGGCGGGCCTGATTGATGACGCTGGTCAGCATGTCCAGACTCGCCGCACTGAGCCCGTTGGCGCGCAGGGCGATCCGCCGCACGTCCTGGTCGCGCATCGCGGCGAGAAGCTGAATCTCAGCACTCTGGCGCTCAGCTTCCCCCTCGTCGAAGAAGTAGCTCGGCTCCACCCCGAAGAAGCCGGCCAGCGCCCGGATGGTGTCCCTCTTCGGGTTCTTGTTGACTCCGGTGCGGAGCTGCTGGATGGCACTCGCGGAGATCTTCAAGCCGGAGGTCTCACGGATGCCCTGTGAGACCTGCTCGTACGTGTACGAGCCGCGCCCCTTCGGGTGCACCGTCCGAAACAGATGGTCGAGCAGCTCCGCGAAGCTCTTGTCAGTCATCCCCTGCCCTTCGTCACGGCCACCATTCTATCCACTCCAGTGGCGATCGCGCCCACTCTTGCCTCGCGCAGCGACATCACAGTTGACGACAGAGTGCCATTGCGATGTACGTTAACCCCGCAGCCACCCAGTCCAGTGTTGAACCCCTGGTCAGAGCGGGTGCAATCAATGAGGTCGAACTGGAGCCAAAAGTCCCATATGGCAGCAGATGGGGGGTGGGGTGAAGTGCTCACACGAGCCGTGACATACGCGGCGCGCGGGCGCACTCGCGCCCATCGAACGGGCGCCGGGACGCCGCACCCGGCGAAGCGCAGCAGCTCCGCCGGGGACCGAGAGCGGCAACTCTCGGACGGGCGTGAAATCAGGAGGCCCCGTGACTCTCTGCAACCAGTACAGAGTTTAAGAACCAAGCCTGGATCTTGACGCGGGTCCGCGCGTATGTTCGTCGTCCCCCGGGCACGCCACCCGGCACATCGGACGTAAGGAGCGCGGCAGATCGACCAGACCGCGTAGGTCCGCATACAGCGACGGCGCCCGGGAGCGGGAACTCCCAGACGCCGAACGCTAAGTGGCATGTCCGCCCCGGCAAGGGCGGCGATTGCCCACCATCACCACGCTGAGTCCTTCCGAGGGGCGCATCAGCGTGGCAACACTGCAACGAGGAGTATCGCATGCCTCCTGCCCTGCGCGAAAGGCCCTTCCGCCTGGCCTGCGCGGCAGCCACCTCCGCCCCGGCGCGTTCACGCGCCGCGACGGAGCCCGCCTCCCCCGCCCCGGCGAGCCGCCGGCGTCGCCCCGTCACCGGGAGCGGCCGATGAGCAGCGAAGCCCGCGAGTGGGTCTGGGAGCACAGCTCCAGCCGGGGGACGGCGCGCCTGGTCCTGCTGTCGATCGCCGACCGCGTGGCCGACGAGCAGTGCGTCTCCTGGGCCTCGCTGTCCAGCCTGGCCAAGCGCACGCGCGCGTCCGTCTCCACGGTGCGCGAGGCCATCGACCGCCTGGTCCACGCCGGTGAGCTGGAGCAGCTCGACGACCTCACCGGCCCGCAGCGCAGCACGGTCTACCGCCTCCCCCTCGCCGCCCAGGCCACAGCACAGACCGCGCAGGACGAGGACGCCGACCAGGCGCCGGCGGGCGAGCACGAGGCCGCCCCCACCCTGCGGGTCTCAGTTCTGCGGCGGTACGGAATCCGGCCGCGTGAGGTACCGGAATCCCCCGCGAGGGACCGGAATCCGGCAGTACCGGAAACCGGCAGGCCCCGGCGGAAACCGGCACCCCGACGTACCGGAAACCGGCACAGCGATGTACCGGAAACCGGCACACAGAACCGTAGTGAACCTGATTTGAACCGTAGGTACAGCAGTGGTGCCGCCGTCATCTCGGCCAGCGAGTGGCAGGTCGACCCCGCCACCCACACCTGGGCCCGCGAGCAGGGACACCTCGACCGGCTCGGCCAGGAGGGCCTGCGGGCGGCCGACGCAAAGTGGCGTGCCCACCGGTCGGCCTTCAAGCCGAGGTCGGCGGACGCCTGGGCCACCGACTGGCGCTCCTGGATCGCCCGGGAGCACGCCCCCAACCGCCCGAACCTCTACGCCGTCCCCGGCGGAGCCTCCGCCGCCACCGGCGGTATGACGCGGGCCGAGGCCCACACCGCCGCTCTCCTCGCCGCCCTCGACGAGCCGACCGGAACGGAGGGCTGACCGTGGACCGCCGCGAAATCGCCGCCCTGCTGGCCTACATCGGCCGGCTCGACCCCCGCACCATCCGCACCGACCCGGGTGAGGCCCGCGACCAGCTCGCCCAGTGGCACGAGCTGCTCGGCGACGTACCGATGGCCACCCCGCATGGCTGGGACGCCCGCGTCGCCGCCCGCCAGCACGTCCGCACCTCGCCGTACCAGATCCTGCCCGCGGACGTAGCCCGTCCCTGGGAGAGCTACCGGCGCGACCGCCTGGCGAGGCACTCCGACCCCACGCCGTCCGTCGACCCGGACGACCAGGCCGCCTGGACCGCCGAGCTTGCCGGCGCCCGCCGCGCCGTCGCCGCCGGCCTCGCGCAGCCCGCACAGGCTCGGGCGATCACCAGCGGGCGTAGCGGGATCGACCCGAAGCTGGAGGCCCGGCTGCGGGAGATCGGCTCCTGCATACCGCCCGCCGCCCGAGCCGCCCTCGCGCCCTACCGGCCCGCCCGGGCCGCACGCGAGGCCGCCGTCGCGCAGGGCCAGCCCGACCCTCTCGGCGTCCGCTGCGGCTGGTGCCTGGCCCAGCCCGGTGAGCCCTGCCGCCGACGCCGGATCGGTCCCGACGACGGGGTACGCGGAACCGCCCCGCGTGCCACCCCGCACCCCGGCCGCCTCGACCTTGCCGCCGCCCAACAGGCCCAGCAGGCCCAGCAGGCCCAGCAGCCGGCCATGGTCTGACCGGCGTCCACGGCTCGTGCACCCCGCTCGATGCACCACCGACCACCACCGTCCCTCCTCGGCTGCGGCGCACACTCCCGCGCCGCAGCCGGCGCCCGACGCCGCGCCCGCCGAGCACCGCCCTGGCCCGCCGACGCGGCAGCACATCGGAGAACCGCCTTGCGCCACATCACCACCCACGACGCTCCGGCCACCGGCCTGCGCGGCATCGCAGACACCAGCTGGCACACCCGCGGAGCCTGCCACGGCATGGACGTCGAGGACGCCGACGCCGTCTTCTTCCCTCTCCCCCGGGACCACGAAGCCATCGCCGAGGCGAAGGAGCTGTGCGGCTGGTGCCCGGTGCGCAGCGACTGCCTCAACTACGCACTGGAGAACGTCCTCAAGGAGGGCATCTGGGGCGGGCTCACCGAGGCCGAGCGCCGCCCGTGGCACGACGGGCTGCCTCAGCGCCTCGACTACCGGCGCGTGATCGCGTTCTTCCAGGGCCGCGACGTCCACCTGACCGAGGCCGAGCGCCAGGTCGTCGTCGACCACGCCTATGTCCGGGGCTGGCGGCCCGACCGGCTCGCCGCCGGTCTGCAGATCAGCCACAAGCACGCCCGTGACCTGCTGCGGCAGGCGGCCAACAAGGTGCTCGACCGCGACCGCCGCCAGGGTGTGCCACGGCCCAAGAAGAAGCGGCAGAAGACCGCTCCAGCATCGGGCCGCCCCGTGACCACCAAGCCCGGCACCCGACAGCCGGTGTCCCGCCAGGCGGCGTCGACCGCGACGCCCGCCTCTTTCGGAAAGGCCGCATGACCCACCCCGTCCTGTCCCTGGGTGCCGCTCCGGACCTCCCTCTCCTCCTCGTCGCCGGCGTCCCCGCTGCCTTCGCCCTGGTGCTGGTCGCCTGGACGATCCGGCGCCGGGGAGCCCGCCCGCAGAAGCGCGTCGGCGGTCCGGCGGTCAAGGTCGCCGCCGTCGCCGCCCTCGGCTGCACCGCCTACAGCGCCGACACCTCGTGGCGCTTCGCGGCCGACTACCTCGACATGGCCGGCACCGCCGAGCGTGCCGGGATGTTCGCCGCCGCCGAACTGGCGCTCTTCGCGACCGCGCTGATGGCGCGGCAGAACCTGGCCACGCAGGGCGCCCCCGGCCTGCCCGGCACCCTGGTCTGGGTGATCACCGGAGTACAGGTGATCCCCGCCTACGCCGAAAGCGGTCCCGTCGGCGGCACCGTCCGGGCCTTCGTCGGCCCGGTCATGGCAGCCATGCTGTGGCACCTCGCCATGGGAATCGAGCTGCGTCTCCACACCCCTGGCGCCGCCTCCCACGGGCTGCTCGCCGTCCTGGGGCGAGAGGTGCGCGAACGGCTGCTGTCCCGCCTCGGCATCGCCACCCGCGACCGCGACGCCGCGCAGATCACCCGCGACCGGGCCACCGCCCGCGCGGTCGACCTGGCCGCCCGCCTCGCCGAGCGCGCCCCCGAGCGGCGGGAAAGCTGGCGAGGCCGGCGGCTCGCCCGACGGCTGTCGAAGGCGGTCGCCAGGGCCTCGGTCGGCACCGACCCCCTCCAGCGCGCGCAGCTCCTCGATCAGCTCGCCGCCCGCCGGCACGCGCTCGCCCTCGCCACGGTCCCGCTCCCCTCTCCCTGGTCCCCGGGGCTTACCACCACCGCGGCTGCCACGGTCCCCGCGCAGCAGACGCCGGAAGCACCGGTCCCCGTGGCCGGTCCCCACGGTCCCGGCGAGTCGGAGGACGGGGACCGGGGACCGGGCGTCCCGAGGGGACCGGGGACCGAGAACTGGGACGTCAGCGCACCACCAGCGGCGGGGACCGAGGGCGATGGCATGGGGACCAAGACCCCAGACGTGAACGCCGTCCCGGGGACCGTCCCCGTCGAACCGGACCCCGGCGAGGGGACCGCCGACGGCGCGGGGACCGGCGGTCCTACTGCCGAAGTGCCTGCTCAGACGGGTGATTCGCATCGGGGACCGAGGGGCGCCGAGTCGGGGACCGAGCCCACCGGGGACCGGGGACCGACCGACACCGACACGGGGACCGAGCCCACCGGGGACCGGGGACACAAGGTCCCCCTCCGGCGGAAGACGAGCTCGAAGACCAGAGCCAAGGGCAAGGGACAGCGCGGCAGTCGCCCCCGCACCCCGCAGGCGCAGCGCCCGTCGCGCGAGTCGGAGCAGTCGGTGGACCAGCTCGTCCAGCAGGTCCTCCCTCACGTCCCCGCCCTGCTCGAACGGGACGGCAACCCGGCCATCACCCGAGTCCAGCTTCGGGAGATCCTCCGCCGCGAGGGACTGAAGGGTGGCCGGAACGACCGGCTGAGCCTCGTCCTGCAGGAGCTGCGGAGCATCGACAACACGACGACAAGGAGCAATTCCGGATGAGGACCTGCCACTACTTCACCACCATCCGTACGCAGTACGAGCGGGAGATCGGCTTCATGCTCGCCCACGCCAAGCGGTACGAGGGCAGTCCGGCGGCGAAGTCCAGCGCGAAGCAGGCCGCGTCGGCGAAGCAGCGGATGGCCCGGGCCCTCAGCGGCCATGTCGGGCGCTGCCCCGAGTGCGGCTGAGCCTGCAAAGCCCCAGCTCAACGCCCCTATCCCCCATGGGTGGCCCGGCCTCGCGCCGGGCCACCGCCCCGCTTACGGAGGTACGCCATGATTCCGCCTTCTCCTCGGTCATCCGAGCCTACGGTCACCGAGGCCAGCGCCTGGGCGGACGTCCTGGTCCGCCGGCGGCTCGTACACGCCGCTGTTCTCGCGCCCACCGGCCAGTGGCTCGTCCAGGGCCATCCCGACGGCCCAGTCCGCGTCCTTGCGGGACCGGCCGACATCCTCGAACTGGCCGCCGCCATCCAGCACCGCATCCGTTCCGCGAGGCCCGAATCCCGATGACCTACCCCACCCAGAACGGCACCACCCCGGAACTTTCTCGCGACCACAACTCGGTCTCGGGGCGAGCAAGTTGGGGCGGAAGTACTACTTCCGCCAAGCCCGCCCTTGAAGGGGCGGGAGAGGACCTGCACCGGGGGGCGCAGGTCCGGGGGGCTTCGACCGAGGGCGGATCGAAGCCGGAGGAGGAACGCACGCCGAATCGTCGACCTCGTGAGCGTCCCGCCCGTCAGCGTCCGCGTCAGCCGCCCGAGAAGAAGCGCCGCCACCTGCGCACGACCCGCTTCAACGATGCCGAGTGCGCCCTGATCGTTTCCGCCGCCGCCCAGTGCAACCTGACCGTCGGCGGCTTCCTCGCCCGTGCCGCGCTCGCCGCAGCCCGGGATCTCGACCGAACGAACGCCGAGATCGCCACCGAACGCGATGTCCTGACCGCCCTGTTCGACAGTCGGCGCAAGCTCGGCTGGGCCGGCAGCAACCTCAATCAGATGACCAAGGGCCTCAACGCCGGTGCCGATGCCACCATCCCTCAGCTGGAGGCGAGCCTCGCGGCCGTACGGCGGGCCGCCGACGCGGTGCACGCCGCCGCGACCGCCGTCCTCGAACAGCGGCAGGCATCATGATCCCGAGCGTCAACGACCCGGGCGACCGGACCATCGGCCTGCTCGCCTACCTCTACGGCCCCGGCAAGCACGAGGAGCACACGGACCCGCATCTCGTCGCCTCCTTCGACGGCATGTCCCCCGACCCCGGCCGCGACCCGAACGCCACCCTCAAGGACCTCCAGCAGCTCCTGGACCAGCCCGTGATGGCCCTTCCCAAGCACGCCCGCCCGGCCAAGCACGTGTGGCACACCTCCGTCCGCACCGCCCCCGGCGACCGGACGCTGTCGGACGAGGAATGGGCCGACATCGCCCGCCGGATCGTCGCCGCCACCGGCATCGACCCCGGCAACGGGCAGCCCGGCTGCCGCTGGGCCGCCGTACGGCACGCGGACGACCACATCCACATCGTCGCCACGCTCGTCCGCGAGGACGGCCTACGCCCCGACGACTTCCGCTCGGGCGCCCGCGCCCAGGCCGAAGCCCGGCTCATCGAGAAGGAACTCGGGCTCCACGAGGTCGCCCCCGGCGACGGCACGGCCGCTCAGCGGCCCACCAGCGCCGAGCGCCACAAGGCCGAGCGCCAGGGCCGCGAGCGCACCGCCCGCGAAGAACTGCGCGAGACCGTACGCCGCGCGGTGGCCGGCGTGAGGAGCGAGGAGGAGTTCTTCGACCGGCTCGCCGGCGCCGGCCTCCTGATCCGCAAGCGCACCGCACCCTCCGGGGACCTCCTCGGATACAAGGTCGCCTTGCCCGACGACCGGAACCGGGACGGCGAGCCGGTGTTCTACCCCGGCGCGCGCCTTGCCCCCGACCTCTCGTTGCCCCGCATTCGGGAGCGCTGGTCCGGCGACGCCCAGGACGCCCCCGCTCCCCGACCGGAGGACGCGGCTCCTTCGGGACCGAGCACTCCAGCCGCTGCCCGCCGCAGGACGGCATCGGCCGCGTGGCAGGCCATGCTCGTCATCGAGCACGGCGACGACGCGGTCGCCGCCGCCCACATCGCCGCGGCCGGCGAGATCCTCGACGCCCTCGCGAAGACATCCGCCGCCCACACCCGTCGCGAACTTCGCGACGCCGCCACGGCCTTCGAGCGGGCCTCCCGCTCCCATGTCCGCGCCGTGCGCGGACACGACCGCGCCCTGCGCCAGGCCGCCCGCGACCTCGTCCACGGCGGCCCGGCCCTCGGCCGCGGTGAGGACGGTGCGAGCACGGCGATGGCGATCGACACGCTGTTTTTCCTGATCACCGCCGCCGCGCACTGGCACGCGAAGAAGGGCCACGCGCAGCAGGCCGCCGCCGCGGCGCGGGCCGCCGAGCACCTGCGCTCCGCCTACCAGGAGGCCGCCGCCAACCCCCTTGGCGTGCTCTACCAGCGCGGCCGGCGCCTGAACCGGCCTCTCCTCCAGCGCCAGACCGTGGTGCTGCGCGAGGCGCTGCCCGGACTGGCCGAGCAGATCCTCGCCGAGCCCGGCTGGTACGCCCTGGCGGCCACCATCGCGGACGCCGAAGCCGCCGGCCACGACCCCGCCGCCCTCCTGTCCGAGGCGGTCGAGCGCCGCGAACTCGACACCGCGGAGTCGGTCAGCGACGTGCTGGTGTGGCGGATGCGGCGGATGGCCGACCTGCCCGCCGACGCCTCCGAACTGCCCGCGTACGGCACGACAGGCGGCTCGTCCCCGACGCGCAGGGCGGCAGCCCGGACCTCTGCGCCTGGCCGACGGCGCGGCGGGGAGGGCACCGCCGGAAAGACCCGGTGAGCCCTCCGGCCAGTGCGTGTGCGTGTCGGCACGCGCTCGGGAACAGGGACACCGCCGCCGTCCTGGCCTCTCGATGGTCACTGTGGGCTTTGTGAATTGAAGCTCCCAGAGGTGTGGGGCACGATCATGACGCGAGCAGGACGAGGCACAGGAGGACGTCAGGATGTTTCACCGGATACGCCGCCGGGCGGCGGAGCCCAGCGAGGCGCAGCGCCGATTCATCGAGATGTCGGCGCGGCTGCAGGACCAGGTCCCGCCGGGCATCGGGGAGCCGTCGGCCGAGCCCGAGCGCGGTGAGCCCGTCGCCGTGGTGGACGACTTCCTTCCGCCGGAGCTGCGGGTGCCCAGCCACGATCAGCTCGACGGCCGCATGATGCCCTGGGGGCAGCCGATCGTCCTCGACGGCGAGATGGTCGCCTGCACCGAGTGCGGCGCGTACCGGGACTGGCTCGTCCTCTCCACCCGCGACGAGATCTGGCTGCGCTGCCAGGCCGGCCACCAGCAGCAGGAGACCCGCCTCGACACCGCCTGGTACAACCGGAGCGCCGGGCCGGCGGACGCGACGCACGCCACGTTCGAGGACTGCCTGCGCCACCTCGGCCACTGACCCCCACCCCTACAACCCCACCGGGCCCGCGGGCCCGCACTGACCATCCGTCTCCAAGCACCAAGGGGTCAGTACCGTCATGCGCGTTCGCGTCGCCATCACCGCCCTCGGCATCACCGCCGCCCTCCTCGCCGTACCCGCCTGCACCAGCGGCGCCCTCGGCACGAAGCCCAACACCGCCTCCTCCCCCGCCGGGAAGCCGGCCCGCTCCGACCGGAACGCCGCCCCGCTGTCTTCGGACATCCTGAAGACGCGCCTGCTCGACGAGAGCGATCTCGGCAGTGGCTACGCGCGCGAGCCGGAACGCCCCAGCCAGCACGACGACGTCACCGTCATCGGCTGCCCGGCTCTGAACGAGCTGGGCGGCGAAGCGGCCACCGGCGGCACGCTCGCCTTCCCCCGCAAGGCGAAGGTCACCTTCACCTACGGCGACAGCGCCTCCGAGATCTCCGAGGAGCTGTACAGCGACAGCGCGAACAAGCTGTCCGACGGCATCGGCCGGATCTTCGACGCCATGACCGGCTGCCCGAGCTATCAGGTCGTCGGGGGCGGGACCCCGATCGACATCGCCTCGCAGAAGCTGACCGCACCCCACGGGCCCGGCGACGAGCGGTGGAGCCAGCTCCTGACGTTCTCCGCGGGAGGGCGGAGCACCGTGGTGAAGCAGACCGCGATCCGCGACGGCAGTCTGCTGCTGATCGTCTCCGGCTCGCCGGGCCTGGTCGACCGCCACCTCGACAAGGCCCTCACCAAGGCCACTGCGACGAGCTGACCGGTCCCGATACGCGGATGCCCCCGACCCACGCCCCTTGGGGCGGGTCGGGGGCATCCGCACGTCCACCGACCGTCAGCGCGTGCCGCGTAGGCCGGCACCAACATGCCGCCTCGGCCTCGACGGTGCGGGGCAGCATCGTGAGCAGGTGGGTTCCGGCCCGAACAGCAAGGAGCCCGGCGCTCCCATAGGGAGGCCGGGCTGTATGCGTCGGGCAAGAGGGGCCGCCAGGCGTTAGATGGCCGGCGCGCGAAGGAGCCGCTCGTGAGTGGCCTCGGGCAGGACCCGTCGCAGGACCGGTGCGGTCGAACTGAGGGATGCGGCGAAGGCGGCGACAAGGTCGTGCGGAACGCTGCTGCCGAACGACGCCACCCACAGGCACGGTGCGCCGAGCGCGGGCTCGGCCCATGCCTGCCACCCTGCCGGTCCCGCCTCGTCGGCGCTGGTGGTCAGCGCGCGCGGGTCGCCGTCCTGAATGAGGGGCGGTACCTCACCGAGACTGATGTGCGAGGTGAAGGTCGGGTCCGTCGCTGCCGCCTCGGGCTGGTCGATGTCGCGGAGCCAGCCGTGTGCGGCGACCGCGTCGAGGACCGCCTCCGGGCCGGTGAACGGCACGACGGGCTGGTCCCGGGCGTCGAGCGCGACGAGGAAGTCGGCCACGGCCTCGCCGGGTACATCGGGGGTGAAGTAGGCCGACCACCCGGCGAGCGGACTGCTCGTGCCCGGACGGGCGGAGATCTGCCAGGCGATCGGCAGCTCCCCCAGGTAGAACGGCTCGTCGGGCAGGCACCATTGGGCCCACCGGAGGGTGTCGGGGCTGATGTGCAGGACGGTGCTGCGCAGGACCTGACGGTCCCCGTCCGGCTCGTCGCGACCGCGGACGATCGTCAGGCTCGACCAGCCCAGGCCGGAGAGCGTGTCGGCGACGGTGTCATAGAGGCGCTTGTCGTCACCGGCCAGGTGCCGGGGGCCGACCCAGAACGCGGGCTGTCCGCCGGGGGGCGTGGACGGGACGAGCGGAAAGTCGGGGTACAGGGGCGCCTCCAAGGGCTCGATGCGGTTCTACTTGCCGCCGGCAATGCGGCGGGGGCGGCGTGGGGGTGCCTGGACGGGTTCCTGCCAGGTCAGAGCGATGGCGACCTCCGGGGGCAGGTGACCGAGCTGGGTGTTCTCGTCCCGTCCCTCGGCCAGGTAGACGACGGTCTGGCCGGTCTGATCGACGGACTGCACGACCTTCGCCAGCCGGTGGGCCGCCGGGAAGAACGGGTTCATGGCCTGGCGGACCGGAGCATCACGGTCGCAGCGGGACAGCAGGTCGGCGAGGTCGCCGACGGTCATCTCCGGGGGCGTCACGAAGTACCTCCTGGGTGAGGAAAAGCGATGAGCGGTGGAACCGACCGGCGGTCCGCCGGCCGCCTCGGAGCGAGGGGCTCCGTGGGATGCATGCGTTGTCACACGCGGCGTGAGGTCTCCAGCACGCGCGCTACGGTGACGGCCACGATCTCGGCCGGCGTCTCGGTGTCGAACGACAAGGAGTAGCCGGGCACCTTGGCCGTACCGGTGACGGCGATCTTCCATCCCTCCCCGCTGGTACCGGGGCGGCCGAGCGGGAACCAGCCAAGGTAGAACCGGCCGTCCTTCGAGCTGACGTGCACGTCCGCGCGGTCGTCCACGATGAGGTGGAAGTCCTCCGCGGAGAACAGGTCCATGACGAGCGCGGGCTGGCCGGGACCGAGTTGCCACTCACGAAGCCGAAGTGCTTTCACGTTCGTGGAGAATCCAGGGCTCACGGGAGCCACGGTCACGGGCTATCACCTCTTTGACCTGGGGTTTCTTGCGAGGTCGTCTACGTTGACATGCCCCTGCCCGCGTTGGCCAGTCTTTCCGCGGTCTTTCCTGTCTGCCCCCGGCGAACTGCGCCAACGGTTTCAGATGTAGAGGCTGGGGCTTGTCGGCGGTGCGGGTTCTGCGCTGCGACCTGCGGCCACCGCTTGGTCCTCTGCCTTCACATACGGGTGATCACCGTGGCCGTGCCTGTTCTCGGACCAACCTCGACCAGCAACACCACGATCTACAACCGGAGTCCTAGTAGCCTCATCTGGTGACGATTTTCGACTGGTGCCGACACTGCGGCAAGCACAGGCCAATGACCGAGGAGCACCTTCCGCCAAGAGTCGCGGGCAACCAGTCACCCGTCACCGTGTACAACGAGGAAGACGGAGCGCTGACGGTCCTTCGCAGCTTCGAGGCAGGCCACACAATTCCGTCGCTCTGCGAGGAGGACAACAACAGGGCCAGCCATCGGGGTCTAACGGAGGCGTACGCGCTCTGGCGCGATGACACCATCGGCCACCTCCGGGCGGCTGCTGCGGCGTTCCACCATGTCAGTGGTCAGCCACACAACGACCTGTTCTCCATCGCCGCCAAAAATGGCGGTGCCTTCATGTTGCCGATGGAGCACGGGACGCAGCTGGGATCAGAGCACATCGCGAACCTCAATCCCGGCAAGTTCGTTCGCCAGGTGCTCGGCATGATGCTGGCCGTGCAGGACACGCGCTACCTGCTGGACAAACAGCCACAGCTGGCCGCCGCATACCACTCCGACAAGCCGGCTTCGATCGAACCGTTCGCGCTGCACCTGGCGCTCATCAATTCCGGCGGCCTGTACTACTTCCAAAACAGCGTGCTGTCCGTATCGGTGAGTCTCACCGGTAAGGGTGCGAGCAGCTCCGAGTTCTGGGCCATCGCGTTCCCACCGTTTCTCATTCTCCTGACCAGTGGGCCTAAGGCACCCATCGAAGCCACTCGTATCGACCACTGGCTCGAATACCCGGTGAGCCGCGCGTTCAGCAAGCGTGATCGGAAAGTGCGCTATCCGATCGCCGACCGGCGCGAACTGCTTGTGGCCAAGCTCTACCAAGACCAGCAGAGGCTCGAAGAGATGGGCGGTTAAGACTCCCACCCCATACGCCCTGACCCCGCTGATCTTCAGCGGGATCAGGGCGTGATCTTTTCGCCCGTCACCCAGCACTCGCGTGCAGCCGCGCACCGGATCCGCTGGGTCCACCTGGCGCCAGCCTGTGGGGGCGCCGAGATCGTCGGTGCAGGAGATGCGCAGGCAGCTGGAAGGGGGTCCTGGCAGCGTGGAGGGCTCGTTCGCCGGTGCTGCCGCCAGATGCGCTGCTCACCTGTTTCGCGCCGAAGCCCCTGTCGGCCCTCGACGAGGTCCACCCTCGGTTTTCCGTACGGCGCGCAGGCGTCGTACAGCGGGCTCTCCTGCTCATTCATTCCGGCGCTCGGACGCGCTGAGGGCTACGGGGAGCCGTGAGGTTCGGCGGGCTCTGTTCCACGGAGGACGTACGGTGCCTGCGCAGGCGACGGAGCCATCCAGCGTTTCTCCCCTGGTAGCGGACGAGGGTGTCCGGCCGCAGCGCCCGTACCCATAGGGGAGCCCCAATCACGATTCGGTGGGCGTCGGCGAGGTCGAACCATCCGTCGAAGTTCCAGCGGGCATCGTCCAGAACAACGTCGGCGTAGATCTCGGCGCACCAGTGGGCTTGGCGGTCGTGGCCGAGGGTGTATCCGCGGGTCCAGGGGCGTCCCTCATGTTCCTGGTGCGGGCGCTGGCCCTGCTGCACGGCGATCTTGAGGGCTTCCACGGCGCGGGATTGGTCGTCGTCCCACTGCCAGGTGTTCTCTGTACCTCGGGTGCGGAGCAGCTCCTCGATCGCCGGGGCTGCGGATGAGACCCAGCCCTCGTCGAGCGCGTCGGCGGGGCGAAAGCCTTCGACGTGTTCCATGCTTCCGAAGAGAACGACGTCTACCCTCCGTCCTTCTCGGCAGCGGGTCCGGATGTGGCAGAGCACGGCCTTGTTCGTGGCGTACGTGCCGACGAACTCGGCGAACTCCACATGTCCGATGCCCTGGACGTAAGAAAGTGGAGGGGGACCGTCGAAGGAGGTGGCGGCAAGAGGACCGAGCTTGCGCAGGAGCCGTTGTGCCGTCCGCAGCCGGCTCTGGGCGCGGTTGCCTTCCCCGATCTGGTACTGCGTCATGGGCAGGTTGATGGTGAAGTTCCATCGCCAGCCACGTTCCAGGGACAGGCCGACTTCCTCGGCGACGGCACGCACTCGGCGGTCGGACCAGTACAAGTACCGCCCGACGGTATCTCTTCGTGCCACGGGTTCCCCTTCGCTTCCCGCACCTGTCCTCCGCTTCACTGGACTCTAGGCGTTCTGCCCGGGATCGCTCCGAGTTCGGCGAAACGTGTGCCCGCAGCGGGGACGAGACGGTATACAGAACAGCCCCCGGGAAGGGTGTCCCGGGGGCTGCGCGTCGAAGGGGCTCTGTGGTCTAGAAGGTCTCCTGGTCGTCCGGTTCGGGCTCGGCCGAGGCACGGCGTGATGTGGTGAGCACGGTGGCCGTTCCGATGGCGACGAGCAGTCCGCCAACCCCGCCGATAATCCACGCGATGGCGTCGGAACCGGTGTGAGCTAGGGCTCCTGCCGGGGTGGCCGGCGTGGAGGCGCCGGCCGGGGCTGCGGAGGCCGTGGACAAGGTGGAGGCCGGCTGGTTCGCAGAGGCGGTAGGCGAGGAGCCGTCGCCCGGCTTATTGGCGCCCGTCGACACAGGCTTCGGCATGCTGGTCTGGCCGTTGCTCGGCTTGGCCGTAGGAGTGGACGGGGTGCTGGTGGGCTTGTGCGTCGGCTTGTCCGAGGGGGTGGGCTTCGGGGTCGTCGCGGTCTTGGCGTTGGTAACGGTCACGGTCACCGGGGCGCCGGGGCCGGCGGTGAACGTCTTCGACGGCTTGTAGAGGTCGTAGCCGGCGGGGGCCTTGGTCTGCTGGACCCAGAACTGCGCCTTCCGGCTCGACACCGGCAGTTCCCCGGAGGCCGTGCCCCCAGCCCCGGTGGTGAGCGTCAGGAGCGTGGAGCCGCCGGTGCCGATGTTCACGGTGGCGCCGGGCAGGAGCTTGCCGGTCTTGCTGTCCTTGGCCTGCAGGAGAACCTTGGCGGCCTTGAAGGGGTCGGAGATGGTCAGCCGGGTGGTCGCGCCCGGTGTGACGATGACGTCCTGGTCGGCAACGACGTCATGGAGCGGGCTGCCGGAGGCCGTCTCCTTGAGCCGGTAGACGCCGGGCGCGAGGTCGGGGAAGGTGAGCTTCCCCTGGGCGTCCGTCTTCCCGCTTCCGGCCTCCTGGCCGGCGGCGTCGAGCAGCAGGAACGCGGCGCCGGAGAGCAGGTCCCCGGCCGGGTCCTTCTTGGTGATCTCGACGCTGCCCGCCTCGGGGGTCGGTGTCTCAGCGCGGGCGGAGGTCGCTGAGGGAGTCGGTTCGGGGGACGGGGCGGCGATGGCGGCAGCGGGTGTGGCGAGCACGGCCGCGGTGGTCAGGGTGAGCGTGGGCAGGATCTGATGGCGCTTCATGGCGAGAACTCCGGGCGGGCAATCGGTACGGGGAGGGCGGGCTCGACGATCAGCTGGCCTCGTCGCTCGTGCGCCGGCGGCGGCTGAACAGGTAGAGGCCCGAGCCGCTGGCGAGCAGAGCGGTCGCGCCGGCGATCAGCCACGGTGTGGTGTCCGCGCCGGTGTGGGCGAGGGAGCCGGACGGCGGAGCCGGGGGCGTGGTCGGCGCGACCGGGGGCGTCGTGGGCGGGGCCGGCGGAGTGGTCGGCGGTGCCGGGGGCGTGGTGCTCGGGGTCGGGGGCGGGGTGGTCGGGACGGGCTGGTCGGCGAGGGTGACCGTGACGTCGGCGCCAGGCTTCGCGGTGAAGGCGACGGGGGTGGTGTCGAGCTGGTAGCCGTCGGGGGCCCTGGTCTCGGCGGCCCAGTAGCGGGTGCCGGCCTTGAGGGTGACGTCGAGGTCGGCCTCGGCGGTGCCGTTCGTGCCGGTGGTCAGCGTGGTGACGACCTTGCCGGGGATGTGCTTGCCGGTCTTGTCCGTCTCGTCGGCCCGGATGGCGATGACCGCGCCCGCGAGCAGCTTGCCGGTGTTCTTGTCGATCTTCTTCACCGACAGGTCGGCCTTCTTGAACGGGTCGATCAGGTCGATCGGGTTGGCCTGGGCGGTGCGTCCGGCGGTGATGGTGACGGTCTGCTCGGGCACGAGGTCGTGTACGGGGCTGCCGGAGGAGGTCTCGCGCAGGCGGTAGGTGCCGGCCCGCAGCTGGTCGAAGGCGAGGATGCCCTGCGCGTCGGTCTTGCCCGCGGCGACCTTCTTCCCGTCCTTGTCCAGGAGTTCGAAGGCGGCGCCGACCAGGCGGCTGCCCTCGGGGTCCTTCTTCCGGATGGTGACGCCGCCGGTCGCCTCGTCCACGGTGACCGTGGCCGAGTCCTCCGCGCTCGTGGTGCCGCCGGCCAGAAGCATGCGCTGGGCGGCGGGGTTCTTCGGGGTGAGGACCTGCAGGTCGGTGGCGGGCAGGCCGTCGGCCTTCGCGGTGACGCTGGCGGTGCCCGCGGTCTTCGCGGTGAACTCCCACCGGGCGGTGCCGCTCGCGCTCGTGGTGACCTTCCCCGAGGCGGTGCCGGAGCCGGACTCGGCCAGCGCGACGGTCACCTTCGGCACGGGGGCGCCCGCGCTCGTGGCGACCTTCACCGCGACCGTGACCTTCGTCCCGGCGGTGGTGGTCGACACCGACGGGGTGATCGTGAGGGTGTAGGGGCCGGCGAGCCGCTCGGCCTCGGCGATGTAGCCCTGGGCGAGGGTGCGCGCGGTCGGCGAGACGACGGGGTAGGCGAGGCGCTGCTTGCCGCGGGCGCCGTCGAGGGCGTACATGCCGCCGGCCAGGTACTCGTACACGACCGCGTCGACGGCTGCCGCTCGGGCGTTGTCGCGGGTCTGCCCGTACTTGCCGATCACGTACGCCGCCTGGGCGAGACGCTCCTTCGGCACGGTCTTGCCGGTCACCGACGACGTCCAGGAGCTGACCGGCCGCGGGGCGCCGTAGCCGCCTGCGTCGGCCGGGCCCTTGCGCTCGGGGTCGGCGCAGTAGGTCTCGGTGTCGCCATGGACGGCCGGGCCGGGCGGGCCGTATGCGCCGATGTGGGAGGCGTCGGCGTGGCCTTCGGAGTCGGGGATCGTGTAGCCGGGGCCCAGGGAGACGGGAGCGGGGGCTGCCTGGGCGGGAGTCCAGGCCAGGGTGCCGGCCACGCCGGCGGCGGTGGCTACGGCCAGGGTTCGGAGGGCACCGCGAACGGTACGGGCATGCACGAGAAAGGCTCCTTGGTACGCGTGGGAGGACGAAGTTCAGAGAGATCGGCCGAGGCGGACGCCCTTGGGAGGCGGGGCGACGGGCAGAGGGCCGGTCGTCTGTTTGGCCGGCGCCGGTGCGGCAACGTAGAGGTGACGGCGGGTGTGGAAGGGGATGTCCTGGGCGGTGCGGTGGACCGGCTCGGTGGAGATCAGCGAGGCGGCGAAGGCCGCGACGAGCGTGGTCGGCGTACCGAACGAGAAGCGCGCCTGCCAGTGGGGTTCGCTCGGGTATCCGCCCCATGCCCGCCAGGTCGGGCCGTCAGATCCCGTGGTGGCGTAGCGGTGTCGTACGCCTCCGAGGCCGTCCGGCGCCAGGAAGGTCTGGGTGCCGTCCGTCTTGACGCTGTGGCTCCAGCCTCGCGCGAACAGTGGTGCATACGCCTCGTGCGGTGCTGTCGCGTCCTCGTGCAGCCAGTCGCGGTCGCTGTACCGGTCTTCGAGGTAGAGGTCGAGCAGTTCGGTGTGAAGGTCGAGCAGCGGCTCGATTGGTGTGGTGGCGTCGAGGGTGATCCGCCAGGCCACCGGGCCGAACGGAACGCGGTTGGCCCCGATGGTCCACGTTCCCTTGCCGGGCTCGTCAGGCTGGGGGGTGAAGCTGGTCCACAGCCTCAGGCAGGGGCTGGTGGCGATGGCCGTTCCTTCTTCGGGCTGGTGCAGTGTCCAGTCCTTGTCGAAGGGGAAGGGCCAGGCGGTGTGGATACTGGCCGGGCCGGGTCCTGCCAGGTGGCGAGGAAGGACCTTCACGCTCTGGGCGGGGTCGAGATTGTGGAACGGGTCGGTCGACATGAGTGGCTCCTGGAGAGACTGAGCGAATCGCTCGGCACGATGGGAATGCTCGGCTCACCGGGCTCGGCCGCCGCTGCGGGCGGCCGGCGGGGCGGGGGTCCTGTGAGCAGTACGGCCCGCGGTGCGTGACGACGCGGACTCGGCCCACGCACCGGGGAACCAGACGGTCGTGTACCGCTCGATGGCGACACGCAGCCCGGTGGTGACGGCGCCCTCCCACGGCGGCCTGCCGGGACGGCGGTATGCGGTGAACGTGCCGTACTGCTTGCTGTTCGCCAAGGTGTTGCGAGCCTCGTCGCGGCGGTGAAAGGTGCCGTGGTCCACGAAGTCGAGCACGACCGCGTCGATCTCGCCCCGGTCGGGGTGGGCGACCGCCAGGCGCAGGCCGCCGTACGTGTCCGCGTGAATGGTGCGGCTGAAGTCGATCCGCAGCCGCAGCGGTGCGCCCGCGATGGGGGCGGCGTAGTAGGTGGTGCCGACGACCGTGCTGTCGGGGAAGGGGAGGCACAGTTCGGCGAAGAACTCGGGGGCGTGCAGGGACAAGCAGCGTCTCCGGTCGAGGTCGAGCTGGTGTCAGCGGCGCGGGCCGGGCAGGGCCGGGCGGCTGGTGGTGCTCCAGCGCGGGACGCTGGCGGCGGGGAGCGTGGCAGGGCGGCGGGATGAGACGCGCTGCACGTCGAGCGGGGTCGGGGCCGGCGAGCTGGGCGGGAGGACGGGGGTGAGCTGGGCCATGCCCTCGACATAGCTGTGGGTGTCCTCACGCCAGCGCGGCAGCGGGGCCGGGTCGGAGACGCACTCGACGACGGCCTTGAGCAGGGCGACAGGGGTGTCGGTGCTGGCCGTGGCATACCAGAAGGGCCGGTCCAGGGACGTGCCCGCCCATATCTCCCAGCGGGCCGCGCGCGTGGCCAGTTCGCCCTCCGGGGCGAGGTGACCAACGGTGAAGTTGAGTGCGGCGAGCCCGTCGGGGGCCTTGACCACGAACGTGTCGGGCTGGGGACGGTCGAGCTGCCAGCCGCAGTTGACGAGCACGGCGACGGGGAGGAACGGATTGTTCTTCGCGCTGCCGGCCACGGGGCGTGCGAGGTAGGCGTCGGGGCCCTGTTCGTAGGCTTCGGCGAGAGCGGTGGTGAAGGCGGTCACGAACTCGGTCGGGGTGGAGTCGTTGAAGCACACGCCCCACGCGGGCGGGCCGAACGGGTCCTTGTAGGCGTTGATCCGCCACAGGCCGTCGTCCTCGCCTTCGGGGAGGAAACCGAGGCGGATCTTGCGGTCCGGGGAGTTGACGTAGACGTTGCCGAGGTCGTCGTGCTCCAGGTCCCAGCCGAGGGCGCGGAGCGGGGCGAGTGCGGGGTCGCCGATCGAGAGGGAGCCGGCGAGATGGCGCGGGGAGACGTAGACGTCTCCGTCGATATCGGAGCGCGGGTCGGGCGCGGGGCTCATCGGACCGCCTGGGTGGTGACGGTGATCTCGTGGGCGGCGGTGTCGAGGCGCTCGTTGACCTCGGTGGTGTCGCGGCCGGTGACGATGTAGAACCCGGCTCGGGCGGTGAACAGGTCTCCGTGGGGCGGCAGGAGGACCGGGTCGCCGATCTGGCGGGTCCACTGCACCTGGCGCAGCCAGGGGGTGCGGGCCGCGAATTCCTGGTTGATGTGGCGCTGGGTGAGGGTGCCGGAGGCGGCCGGGTAGAGCATGCGGATACCGGCGGTCTCGTGCCGGGTCGGGGTGAGGTCGGGGGTACGGCCGCAGGCGAGGTCGGCTGCGGCCTTGGGCAGGTCGATGCCGGTGGCGAGGCGGACGAGGTGGCCGATCATGTCGCCGCCGATGCGGGCGTTGACCTCGATCAGGCGGGGGCGGCCGGCGACCAGGCGCATCTCGACGTGCTGGACGCCGTCGGTGATGCCCAGGGCCTTGATCGCGGCGGCGGCGACCGGCGCGGCCTGGGCGAGGAGCGGGTCGTCGGGGTCGACGGTGTGGCCGGTCTCCTCGAAGTACGGCGCCGGGCCGAGGCTCTTGCGGGTGACGGCGACGGCGGTGGTCTCGCCGTGGTGGGTGACGCACTCGACCGAGATCTCGGGGCCGTCGAGGTACTCCTCGACCAGGACCGCGGTGTCCTCGCGGCTCTGGTCGGCTCCGGCTGAGGCGAAGTCGAAGGCGTCGGGCAGCTGCTCGGGCCGGTCGATGCGGATCACGCCGATGCTTCCGGCGAACGCGGCGGGCTTGAGTACGGCGGGGTAGCCGATGGTCATCGTCGCCAGCCCGGCCTCCACCAGGGACCGGGCCTTCATCGAGGCGGCCGAGGGCACGCCGTGGCGGGCGAACAGGGTGCGGGCGGTGGCCTTGTTGCGGCAGGCCCGCATCACCTCGACGGAGTTCGTCGGCAGTCCGAGCGCGCGGGCGAGGCGGGCGGTGGGAACGAGATGCCACTCCGTCCAGGTGACCACGCCGGCCAGTTCGTGGCGCTCGGCGAGGGCGCGGCCGGCGTCGAGCAGGTCGGTGGTGCTGTCGAGGTCGGCGACGGCGTGGTCGACGATGTACGGCTTCTCCCACGACGGCTCGGTGCCGGTCAGCAGGACGACGTCGTATGAGGCGGCCACCTGCTCAAGGCAGTAGCCGCGATAGATCACATCACCCGGCGAGACGACGAGGAGGCGGGGGCGAGCAGACAAGAAGGGGCTTCTCCGTATCGGTAGAGGGCGGGACGGGGCGGTCAGGCGGCGCGGCGGCGGCGCAGCTCGAACGCGCCGGCCCAGCGGGGGTGCTCGTCGACCAGGCGGCGGGCGTAGAGGGCGGTGAAGTTGTTGTTCAGCCCGGCGACGCCGTGCGGGAGTTGGCGGCGCAGGTCCTCGAAGAGGTCCTTCACACCGACGCGGGTGGCACCGGCGGCAAGACGACGCGCGGCCAGGCGCTCCAGGGCGCGGTACACGTGCGGGTTGTGTGCGTCGAAGGCGTGGAACTGCTCGGTGATGGTGCGACCGCGCGCAGGGTTCGAGCCGAGAGCGACAGCGGGCATGGGGGTCTCCACAGGCTGGGGAAAGCGTGGCGGGGTCAGGTGTGCAGGGCGGGATCGGTGCGCAGGCGGGCGAAGGCGCAGAACAGCCCGAGTGCCTGCAGCGCGGCGCAGGCGGTGATGACGTGGCCGAGTGCCTCGGGCGGGGTGAGCGCGGTCAGCACGCCGGCGACGGGGAAGGGCAGCAGGAGGATGAGGATGGTCACCGACAGGGTGCTGCCGAACTTCTCCGGCGGGATGAGGCGGGAGCGCAGGGTGCGCAGGACCACCGTCATGCCGCCTTCGCCCGCCATGAGGAGGGCGACGAGGATCAGGTAGGAGCGGTAGTCGGGCGCCTGGGCGGCGGCGAGACAGGCGAGCGAGGCGAGAGCGGCGCAGGCGGCGCCGACCGGCCACAGGCCCAGGCGGTCGATCGCGAACCGGCAGATGGTGACTGCCAGGAGCGTCGCTCCGGCGGCGGCGGACCAGACCAGGCCGACGGCGGTCGTCGACTGCCCGAAGTGCTGGACGACGATCACGGGCCCGGCCGCCTGGAAGAGGCCCGTGGCCAGGTTGGACACAGTGAGCCCGGTCACGAGCCAGCCGAGCGCGGGCAGGGAGCGGATGGTGCGCCACCCGGTGAGCAGGCCGGCGTCCGCCTGATTCCGGGGTGCCCGGGCCGGGGCGACGGGCGACGGGGGTGTGCGCAGGGCAAGCAGCGCGGCCAGCAGCGAGAGCGCGGTGATCACCGCGAGCATCTGCGGCGGGCCGGTGAGCAGGAGCAGTCCGGCGAGCGCGGGGCCGGTCAGGGTCGCTGTCTGGTCGATCCCGAGCAGAACGGCCTGGACCCGGTGGGCGCGTGCACCGGCTCGGCGGCCGGCGGCGGCCCCCGCGGTCTCGGCCGCGATGTAGCTGAACTCCGTGAGCACGCCGGTGGTCGCCGCGAGCGCCATCACGGTCACGCTCGCCACGATGCCGGACGGGTGAAGGTAAAGGAGTACCGCGCCGGCGGCGAGGGCCAGCGCCCGGCCCAGGGAGGCGAGGTGGAAGACGACGGAGGCTCCGCGCCGGTCGACGACCGACCCGGCCCACCCGAACGCCGCCAGCCTCGGGATCCACTCCAGCGCGAACGCGGCGCCGGTGAGTGTGGCGGAGCGCGTGGTGGCCAGGACCAGGAGCGGGATGCCGTAGGTGGACATGGCGAACGCCAGCGCGTCCGCCGTACGCGGCAGGTAGATGCCGCCCACCAGCCCGGCGGTGTGGCGCGCGTGCCGGGGCATGACCGCTGCGCTCACGCGGCCGGCTCAGGCTCGGGCAGCGCGGTGACCTGCGGATTGCTGGTCATCCACTGGATCAGCAGGGCGCGAAGAACACCGAGGTCCCTCTCGCGCCCGGAGCCGGACAAGGACCCGGTACTCGGGGAAGCGGAGCCCTCGGCCTGCTCGGTCGCGAGCGAGGCCGCCAGGAGGTCGAAGGTGTGCCGGACGCGGCTGCCGAAATCACTGACCGGCTCCGGACAGTTGTGGCGGCGGGCCCATCGGGCGGTCGCGTCGTAGAGGTCCGCCAGGGCCGAACCGGCCTCGGTGAGTTCCAGTCCGACGCCGGGTACGGACCGGACGAGACCATGGACGCGGCCCGTCTCGACAGCACAGCGCAGGTGGTGCGGGGACAGGTTGTGGAGGATGCCGGCCAGCCGTCGCGGCGGTATCGCCCCGTTGTCGTCGATCTCGGTGATGAGCCGGACCAGCGGCGGCGAGGCCAGCAGCACGATGGCCTTGTCGAGTTCGGCGGAGGTGAACAGGGTGGTCATCGGCGCGGGCCTCCCGCCGGTACGGCCGCCACCGGGCGGGCGGGCGTGGCGTGGGAGAAGAGGTCGCGGTTGCGCCACGTCGGCCGGGACTGGTTGCTGACCCATCCCTTCGGCGCGGGCGTCGTCTGGGGATGCCCCCAGACCGGGTGCTGGCCGGCCTTGCTGAGGGGCTGGCCGGCGGACCACGCGGACAGGGCTCCGAGAACGGGCCCCAGGCCGTCGCCCGCTGCGGACAGACGGTAGGGCCGGCCGATCCCGTCGGTGTCGACCAGGCCGTCGGCCACCAGCTGGCGCAGCGGCGGGTAGACGTTGGTCCAGTCGCTGGAGGGCATGACCATCCTGGCCAGCGCCCGGCCGCTGACTTCTCCGCGCTGCTTGAGCACCCACAGCAGGGCGGCGGCGTGCCGGCGGGTGAGCAGGATGAGGCTGTCCTCGACCTGCTCGATCGCGGGGAGCGGACGGTCCGGCTTCTCCAGGTGCTCCTCGGCCCAGGCGACGATCACCGGCAGCACCGGCAGCAGGGCGGCACCACGGTCGGTGTGGCCGTAGGTGACGTGCCGCGCGGTGTGTTCGGTGCGCTCGACGAGCCCGGCGTCGCACAGCGACTTGAGCTTGGGGTGGAGCTGGCCGTTCTGCAGCCAGGGCACCCGGGCCGCCAGCTCGCTGTAGCGCAGCGGCGGACCGGAGAGCGCCAGCATGATCCTGACGTTCCAGCGCGGAGTGATCATGGCGAGGGCCTCGGTGACCCGGGCGATGTCGGCGTCGGTGTCGGGAGGCAGAGCGGTGATGGCCAAGGGAGGGACTCCTGGGAAGTGAGAGGGATTCACCTGCGGGTCAGCGGCTTCGGGGCGCGCTTGGGGCCGGACGGGACGGAGCCGGTACGGGCGGCGCGGAAGCCGGCGGGGAGGGTGCCGGGGCCGAGGTACGGGTCAGGCTCTGCAGAACTGCGGAGGCCGACTTGGTCTGGGCGTCGCGGGTGGCGACGGCTTCGGCGAGCCGGCGGGCTCCGTCGAGGAGGTGAGAGACCTCGTGCCGGTCGATCTGCCGGTCCGGGTTCAGGAGCCGGGCGAGCTGATCACGGTGGAAGTCGATGCTGCGCTCGGCGAGGGCGAGGTCGGTGTGCATGCCGAGCAGGGCGGCGAGCATCCCGGGCGGCTGGTCTTGGGCACAGGCTTCGAGGTCGGCGAGCGGAGCGCCGTACAGTTCCTCGATCCGTCCGGCTATCTCGGTGGACGTGGGATGGGGCAAGCGGGGGCTTTCACGGTCGGCGGGGCCGGGCCGCCCCGGCACGCGAAGGTGCCGGGGCAGCAGGCGAGGCCAGGGCGGTGGTGGCCCTGAGCTGGGTCATGCGGACAGGCCGGGGCCGCTGATCGAGCGCGGGCATGGTGCGCAGCAGCTCCCCGAGCGCGGTGCGGTAGCCGTCGCGGGCTTCGAGCGCCGCCTCCAGCCACTGTGAATCGAAGCGGAGCTGGTCCGCCGACAGCTCGCCCATGTCGCGGTCCGGCCGCATGTCCGCGTGGACGCGGTCGCGGACGCGGGCGACCTGTTCCTCGGTCAGGGCGAGGAAGGAGCGCAGTTCCATGGCCCGGGCGAGCGCGGGAGAGGCATCGGGACCGCATGCCGCCTCGTACAGCTCGGAGACGGCGGCGTCGAAGACGTCCTGCAGCTCGCTGTCCATGGTGCTGGTCTTGATTCGCACGCTCACCGCAGGGCCCTTCCCGCTCGGGCCACCGTCGGCGCGGGGACTCCCGCAGGCCGGCGAGCCGGACTGGTCTGCACGGCCGGCCCTGTTCGGGAACGGAGGCGGGCGAGGCGTTCGGCGGCGAGACCCTTCTTCCCCGGAGCGTCCGGGTCGAGGAGCCACCCCACGACCAGGGCCCGGCCGTCGCGGGCGGTGACGGCCGCGTTCACACGGTGGGCGAGGTCCATCGTCGGGTCGTCGACCTCACTGGGCTGGGTCGCCAGCGCGGCGAGGAGATCGTCCTCCGCACGGTCGAGCACCGCCTGGGCGTCGAGAAGCAGACCGTGCCACTTGACGATGTCGGTGACGTAGGGGTTCGTGGCCGGATCGTCGGTGACCACGGCCTTCAAGTGGTCCATGCTCGCTCCGAGATGGGCTTCGATCCGTGCGGTGAGCACGCCCACGACGTCTTCACCGACGTCGGGTATGTCGTCAGACAAAGGGAAAGGTTTCCTTTCCGGAAGGCGAGACCGGAGGGGAAGATGGGGAGTTCGCGGGCGTCCCACGTTCAGCCGGTGGGACGGGAAGGGCGCGGGTGGGGCTCTCAGTCGAGGCACATGCGGACGTCGCGGTAGACGTACGTGCCGGAGACCCAGCCCTTGACGCCCGTGGTCCTGTCCGTGATGTAGAGCCAGTTGCCGCTCTTCTTGTGCACGGTGAACTTGTGGCTCTTGTAGAGAACGCCGAGGGCCGTGGACTTCGTAGTGGCCTTGGACCGGATGGTGACGGCCGCGGTGTGCACCTCGTACGGCAGCGGCGGCAGGTCGTAGCAGCTGATCGCGAGGGCCGCAGGCACGGCGGCGGGTGCCGCGCTGGCTGTGGTGGCGGACAGCACCGGCAGAGCCAGTGCGCCGAGCATCGCAGCAGATACG
>NZ_JBEXQW010000016.1:0-148507 GCF_040612775.1 Streptomyces sp. NPDC006339
TCGGCGTCAAACTCACCACCCTCCGCCCCGAACAAGCCGCCTACATCGGCGTCCCCATCGACGGCCCCTACAAGCCCGACCACTACCGCTACTGATGTGTACCGACGACCAGATGTGTACCGACGGCCTGATGTGTACCGACGGCCACGCCCGTGACCCGTGGCTCCCGGACCGGCTCCTGAAGACGGAGCGGGACCTGCTGATGCCGCTGCTGCGCCGTACGCCCGAGGCGGCGTACGAGCTGCGCACCGCCTGCCCCGGCTGGACCGCCCGCCAGGTGCTCGCCCACTGCGCGGCGGCGCTCGTCAGGATCGTGGAGGGGCGCCTGGAGGAGGGTGTCTTCCTTCCCGAGGCGAACGCCTCCGACGTGGCCGAACGCGAGGACTGGCCGCTCGGCCGGATCCTCGACGAACTGGAGCGGGGCCTCACCGAGGCCGGTCCGGTCATCGCCGGGCACGAGGACGGCCGCCTCGACGCGGTCGCGCTCGGCGAGTGGGTGCATGCCGGGGACGTACGGGAGGCGTTCGGCGAGCCCGGCGCCTACTGCGGGGCGGCCCTCGACCTGGCCCTGCCGCTGCTGGCCGTCACCAGCCGCAAGCGGGAGACCCCGCGGCTCGTCGGCGTCCTGGCCGACCGGGCCGGGGAGGTCGACCTCGGCAACGCCGTCGAGGGCCGCCCGCCGGCCCGCTTCCACGGCGACGCGGCCACCCTGATCCGTATCTACTCGGGCCGCCCGCTGGTCCGCACCCGCTACGAGCTGACGGGTGCGACGGAACAGGAACTGCTCATCTACCGCTGATCATCCACCGCTGAGGGCGGCGGGCCCCGGTCCCTGGGACCGGGGCCCGCCCCTTTCCCTCAGGCCCCACCCACGCTTCTCACGCAGGGGGATCTTCATGACCAGTACGTTGGACCGGCTGCTGCGCGCCCAGGCGCAGGCGCGCCCGGACGACACCGCCGTCGTCTTCGAGGACGACACCCTCACCTTCCGTGAGCTCCACGAAGGCGCCGCCGTCCTCGCCGACCGTCTCCGCGCCCTCGGCGTCGCCGCCGACCACCGCGTCGGCGTCCACGTCGAACCCTCGCTCGACCTGATGCTCGGCACGTGGGGGGTGGTGCTGTCCGGCGGCGCGTACGTCCCGCTCTCCCCGGAGTACCCGGAGGAGCGCCTCCGCTACATGATCGAGGACAGCGGCGCCCGGATCGTCGTCACCCAGGAACGCTTCCGCGCCCGCGTCACCGAGCTCGCCCCGCCCGGCACCACCGTCGTCACCGTCGAGGACGCCGTGCAGCGCGCCCGGCGCGCCACCGGACCCGAACAGCCGCTGCCGGCGCCGTCCTTGAGCCCGGAGCAGCTCGCGTACGTCATCTACACCTCCGGCTCCACCGGCAGACCCAAGGGCGTCATGGTCGAGCACCGCTCGATCGCCGCCCAGATGCGCTGGATGGCCGCCGAACACCACCTCGGCCCCGGTGCCGTCGTCCTCCAGAAGACCCCCATGAGCTTCGACGCCGCCCAGTGGGAGATCCTCGCCCCGGCCGTCGGCGCCCGCGTCGCCATGGGCCCGCCCGGGGTGTACCGGGATCCCGAGGCGCTCGTCGACATCGTGCGGCGGCACGGCGCCACCCTGCTCCAGTGCGTGCCGACCCTCCTCCAGGCCCTCCTGGACACCGAGCGGTTCGCCTCCTGCACGACCCTCCGCCGGGTCTTTTCCGGTGGTGAGATCCTCTCCCGCAACCTGGCCGTCCGGCTCCTCGCCGAGCTGCCGGCGGAGGCCGAGCTGGTCAACCTGTACGGCCCCACCGAGTGCACCATCAACGCCTCCTCCCACACCGTCGACCGGGCCGCCGTCGCCGCCCCGGACGCCCCCGCCGCGATACCCATCGGAAGACCGGCGTACGACACGACCTTCCACATACGGGACGGCGAGCTGTGCGTCGGCGGCATCCAGGTCGCGCGGGGGTACCTGGACCGGCCCGAGCTCACGGCGGAACGTTTCATCACCACCGGCACCGGCGAGCGCCTCTACCGCACCGGCGACCTGGCCACCTGGAACGAGGACGGCACCGTCCAGTTCGCGGGGCGCGCCGACAACCAGATCAAGCTGCGCGGCTTCCGCGTCGAGCTGGACGAGATCGCGCTCGCCATCGAGGACCACGACTGGGTGAAGTCCGCGGCCGTGATCGTCAGGAACGAGCCCCGGACCGGCTTCCAGAACCTGGTCGCCTGCGTCGAGCTCTCCCCGAAGGAAGCCGCCCTGATGGACCAGGGCAGCCACGGCGCCCACCACCAGTCCAAGGAGTCCAAGCTCCAGGTCAAGGCGCAGCTCTCCAACGCGGGCACCGTCGACGCGCGCGAGCTGGCCGGCCGCCCGGTCGTCGAACTGCCCGGCCGCACGCCGACCGAGCGGATGCGCCGCACCGTCTTCGCCCGCAAGACCTACCGCTTCTACGAGGGCGGCCCCGTCACCCGCGCCGACGTCCTCGCCGCCCTCGCCCGCCGCCCCGAGGGCATCGGCTCCCGCGCGATCGGCACCCTCACCGCCGCCGACCTGGGCGAGATCCTGCGCTGGTTCGGCCAGTTCACGAGTGAGGAGCGGCTGCTGCCGAAGTACGGCTACGCCTCGCCGGGCGCGCTGTACGCGACGCAGCTCCACGTGGAGGTGCGCGGGATCGCGGGCCTGGAGCCCGGCACGTACTACTACCACCCGGTGCACCACCGGCTGCACCTGATGGAGCCGGGCGCGGCGAGGGAGGGCACCGCGCGGGAGGGCGCCGCGCGGGACCGGGACCCGTACGTCCGCTTCGGCTTCCGCGGCAAGTGGGAGGCCGTCGAGCCCGTCTACAGGACCAACATCCGCGAGGTCCTGGAGATCGAGACCGGCCACATGGTGGGCCTGTTCGAGGAGATCCTGCCAGGGATGGGCCTCGCGATCCGGCCGGTACGCGACGGGGAGGGCCGTGAGGACCTGGGCCTGTTCGAGCTCGTCCCGTACGACGAGGAGACGGCGCGGAACTCCGGCCCCGAGGTGGACCTGTACGTGCAATCCCACCCGGGCCGGATCGCCGACCTGCCCGCCGGCCAGTACGCGTACGAGAGCGGCGAGCTGACCCCCGTCTCCTCCTCCCTCGTCGAGAAGAAGCACGTCATCGCCATCAACCAGGCGGTGTACGAGCGGGCGAGCCTCGGCATCACCGCGATCGGCCGGCCGGCCGCCGGGCGGCGCGCCTACGTCGACCTGGGCCGGGCGCTCCAGCGGCTCCAGCTCGGCGACCACGGGCTCGGCTTCATGTCCTCCGGCTACAGCTCCATGTCCGGCCACCCGCTGCCCGCCGCCCGCCGCGTGGACGAGATCCTGACGGCCGCGGGCCGCGCCACCGGCCCCTCGTACTTCTTCGTCGGCGGCGCCGTCAGCGAGGAGCAGCGGCTCAGCGAGGGCATGTACGAGGACACCGTCCACATGAAGGGCCCCGCGGAGATGATCCGCGACGACCTGGCGCACCACCTGCCCGACTACATGATCCCCAACCGGGTCGTGGTCCTGGACCGGCTGCCGCTCTCCGCCAACGGCAAGGTCGACACCAAGGCGCTCGCCGAGCTCGCCGTCGTCAACGCCGGCCTGCACGGCCGTCCGCACGTCCCGCCGCGCACCCGCACCGAGCGGCGGCTCGCCGAGATCTGGGCGGCGGCCCTCAAGTACGAGGAGGTCGAGGCGGTCTCCGTCCAGGACGACTTCTTCGAGTCGGGCGGCAACTCGCTGATCGCGGTCGGGCTCGTCACGCGGATGAACCGGGAGTTCGAGGCGTCGCTGCCGCTCCAGATCCTCTTCGAGTGCCCCACCGTCGAGAAGCTCGCCCACCGCGTGGACGGCGCCGCCGCGACCCCCGCCTCCCGGCTGGTCCGGCTGCACGCCGAGGGCGACCGCTCGCCGGTCTACTGCTGGCCGGGCCTGGGCGGCTACACCATGAACCTGCGCTTCCTCGCCGAGGAGGCCGGCATCGACCGGCCCTTCTACGGGGTGCAGGCGCACGGCGTGAACCGCGGCGAAACCCCGTACGACACCATCAGCGAGATGGCGGCCGCCGACGTGGCCGCGATCCGCCGGCGCCAGCCCACCGGCCCGTACACCCTGTGGGGCTACTCCTTCGGCGCCCGCGTCGCCTTCGAGTCGGCGCACCTGCTCGAGGCGGCGGGCGAGCAGGTGGAGCACCTGTTTCTCATTGCGCCGGGCTCGCCTAAGGTGCGCGCGGAGTCGGCGGCCGGCGGTGCCTCGTACGACAACCCCGGCTTCACGCGGATCCTGTTCTCGGTCTTCGCGGGCGCCCTGGAGGACGTGCCGGCGAAGGACAGGGAGGGCTTCGCCGCGTACGTGACGGAACGCTTCCCCGCGCTCGACCCGGAGCTGGTGGCCCGGATCATCGCCATCGTCGAGAAGACCTTCGCCTTCACGTACACCTTCCGGGAGCTCACCGAGCGCACCGTCTCCTGCCCCGTCACGATCTTCAAGGCGCGGGGCGACGACTACTCCTTCCTGGAGACGGCGACCGGCTGGTCCTCCCGGCCGCCGACGGTGGTGGAGCTGGACGCCGACCACTACAGCCTGCTGCGGGCGCCGGACCTTAAGGAGCTGGTGAAGAAGATCGGATACCGGCTGGGGCGGTAGCGGTAGCGGGAGCGGTGGCGGCCCCTCGCGGGTGTGCGGGGTAAATGCTTTGCGGGCGGGCCGCCCGGCCCGTCACGCTTCACCGCATGAACACCACCACCGCCGATCTCTTCGCGGCCGACGGGCGCCTCAAGGCGATCCCGCGGAAGCCCGCGCGCCGGGCCGCGCTGCTCGACCATCTCGCCGCGACCCTCTTCGAGCCGGGCCGCTCCTACACCGAGCGCGAGGTCAACGAGGCCCTGAAGACCGTGCACGCCGACTTCCCGGCCCTGCGCCGCTATCTGGTCGTCGGCGGGCAGCTCGCCCGTACGAAGGACGGCTCGGCCTACCACCGACAGCAGCGGACCGGCGTCCCCGCAGGAGCGACCCCCGCCGTCGCGTGATCGCCGCGGCGGTGGCCGGCCTCCTGGCCGGCTACGGCATCGCGATCCCGGTCGGCGCCGTCGGCGCCTACCTGGTGGCCGTCACCGCCCGCACCGGCTGGCGCACGGGCGCCGGCGCGGCCCTGGGCGTCGCCACCGCGGACGGCGTCTACGCCCTCCTCGCGGTGGCGGGCGGCTCCGCCCTCGTCCCGCTGCTCACCCCCGTGCTCACCCCGCTGCGCTGGGTCTCCGCGGTGGTCCTGGTGGCCCTCGCGGTCCGGGCGGCCGTCCTGGCCGTACGGACCTACCGCGCCGGGTCCCTCGCCTCGCGCGACGACGGCACGACGACCCTGACCCCGGCCCGCGCGTACGTCACCTTCCTGGGGATCACGCTCCTCAACCCCATGACGGTGATCTACTTCGCCGCGCTGATCCTCGCCACCGGCCCCGACGCCCCCGCGACCCTCGCGGAGCGCACGGTCTTCGTGCTCGCCGCGCTCCTGGCCTCCGCCAGTTGGCAGCTCCTCCTCACCACCGGCGGCAGCCTCCTCGCCCGCACCCTCACCGGCCCACGCGGCCGCCTCACGACGGCCCTCGCGTCGAGCACGCTGATCACCGTCCTGGCGGTGGGGCTGGTGGTCTAGGTCGAGGGGGTGCCTCGCCCCGTAGGGGAGGCCGAGGCGGGACCCGTATCTCTGTGGGTTCCGCCAATACGGCGAGGGGCCGTGATCCGGCAAGACTGCCAAGCGACCGGTTCGGCAACTCGGCACGGGGAGAAGGAACATGACCACGCATCAGCAGTACGACGAGATCGGCGAGGCGTACGAGGGCTTCAAGGCACTGCCGCTGGAGCAGTACGCGGTGGTGCCGTCCTTCCTCGCCCTCGTCGGCGACGTACGCGGCCGGTCGGTCCTCGACCTGGCCTCCGGCACCGGCTTCTACAGCCGCGAGTTCCGGCGGCGCGGCGCCTCGGAGGTGCTCGGGGTCGACATCTCCGGCGAGATGATCGCCGTGTCGAAGAAGCTGGAGGAGGCCGACCCGCTGGGCATCGACTACGAGGTGGGCGACGTCGCCGAACTGCGCGCCTTCGAGCGGCCCTTCGACATCGCGCTCGGCGTCCAGATGCTCAGCTACGCCCCGGACATCGCCACCACCGAGCGGATGTGCCGCAACGTGCACCGCAGCCTGAAGCCCGGCGGCTCGTTCTTCATCCTCAACCAGTCGCCCGATTTCCGCTTCGACGGCCCGACCCCCGAGAGGTACGGCTTCCGCTGCGTGCTGACCGGCGAGGAGATCGAGACCGGCCCCCAGGTCCGCCTCACCGCCCTCCTCGACCCGCCGGTCTCCTTCGTCGCCAACCGCCCGCGCCGCGAGGTCTACGAGAACGCCCTGCGGGCCGCCGGCTTCAAGGACCTCACCTGGGTGCCGGTCACCGTCTCGGAGGCCGGCCTGCGCGAATTCGGCACCGCCTACTGGGCCGACTTCCACGCCAACCCGCCCTTGGAGATGCTCCACTGCCGCGCCTGACGGGCCGGGCCGGCCGGGGGCGCGGGCGCGGCCGGTGGGAGGCTTCAGAGCGTGTCGAGTCGGAGCATGGGGATGCCGGGGCGGACCTTGGCGATGGCGCCGAAGTCGTCGTCGACGTGGACGAGGGTCATCCCGTGCTGCTCGGCGGTCAGCGCGATCACGATGTCCATGGGGGACGGGCCGCGGTGGTGGCCGATCCGGACCAGGTCCCGCTGGACTTCGATGACCTCCCGCCATGGGTTGTCGGGGGCGGGGACCCAGCCGAAGGTCCGGCCGAGCATCGTGAAGAACGGCTCGTGGTCCCGGTCGGTCCGCAGCCCCGGCATCAGCTCCGCCTCGACGGGCGGGCAGAGGGAGACCTGTCCGCGGGCCACCCGCTCCGGCCAGGGTGACCCGATCTGCCGGCGCAGGATGCGCCACACCGCCGAGGTGTCGGCGAGGTAGTTCACCGGCCGGAACGCTCTCGCTCTTCCAGGAAGTCGAAGTCGAGGAAGTCCTCGGCGTTGTCCTGGAGCCACTGAAGCGCCCGTGCGCGGTCTTCCGCGCTGGTCGCCGCCGCTATGGTCAGGGCCCGGTTGATCGTGTCCCGTTTGGTCTTGGTGCCGAGCTGTCGCTGGGCGAAGGCGAGCATCTCGTCGTCGATGTCGACCAGGGTCTTGGACATGGCGACCTCCGCAGGGGATATATCCGAGCGTCGCCAGTATATCTCCTGGTTCCGGGGCCCGCCGGGGCGCGGGCCCGGCCGGGCCGCGGGCCTGGATCGCCGCTCCAGTTCACGTTCGGCGTCCCGGGGTCAGCGGACGACGTCGAAGACCTGCTTCTGCACGCCGTTCGCGTATGCCTCGTGCTCCACGAGGCGGAGCTTCTGGGCGTCCTTGTCCGTGGTGCTGAAGAGGCGTTTGCCGGCGCCGAGGAGGAGGGGGAAGACCAGCAGGTGGTAGCGGTCGATCAGGCCCGCGTCGGAGAGCGCGCGGTTCAGGGTGGCGCTGCCGTGGACGATGATCGGGCCGCCCTCGGTCTCCTTCAGCGCGGCGACCTCGTCGAGCGAGCGCAGGATCGTGGTCTCGCCCCAGTTCGGTACGAGGCCGTCCTCGGTGAGCGTGGTGGACACCACGTACTTCGGCATCTCCTTGTAGTCGGCGAAGTCCTCCATGTCCGGCCACACGGCACCGAACGCCTCGTAGCTGATGCGGCCCAGCAGCATCGCCGTGGCCTCCTTCTGCTCCCGGCCCTTGATCTCGAAGACCTCGGGGAGGAACTCCACGTCCTTGAAGGTCCAGCCGGAGTTCCGGTAGCCGGGCTCGCCGCCCGGCGCCTCGACGACGCCGTCGAGCGAGACGAAGGCGGTGCTGATCAGAGTGCGCATGGGGATTCCCTCGGTGAGTCGCCGTGTTGTCGTGCCGCGCCTGTCGCGTTCATGATCTAGGACCGGCGGCCCGCCGGAAACTCATCGGCGCGGGGGTCATCGGTCCGCCGGGACGATGTTCTGCGTGTGACGGAAGACGTTGTCCGGGTCGTACGTCCGCTTCACGTCGGCCAGCCGGTCGTAGTGTCCCCGGTACGTGGCCCGGACCCGGTCCCGGCCCTCGTCCGCGCCCAGGAAGTTGACGTACGCACCGCCCATCGAGTGCGGGTGCAGGGCCTCCCAGTAGTCCACGGCCCAGCGGTGGACCGGCTCCGCGTCCGCCGGCTCCGCGCCGATCCCGGCGATCACACCGGACCAGACGGCGTCCCGGTACGCCCAGGCCGTGTCCGTCGGGCCGGGCCGGTGGGCGGCGCCGTCGACCGGATAGAGGTGCATCGTCGACAGCTCGGTCGGCATCCGCTCCAGGAAGGTGCGGTGGACGTCCATCGCCCCCTCCGTGATCTCGTCGAAGAAGTCACCGCGCCAGTACCACTGGAGCCCCTTGGGGATCAGGTCGTCGAACATCGACTGGATCGCCGGATACGGCACGGGCGTGTGGAAGTGGAAGGCCGGCGGCGCCGGTTCGGAGACGACGGCGAACGCCTTCGCGAGGGCCTCCTCGTCCGTGGCGCCCGTGTGGCACCACACCACCCCGCACATCCGCTTCCCGTGGATCTCCTCCGGGAACGGCGGCCCCGGCGCCACCACAAGCGTGGCGAAGAAGCCGTTCAGGTCGGTGTCCGCCGCCGGCAGGAACTCCCGGTACCAGCGCAGCACCGCGCCGATGTGCTCCGGCTCCCACAGGGTGACGGCGAGCCCCACGTCCTCCACCGGGTGCAGCGCGAAGGTGAACGCCGTCACGATCCCGAAGTTCCCGCCGCCTCCGCGCAACGCCCAGAACAGGTCCGGGTGTTCGTCCGCCGAGGCGGTGACGACCGAGCCGTCCGCGAGGACCACGTCCGCCGCCAGCAGGTTGTCGATCGTCAGGCCGTACGCACGGGTCAGATGCCCGTGCCCGCCGCCCAGGGTCAGCCCGCCCACCCCGGTCGTCGACATGATTCCGCCCGGGGTCGCGAGACCGTGCCCGTGCGCCTCGTGATCCAGGTCCCCCAACTGGCTGCCGCCGCCGACCAGGGCCGTCCGCGCCGCCGGATCCACCCGCACCCAGCGCATTCCCGACAGGTCCACCATCAGCGAACCGTCCACCAGACACAGCCCGCCACCACTGTGCCCGCCGCCGCGCACCGCCAGCTCCGTGCCGGTGTCCCGGGCGTACCGCAGCGCCGCCCGTACGTCCGACGTGTCCGCGCACCGCGCGATCACCGCGGGCCGGCGGTCGATCATCGCGTTGTAGATCGACCGGGCCTCGTCGTACCCCGTGTCGTCGGGGCCGATCACCTCGCCCCGCAGCAGTCCGCGCAGGGCCTCCACCGCCGTGCCACCCATGGCCACTCCTCAAGGGAACCCCTGCCTGCGGCCGCGCTACCCCTTCAGTCTCTCCCCGGCCCCGGCCCCCCGCCTCCCGGCCCCGGAAAACGGGGAGGCCCGCCCGGCGGGTGATCGCCGGGCGGGCCTCGTCGCCCTCGCGGGCGGGGACGACTACTTCAGGGCGGCCAGGGCGGCCTCGTAGTTCGGCTCCTCCGAGATCTCGTTGACGAGCTCGGTGTGCAGGACCTTGTCGTTCTCGTCGAGGACGACGACGGCGCGGGCGGTCAGGCCGGCCAGCGGGCCGTCGGCGATCGCCACACCGTAGGAGGTGTGGAAGTCACGGCCGCGGAGGGTGGAGAGGTTCTGCACGTTCTCCAGGCCCTCGGCGCCGCAGAAGCGGGCCTGGGCGAAGGGGAGGTCCGCCGAGATGCACAGCACGACGGTGTTCTCCAGGTCGCCGGCCTTCGCGTTGAAGGCGCGCACGGAGGAGGCGCAGGTGGGGGTGTCGACGCTGGGGAAGATGTTGAGGACCTTGCGCTTGCCGGCGAAGTCCTTCAGCGACTTGTCCGCGAGACCCTCGCCGACCAGGGTGAACTCGGGGGCCTGGCTGCCCGTGGCGGGCAGGGAGCCGTCGACGGTTACGGGGTTGCCCTTGAGCGCGACCTGCGCCATGAGGTTTCTCCTTAGACAGAGGGTGGTGCCGTGGTCAGCCACCGGTGCGGCTGGCGGCGGTCCGATCGTATTCCGCCGGGCCGCTCGCCCGCGTCGGTGTCCGTCCCCGCACCGTCCGGGGCACCGGCCCGCCCCCGGAGACCGCCCCGGAGGCCGGACCGCCCGTCGCCCCCGCGCCCGTGGTCCGCTCCCCCTCCCTAGCGCGACACGAGGAAGTGCACCTCGCGCGGCCGCACCTCCAGGTCGCTCAGGCCCTCGGGCGTCGCGCCCATCTCGCGCCCGACCTCGGCCGCCGCCAGGAAGGCCGCTTCGGACTCGAACGAGCCGGTGGTGACGACGGCGCCGCCGTCGGGGGTGACCCAGACCTCCGTGGACAGGAAGCCGGGCTGGTGCCGCGCCGCGTCGGCGACCTGGCGGCACTCGCGGACGAAGGCGTCCACGTGCTCGGGGGCGGGGTAGTGGAAGGCGACGAAACCGAACGACATGAGACGACCCCTCACGGGTGGCACGGTTATACGATGGCGTACAACGTCAGCGTAGACCTGTTGTACGGACCCGTACAACAGGTGGGTGAGGTGAGGTGGGCCGAAGATGGGCGCGTTGCGCACACCGCGCGAGAAGTGGATCGAGGCCGGACTGCGGGTGCTGGCCGCGGGCGGCGTGGACGCGGTGCGGGTCGAGGCCCTCGCCAAGACGCTGGGCGTGACCAAGGGCGGCTTCTACGGCTACTTCGCCGACCGCGAGGAACTGCTGGCCGAGATGCTGGACACCTGGGAGCGCGAGAGCGTCGACGACGTCATCGACCGGGTCGAGCGGGAGGGCGTCGACGCGCGGGACAAGGTCCGCCTGGCCGGGCGGCTCACCTTCTCCGGCGACCGGCTGCTCCCCATCGACCTGGCCGTCCGCGAATGGGCCCGCCGCGACCCGGCCGTCGCGGAGCGCCTGCGCCGCGTGGACAACCAGCGCATCCAGTTGGCGCGGGACGCCATCGGCACGTACTGCGCCGACCCCGAGGAGGTCGAGGCCCGGGCCCTGCTCGCCTTCTGCACCGCCATCGGCAGCCACTTCCTGGCCGCCGACCACCCCGGCCGCACGCGCTCCGCGGTGGTCGCCCGCGCGGCCGACCTCATCCTCGACGTCCCGAGGACGGAGGCGCCCGACTGACACCGCCCCGGTCCGGGCCGGGACCTGGACCCGGGCGACGGGGAGCCGGGATCGGGGCCGGGACCTGGCTCCGGGCGACGGGGCCCGGGCCAGGAGCCGGGGGCCCCGCGGCCGACCGGCCCGGGCGCTAGATCTTCCCGCGCACCAGCCGTACGCGATGCCCGAGCACCCGCCCCACCTCGGCGACGAACCCGGGCCGCAGCGGCGGCCCGTTCCACACCTCGAACCCGAGATACGCGAAGGCGAAACCGTCCGGCCCCCACTCCCACGCGGCCAGCGGCACCGTCCGCCCGCACGCCGGGCAGTCCACCTCGGCCTCACCCGTCCGCCACCAGGCGTCGATGGCCGGCGAGAACAGCGCGGCCCGCCCTTCCAGGACCGCCGCACAGGACGGGCAGACGGCGTCCCCGCCCTGCGGCGACCAGAACACGGTCCGCCCCGTGACGGCCGCGAGCCCGTCGCCGCCCACGTACCGCCGCTCGTCCGTCACCGCCGCCCAGCGCGGGCCCTCCGCGTACCAGCCCTTGCCGTCGCCGACATCCTTCCGCTCCGGAAGCAGAACGCCGGCCCCGACCAGCCACGCCACCACGCGCTCGGCGAGCGCGGGGGCCTCGCCGGCCGTCGCGTCGAGGTCGACGACCGCCTGGAAGGTGCTACCCACGGACCCCACCCCTGCTCCGGACGAGCTCGAACCAGTCCGCCGTCCGCTCCGCGCACCCGCCCGGCGACCCGGCGGTGCGGAAGATCCCCGCCGAGGAGCCGTGCAGCGGCACGTACATCTGGTCGTGCAGCTCGGTGCCGTACACGCCACCCTGCTCGTCGAAGAACGCCCCGAACACCTCGCTCCCCACGCACACCACGGCGACCAGATGCCCGAACCCGGTCTCCTCGGGCCGCAGCACGAACGTGTCGTCCGGATCCCCGCCCCACGTCACGGCCCGCTCCCGCAGCACCCGCACGAACCGCCGCCCCGGCCCCGGCAACTCCCCGAACGCGTCGGTGGAGTCGTCCTCGCCGACCCAGAACCAGGGGATCACCGAGGGGGCCAGGCGCTGTGGACGACGACCGGCTCGGCCGGCACCGCGCCCTCCGGGCGGAAGCGGCTCAACGCCACCGACGGCAGCAGGAAACTGTCGTACGTCTCGGGCGCCGCGCTCTCGCCCCAGTGCAGCCCACCCGCGACCACGTGCCCGTTCGCCCCGTCCTCCGTCTCCAGGACGAACGCCCGCCAGTCGTACCAGTTCCGCGGGTCGGCCGCCCGCAGCCGGGCCTCCTCCTCCGCGTCCGCGAACCGGATCGTCAACGAGGAATAGCGGTCCCGCACCGACATCGACCCGACGTCCGCGAACTCCACGTCCACCGTCGTGGCCCGCCCCTCCTCCGGATCCCGCGGGCCCCGCAACACCAGCCGCCCGTGCCCGAGCACGTACGCGTGCAGCCGCATCGGCCGCCGGAACACCACCGGCAACCCCGCCGCCCGGACCCGCAACCCCACCGCCCCCTCCCCTCCCGCACACCCCAAGGCGGCGCCACCCTACAAGGACCCGCCGGCCCACTGCCGGTCGACGAGGGAGGTGACCGGACACCGGAGATTTCTCCGGCCCCACGACCCGGGGCGCGGTAACGTCGAGACCGACACACCTCCCAGCCCGGTACGGGACGCAGGACGGACGATGAGCACAGTCCCCGACTACAACGGCGTCGATCCGGAACAGGCGTTGAAGTACGCCGTCCAGCACATCCGCGGCGACCGCGCCCAGATCATCGAGGGAATCATCGAGCCCGTGTCGCCGACCTGGGACCACGAAGCAGCCGCCGAGACCATCCGCGACCAGATCCGCCCCCGCGCCCGCGAACTCGGCTGCGTCACCGGCTCCGGAAACCTCGACCTGCCCGGCTCGTCGAACTGGTACGTCCCCGACATCGCCGTGGTCCCCGCCGCCCAGGCCAAGGGCGCCACCGCGCTTCTCCCCGAGGACACCCTCCTCATCGTCGAGGTCACCTCCGAGTCGAACCGCGACACCGACCGGGTCGTGAAGCGCCAGCGGTACGCCGAGTACCACGCCCCCCTCTACTTGGTCGTGGACCGCCAGGAGAAGAGCGTCACCCTCTACTCCGAGCCCGGCCGCCTCGGCTACACCCGCGTCGACGGCCCCCACCCCTTCGGCACCCGGCTCCACCTGCCCGAGCCCTTCGGCATCGAACTCGACACGGGCGACCTCGCCTGATGGCCCCCGACTGGACAGCGGAGTTGCGGCGCCTGGAGCAGGGGCACCGTTACGAGACCGCGGCGCCGCCGGCCTGGCAGACGTACGCGGACGCCGCCCCGCCGCCGCTCACCGAGGCGGAGGTGCGGGAGGCCGAGGCGGAGCTCGGGATCACGTTCCCGGAGGAGTACCGGGACCATCTGCTGCGGGTCAGCGCCGGGCACCGGATCAACCGGCTCCAGCGGGGCCCCCAGGGCTGGGGCTGGTACGGCGACCGCGACACCAACTACCACCTGCTCACCGAGCCGTTCCCGCACCCCGACTCGTACGCCGCCTACGACCACGAGCTGGGCGACCGCGAGCCGCCACGCGACGACGAGGCGGCATGGGCGGCGTGGGACGCCGAGTGCGGGGTCCTCCAGGAACGGAAGACGGCGGGCGCCGTCTACCTCCAGGAGGGCGGCTGCGGCTTCCACACCCTCCTGGTCGTCACCGGCCCCCACCGCGGCCAGATGTGGTTCGACAGCCGCGCCACCTGCGACCTGATCCTCCCCATGACCTACCAGGGCCGCCCCGCCACCTTCGCGGACTGGATCACCCACCTCGGCGCGGTCACGGTCCGGCCCTGATTCAGCCGGCCGCCGCCACCTTCACCGCCGCGACGAACGGCGTCCACGCGCCGGCGGTGACGACGAGCACCGGGCCGCCGGGCCGCTTCGAGTCCCGGACCGGGACGAGGCCGGGGGTGTTGTCCGCGACTTCGAGGCAGTCGCCGCCGGACGTGTTGCTGTAGCTGCTCTTACGCCAAGTGGCGGCGCTCAAGTCGATCCGGGTGCGTGCCATTTCGGTAGTCCTCTGCCGCATCCTCGATCAGGGCGAGGGACACCTCCAGCGGCAAGGCGGCGGCCCTCAGCAGATCGTACGACCTCCGGTACTGCTTCACGAGGGCCGGATCGTCGATGGTGTGCCCATGGTGCTGCCCTTCCATGTAGACCAACGGTGGTTCGTCCGCGAAGTCCAGGACCATGGCGTTGCCCAGCATTAGGGGGTGCGCACCGGCGTTCCACGGAAGGATCTGTGCAAAGACCCGGCCGCGTCTGATGAGAGCGCCGATGTGGTCGAGCTGCTCGGCCATCTCCGGACCCGGCAGCACCCGCAGCCTGAGCAAGGATTCGTGCAGGATGACCGAGTACTCCGGCTTCCTGTGATCCTCGTCGAAGAGCCGGGCTCGGGCGAGGCGGCCGGTGATCTTCTCATCGACCTCTTCCGGTAGATCCTGCGTCCATTCGGCTCGGAAGAGCGCCCGCATATACGGTCCCGTCTGAAGCAGGCCGGGAAAGACAGTCGGCGACCACTGTTCGATGGTTTCGGCGCGCTTCTCGGCTTCCAGCACCTTTTCGAAGTACGGAGCGTGGCCCGTGAGCCGTGCCTTCCGCACGTCCTCGCAGCGCCGCGCGAAGAACCCGTCCGTCTTCAGCACCCGGTCCACGTGCTGGGCCAGATCCATCGGCATGCGGCGCTGGCCGCGTTCGATCTCGCTCAGGTACGTCACGCCGTAGAAGCTGCCGTCCACCAGCTTCTCCAGCGTCAGGCCCGCCTGCTCCCTCTTGAAGCGGAGCTCCTTCCCGTAGAACTCCGGGACGCTCGCCGAGCCGTCGATCTCCTTGCGCGCAGCCACCGCCGACCGCCTTTCGCACCTTGCTTCGTGGAGCGGGAAACGCTTCCCACGGTAGGGGGCGGGGCGGCACCGTGTGAGCGGTTCGTCACGGCACGCAACGAAAGGCGGAACCCGCATGAGCGACGACATCACCCCCGACATCGACCAGCTCCGCAGCGCTCTCGCAGCTCACGGCATCACCCTCCCCTCCCTCGGGGTGGATCCCCTCACCCTCGCCGGTACGAGCGTCCGGCCCCCGCTCGTCGCGCTCGGCAACTGCACCGTGGCGACCGCACGCCACCTCACCCAGGTGCTCCACAAGGCAGTCGGCACGTGACCCTCCCGTTCACCCTGCAGCTTCTCGCGCTGCCCAAGGCGGTGGCGGAGGTGCGGCGGATGGTGCACGGCGACGACGTACGGCTCTGCGTCAGCGAGTTGCTGACGAACGTCATCCAGCACGTCGGCGAGGGCACCCCAGTGACCGTACGGGTGACAGCGGCCCCCACCGGCCGGCTGCGGGTCGCGGTCAGTGATCCCGATCCGCGCCTCTGGCCCGTGCTCCGCGAGGTCTCCGACGGGGCCGAGTCCGGGCGAGGCATCGGGATCATCGACGCGGTCGCCGCCCGCTGGGGCGTCGACCAAGCGCCGTACGGGAAGACCGTGTGGTGCGAGCTTCCCGCGGCCGGTCTCGCCGGGGGACGGCGGGAAGCGGGGGACGCGCAGGGGAGCGCGTTCGGGACGTAAAGCGTGATTTGTGGCGCGGAACAAGGGGGGTTCGCCGATTCGAGGGGCCGGACCGCGCCGTAAATCATGCAGTCCCGGACGCGTTCACCGGAGCGGCCCCCGCGCCCCCACCCACCCGGCTCAGCCCCCCCAGTGACGCACGTCACACATGGCTCCTGTCAGGGATCGGCGGGCTGTCTCGCTCAATCCGCGAAGGCCAAGCCAATCGACAGGAGCGACTCGTGAAGCGACTCATGAAGCACCGCATCGTCGTCCTCGGCGCCGGATACGCCGGTGCCTACGCGGCCGGGGTCCTGGCGCGCCGGCTGTCCCCGGAGGACGTCGAGGTCACGGTGGTGAACGCCGAGCCGGACTTCGTCCAGCGGCTGCGGCTGCACCAGTTGGCGGCCGGCCAGCAGATCGAGGCCCCGATGCTGGCCGATGTCTTCGCGGGCACGGGGGTGCGGGTGAGGGTGGCCCGGGTGACGGCCGTCGATCCCGAGCGCCGGGTCGTGGACGTGGCCGATGCCGAGGGTGGGGGCGAGATCGGTTACGACACGCTCGTGTACGCGCTCGGGAGCCGTGTCGCGGACGGTGGCGTGCCGGGCGTGGGCGAGCACGCCCACGACGTCGCCGGCCGGGCCTCGGCGCTGCGGCTGCGGGAGCGCCTGGACGCGCTGGAGGCGCGCGGCGAGGGCGGGCGGGTGCTGGTCGTCGGCGACGGGCTGACCGGCATCGAGACCGCCACGGAGATCGCCGAGGCCCGGCCCGGCCTGTCGGTGACCCTGGTGGCCCGGGGCGAGCTGGGCGCCCGCCTCTCCGCCGGGGCCCGCGACCACCTGCGGCGGGCGGGCGAGCGCCTGGGCGTCGAGGTCGTGGAGCACGCCGAGGTGGAGGCGGTCGAGGCGGCGCGGGTGCTGTGTGCCGACGGCACCGTCCTGGCGTCGGACGCGACCGTGTGGACGGCGGGGTTCGCGGTGCATCCGATCGCCGCGGCGAGCGGGCTGGAGGTCACCGAGGAGGGGCGGATCGTCGTCGACCGCCAGATGCGGTCGGTGTCGCATCCGGAGGTGTACGCGGCGGGTGATGCCCTCCACGTGATCGGTGACAACGGGAGGCCGCTGCCGATGTCGTGCGCCTCGGCCGGCTACACCGCCCGGCAGGCGGTCGGAGCGATCGTGGGCGGCCTGACGGGCCGCGAGGTCCCCCGGATCAAGCTGGAGTATGTGGCCAACCACATCAGCCTCGGCCGGCGGGACGCGATCTTCCAGTTCATCGACGGCGAGGGGAACGCGAAGCCGAAGTACCTGAGCGGCCGCAAGGCCACGCGTCTCAAGTCGGCGATCCTCTGGATGTCCCTGTGGGCCACCGCGCACCCGACGTTCGGCCTGCCCCAGCGGAGGCTCCGCGTGGCTGCCGCCTCTGACGCCTTCGCCGAGCGGGCCGAGCGCGTAGCCGCCTAGGGTGGGCCGCGTGGACAGCATCGCGATCGATCGCTTCGACGTCGAGCGGTTCGAGGCCGGCCGGAACCGGCTGGCCTCGCTGGCCTACCGTCTCCTCGGTTCGGCCGCCGACGCCGAGGACGTCGTGCAGGACGCGTTCCTGCACTGGCAGGCCGCCGACCGGCAGCGGATCAGGGTGCCGGAGGCATGGCTGACGAAGGTCGTCACCAACCTGTGTCTGGACCGGCTGCGTTCGGCCCAGGCGCGGCGTGAGCGCACGGTGGGGGCCTGGCTGCCGGAGCCGCTGCTCGACGGTGACCCGATGCTCGGGCCGGCCGACACCTTCGAGCAGCGCGAGTCGGTGTCGCTGGCCGTGCTGACCCTGATGGAGCGGCTGTCGCCGTTCGAGCGGGCCGTGTATCTGCTGCGGGAGGCGTTCTCGTACGGGCATGCCGAGATCGCCGAGATCCTGGACATCTCGGAGTCCGCGAGTCAGCAGCACCTGCACCGGGCGCGGCGGCGCGTCGTCGCCGAGCGCCGCCGTGACGGAGACATCGACCCGGTGGCGGCCCGCAGGATCGTGGAGGAGTTCCTCGCCGCGGCGACCTCGGGCCGTACGGAACGTCTGGTGGAGCTGCTCACGGATGACGCGACGGCGATCTCCGACGGTGCCGGCCTGACGCAGAAGCTGCTGCGGTACGACACTCCGCGGCGCATCGCCGCGATCGCGCGGGCCGGTTTCAAGGGCACGTCCGCGAAGCGGCGGCTCGCAGGCGGCACGCCCGCCATCCACTACGCGGTGGTGAACGGCACTCCCGCGATCCTTGCGGTGGTCGGCGACCGGGTGGTCGGCTCCGTGTCGTTCGACATCGTCGACGGGAAGATCGCCACGGTGCGGGGCATCGCGGCCCCCGCCCGCCTCGGGCGGCTCTCCGAGGCATGGCGGCGGAGGGGGGCCGGGGAGCCGCTCATCGCCGAGTGGTGAGGGAAGTGGTCGCAGGGCGGGGCGCGTTGGGCGCCGGGAACAATCCGGTGCGGTGCCGCGTTCGGTCTCTGGCCGACGCCGTCTCTGATCGACGCCGTCTCTGGCCGACGCCGACCACCCCACCAGAGGAGCGCCTTGCCCGACACCACCACCGCCCTGCCCCCGCTGCCGCCCCTCGCCGACCAGGCGGAGCGGCTGATCGAGCTGGGGGTGCACGAGATCGCGGGACTGACCGCCGAGGAGCTGCGCGCCTTTGCTGCGAACTCCGAAGAGTCCGGCGGCGCGAGGCCCCTGCTCGCCGTCCATCCGGACCGGGCGCCGGCCTCCGCGCTCGCGCCGTTGCTGCGCCGGGGCGGCAAGCCCGGCTTCGTCGTGGTCGACATGCCGGACGTCGACGACTTCACCCCGTACGGTGACGGCGGCGTGGAGCTGCCGGACGCCCCGCTCTATCTGGTCGACGGGGTCGACCGGGGCGACCGCATGGCGAACTGGAGCCCGGAGGAGGCGCTTCCGGCGCTGACGGAGGAGGGCCGCAGCCCGCTCGTGCTGAGCGAGGGCATCCACTGGGTGCTCCAGCAGCCGGATGCCCTGGAGCGCAACCGCTGTTTCATGACGATCGGTTCGCGGCTGCGGAAGCCGAAGGGCACGTACGACGCCCGTACGCCGGCGATCTGGATCAGCAACGGGACGGGCCGGGACGGCAAGGAGCGGCGCGACGCGCCGAAGGTGGGCTGGTGCTGGTGGGGGAACCGGCACACGTGGCTGGGCTTCGGCTCCGCGACCGGGCGGAGGTAGCGCCCGGCGGCCACGCCGGGGCCGGGGGCCCGCCCGCGCCCCGACGTGACCACCCCCCGCCGACCTCCCGCCCGATGCCCACCGCTCTCGGCGCTGTCAGCCCTTCCGGAAGTACTCGATCAGCCGCGCGTAGCTGTCGTCGGCGTGGCCGTCCTCCATGGCCTTGTCCACCAGGCCCAGCGTGTAGCCGGGCAGGCCGGTGTCGATGTTCCGCGCTTCGCTCTCGCGGACCAGGTCCTCCACCGAGGGCCGGTGGTGCTGGAGTGCCCCGTACCGCGTCGCGTACGCACCGCGGTCGACCTCGTCGGCGAGCATCGGGAGGGATGCCGTGAGGGCGGCGACGGACGGGCCGGCGTGGTCGAGGAACCGCTTCACCTCGACGCCCTCGCTGGTCAGCAGCGCGGCCGCGTGGAGGAAGCCGTTGAGGGCGCCCCACATCGTGCCGTGCACGGCCATGCCGTACAGGGCGGGCAGGCCGGCGTCGGCCGAGATCAGGGTGCCGCGGCCGCCGAGGAGCCGGAGGGCGGGGTGGAAGTCGTGGAACACGGTCTCGGAGCCGCCGTAGAAGATCACCGTCTCGGCTCCTCCGATGCCCGGGGCGATCGTCATGATCTGCCCGTGGAGGTAGCGCGCGCCCTGGGCGGTGACCCATTCGGCCACGGCCCTGGCGTCCGCGGACGTTCCGTCCGTGAGGTTGAGCACGGCGCGGCCGGGCAGCGCGTCGCCCGCCGATTCCAGCAGCGTGCGGGCCGTGGTGCCGCCCTTGACGCTGATGACCACGAGGGGAGCGGCGGCGACGGCCTCGCGGACGGTCGGGGCCGGCTTCGCTCCCTTGGCGGCCAGGGGGTCGGCCTTCTCCGGCGTGCGGTTGTACACGGTGGTGGGGTGCCCGCCGGTGAGGAAGGCGTCGGCGAGGGCGAAGCCCATCTCGCCCAGGCCGATCACGGTGACGGCCGGCGGTGCGTCGGTGCGTTCTGAGACGGTGTTCATGAGGTCGCTCTCTCCCCGGTCGCAGTGGTCCGGCCCGGGAAGGGCCGGCGTCACTGGTGCTGCGCGAGACGAAACGCTAGAAGCTGAACCGGAGTTGAGGTCAAGGGGTGCCCGGCCCGGCCGGTGCCGACACCGCCCAAGTCGATGTGCCCGCCTCAATCGACGTGCGCGATTCAGTCGATGTGCACGATCTGGAACGCCTCCGCCATCCGCCCCGGCGGCAGCCCGCCCGCCCGCGCGTGCTCGCTGAGCCACGCGCGCAGCAGCCCGGCCAGGTCGTCGAAGTGCGCGGTCTGGGAGGTGTGGATGCGCAGGGCCTCGACCTTGCGGTCGAAGACCGGGGTGACGTCCACGTACTGGTTGGGGGTGGGGCCGGTCATCAGCCACAGTTCGTGGACGATCCAGGGCTCCAGGCCCTCCTGCTTGAGCAGTTCGGGGTGGGCGAAGGGGTTGCGGGCCTCGGGGTATATCGCGCGCAGGCAGGCGTCGCCGACGGCCCGGTGGTCGGGGTGGAGGTCGGCGGCGCGGGCCCAGTTGATCTCGGGGGACGGGATGACGCACCGCTGCGGGCGGACCTGGCGGATCACCCGGCACAGGTCGCGGCGGAGGTCGACGGAGGCTTCGACGAAGCTGTCGGGGTAGCCGAGGAAGCGGACGTCGGCGACGCCGCTGAGCTTGGCGGAGTGGACCTGTTCGGCGCGGCGCAGGTCCGCCATGGCCTGGCGGGGGAGTGCCTCGTCGTAGCCGCCGGCGCCGCCGTCCGTGACGATGCAGTAGGTGACGCGGGTGCCGCGTTCGATCCACTGCATGACGGTGCCGCTCACGCAGAACTCGATGTCGTCCGGGTGTGCCGCCACCACCAGCAGTGATTCCGGGGCACTGCGGACGGTCGGGTCGATCGCGAAGTCCTCCATGGGGTCAGCCTCTTGGGCGGCGGGGGGCGTCGCAAGGCCAACTCGTGGCGTGAACAGGACATGGCACTTACGCGCCATCCAAAAGCTTGGTAGATTCAAATCATTGGATGCGCCATGTGGGCAATGACGGACAGTGACTGACATCGAGCTTCGGAGGCGACCGGCATGTGCAGGATTCTCGGCTCCTTCGCCGCGTCGGCGGACCGCCCCGACCCGGCCGAACTCGCGGCGGTCTCGGCCCGCCAGCGGCACGGCGGCCCCGACGAGCACCAGGTGCTCAGCGGCCCCGGCTGGTCGCTCGGCTGCGACCGGCTCGCCGTCACCGACCCGTGCGGCGGCCGGCAGCCCTACCGGCTGCCCCACCTGCCCGGCATCCTCGCCGTCCTCAACGGCGAGATCTACAACCACGCCGAGCTGCGCCGCCGCCTCGCCGCGCGCGGCCACCGCTTCCCCGACCGCTGCGACGGCACGCTGCTGCCCGCCCTCTACGCCGAGTACGGGCCCGCCTTCGCCGAGCACCTCGACGGCATGTTCGCCGTCGCCGTCCTCGACCTGCGCCCCGGCGGCGCCCAACTCGTGCTCGCCGTCGACGACATGGGCATGAAGCCGGTCCACCTCCACCACGACCCGCACGACGGCTCCACCCGCTTCGCCTCCGAGATCCCCGCCCTGCTCGCCTTCGAGGGGGTGCGGATCGCCCCGCGCGAGGACTCGCTCGACACCGTCCTCGCCACCCGCACCTCGTACTCCGCGCACACCGCGCTCGACGGCGTCACCGTCCTGCCGCCCGGCGCCACCGCCCTCGTACGGCCCGGCCGGGCGCCCGTCGTCCGCCGCCGCGCCCCGCACGCCACCCGGCCCTTCGGCGACACGCAGGACGTGCTGCGCCACGAGGTGCGGCGGCTCGCCACCGCCGACGCGCCGGTCTGCGCGATCACCAGCGGCGGCCTCGACTCCGGGCTCGTCACGGCGCTCGCCGCCGAGCACGCCCGCGAGACGGACGCGCCGCCGCTGCACACCTTCCACCTCACCTACCGCGGCAAGTGGCCCGGCTCCGAGGCCGCCTACGCCCGCGCCGTCGCCCGCCGCGCCCGGACCGTCCACCACGAGGTCACCGTCGACCCCGACGAGATCCCGTCGCTGCTCACCCGGACCGTGCGGCACCTCGGGCAGCCCAACGCCGACCCGATCGCCCTCTCCACCTACGCCCTCTTCCGCGCCGTCCGGGAGAACGGCTTCACCGTCGCCCTCGCCGGCGACGGCGCGGACGAACTCTTCGGCGGCTACGACCGGATGCGCGCCGCGCTGACCTCCCCGCCCGGCGTCGACTGGGCCGCCTCCTACGCGGACGCCCTCTCCGCCGCGCCCCGGCTGCTGCGCGAGCACCTGTACACCTCCTCGTACGCCGCCTTCATCGCCGACCAGGGCTCGGCTGCCGACCGGATCGAGCAGGAGCTGCGCTCGGCGGAGGCGGCCGGGGCGGACCGGGCCACGGCGACGAGCGCCTTCGAGACGCGCTGGCGGCTGCCCGCCTACCACCTGCGGCGGGTCGACCACCTGTCGATGGCCTGGGCGGTGGAGGCGCGCCTGCCGTTCTGCCAGCCCTCCGTGGTCGCCCACGCGCGGGCGCTGCCGCCCGAGGCGCGGCACGGCAAGCGGGCGCTGTACGGGGCGGGGGCCGAGCTGCTGCCCGCGGCCGTCCTGAACCGGCCCAAGCAGCCCTTCACCCTGCCGATCGCCGCGATGATCGCGCCCGGCGGGCCGCTCCTCGACACGGTCCGCGAGCTGTTGTCGCCGGCCCGGCTGGTGCTGGGCGGCAAGATCCGCGCCGACCGGGTGGGCAGGCTCCTGAACCGGCATCTGGAGCGGCCCAACCAGCACATCGCCCTCGCGCTGTGGGCGCTGGCCGTCCACGAGCTGTGGACGGACGTCGTGCAGGGCATGCGGATCCCGCTGGGCTGTGCGGCCGCCTGAGCCGCCGCCCGCCGTGCGCGTGCGCACCGCCGGTACGGGCAGGGTGAGGGCGGCCGTCGTGCGCGCCGAGGACGCGCCGGGGCCCACCCTCGTCGTACGGCTCGACCGGCTCCCTCCCCGCGCCCTGGCCCTGGGCGGCGAGCTGGCGTCCGTACGCCAGGCCCTCGCCCCGACCCCGTACGCGGAACTCCACAAGATCGCCCTCTACGGACCCTCCACCCGCCTCCCGGACCCCGGCCCCGGCCCCGGCCCCGCCCACGCCCCCGCCCGCACTCCCGCCGCGCTCGACTACCGCTTCGTCCAGGCCCTGCCCGACGGCCGGTTCGACTTCCGTGCCGGCTGCGGGCATTCGCTGCTCGCGGCCGTCGTCGCCGAGGGGCGGCCCGGCCCCGTCACCGTGCGGGCCGTGACGACCGGGGACACGGTCCTGTGCACGCCCGAGGACGACGACGGCGCGTACACCCTCGACTTCCTCCGCGCGCCCACCGCCCCCGGCACGCTGCCCACCGGGCGGCCCGTCGACGTCCTCGACGGCGTGCCCGTGTCCCTGGTGCGGTACGGCAATCCGTACGTCCTCGTCGACACCCGCCTGCTGCCCGCGCACCGCCTCCAGGAGCGCCTGCTCGACCTGCGGGCCCGGGCCGGGCGGCTCCTCGGGTACGCGCCCCACTCCCCGCTCCCCAAGATCGCCACCTTCGCCCGCTCCCCGCACGGCCTCGCCGTGCGCGCCCTCACCGTCGGCGGCTGGCACCCCCGGCTCGCGCTCACGGGCGCCGCCGCCCTCGCGGCCGCCGGGGCGATCGACGGCACCGTGGTGCCCGGTCCGGTCGGCCTGATCCGTACGCCGGGCGGCGACGTCACCGTGTCCACGACGCCGGACCGGGTGCGGGTGCACCACAAACGGGCCCGCGTGCTCGGGGAGTTGGAGTTGACGTGGCGTATCCACGCAACGGCGTGAACGCGCACCCCGCTCACCAGGTGTTCCGCCGCTTTCCTCTGCCACGCTGAAGGACGTCCGGCAACCGGCGGTCCCGCACAGGGAATCCGCGCCGCCCTGCCTTGCCGTGTCCCGTGCCGTATCCGGTGCCGTATCCGTGGGGAGAGCAGACGCACATGAAATTCGAGAATCTGCGTGTCGTCGTGACCGGGGCGTCCCGCTATTTCGGCCGCGCGCTCGCCGTCGGATTCGCTCATCTCGGGGCCGAGGTCTATGTGTCGGCCCGGACCGTCGAGGCGGCCGAGCGGACCCGCACCGAGGTCCTCGGGTCCGCCCGCGACCGCATCCACGCCTTCGGCTGCGACCTGAGCCGGCCGGCCGAGATCCGGGAGTTCGCCGCGCGGGTCGGCGAGCGCACCGACCGGGTCGACCTGCTCGTGAACAACGGGGCCCGCTGGCTCGACGGCATGGACCTGGAGGCGGCCAGCGACGACCAGATCGTGGAGACGATCGAGTCGACGGCCGGCGGCACGGTCCTCATGGTCAAGCACTTCCTGCCGCTGCTGCGCGGCTCGCTGCGGCCCGACATCGTCAACATGGTCGCGGTGCGGGACGCCGAGGGCGCGTCCGCCGCGACGGCCGGCGCCGCGCACGAGGCGTTCTGGGCGGCGAAGAGCGCCCAGGCCGGTTTCGCCGACATCCTCTCGCGCCGGCTGCGCCCCTCCGGGGTGCGGGTCTTCTCCCTCTTCCCGCCGGACTTCTCCACCTCGGATCCCCGTTTCGCCGAATGGGACGGATCGAATCCGGACGGAATAGCCCCCGACGAGAAGCTCACCACGCAGGCCCTTTTCGAATGCATCGTCTACGCCGTCGAACAGCCCCGTGACTGCTTCATCCGCTCCTTCCACTTCGAACCGCGCTGACGCTCAGGAGGTCTCCATGAGCTCCCCCGTCTGGATCACCGCGACCCCTCCGGCCACCCACGGCGAACTCCACATCGGTCACCTCGCGGGGCCGTACGTGGCCGCCGACGTCCTGACCCGCTATCTGCGGGCCGAGGGCGAACCCGTCCGCTTCACCACCGGCACCGCCGACCACTCCAGCTCCGTCGAGGTCCGGGCGCTGCGCCACCACCGCAAGCCCGAGGAGGTCGCCGAGGGCTACCGCGCGGCGATCACGGCGGACTGGCTGCGCTCGGGCGTCGAGTTCGACCACATCGTCAGGCCGCGCCGGGACCGCGGCTACGGGCGCTGGGTGCAGGACCTGTTCAGCCGCCTGTACGCGGAGGGCGTGATCGCCGCGCGGACCCGCCTGCTGCCGTACTGCGAGCCGTGCGAGCGCTGGCTGCACGGCGCGCACGTCACCGGCACCTGCCCGCACTGCGGGGCGTCGAGCGACGGCGGCATGTGCCACGAGTGCGCGCGCCCGAACGACGGCGGCGATCTGATCGCGCCGCGCTGCTCGCTGTGCGACACGCCCGCGCTCCCCAAGCGCTGCCGGCGCCTCTACGTGCCCCTGGAACCGTTCCGCGACCGGCTGGCCGACTACTGGTCGGCGGCCGGGCTGCCGCCGCGGCTCGCGGCGCTGTGCGAGTCGCTGGTCGAGGACGGGCTGCCGGACATCGCGGTCGGCCACCCGGCGGACTGGGGCCTTCAGGTGCCGGTGGAGGGCTTCCCGGAGCACCGCATCGACGCCTGCTTCGAGGCGGCGGCGATGCACCTGTTCGGCTATGACGCCGACGGGCCGCTGCCGGCCCGCGCCATCCACTTCTCCGGCTTCGGGCACACCTTCTGCCACGCCGTGCTGTTGCCGGTGCTGCTGCTCGCGCAGGACGTCAAGCTGCCGCAGGACTTCAACGTCAACGAGTCGTACGTGGTCGAGGAGGGCGTCCGCGAGGGCAACGTGTGGGCGCTCGACCTGCTCACCGAGTACGGCTCCGACACCCTGCGCCGCCATGTGCTCCAGGCCCGTCCGACCGGCCGAAGGACCGTGTTCCGGCGCGAGCGGCTCGCGGCGGCCCGGCTGGAGCTCGACGAGAACTGGAACGGCTGGCTGGCGCGGCTGTTCGCGGCGGTCCGCGAGGAGTGCGACGGGCTCGCGCCGCAGGCGCTGCCGGGCGGCACCGGCTGGGAGATCCTGGAGCGCCGGCTGCACCGGGGCGTGGACGACCTGCGCGAGGCGTACGGCCCGGACGCCTTCGACCCGCGCCGGGCGGTCGCGGTGCTCGACGAGATGGTCCGCTCGGTGACCGACTTCGGGTACGTCAACGCGCACGAGCGCTGCCGCCCGACCACGTCCTGCCGTCACCTTCCGGCGCTCGCCGCGCAGTTGGCGGTGGCGTCGGCGCTGTCCGCCTGGGCCCGCCCGGTGATGCCGGAGGGCGCCGACCGGCTCGCGGCGGCGCTCCAGGTGGCGCCGGGCCGGCCGGTGGACTGGTCGGCCCTGATCGCCCCGCTGCCGGGGACGCGGCTCGCGCCGCCCTCGGGCCCGGTGTTCGGCTTCTAAACCGCTAAGAAGTCGCGTAGTTCGGAGACTCGGAGTTCGCAGTCCGGGAGTTCGGAGTCTCGGAGTCCGAAGTCGCGCCGTCCGAAGTCTCGCCGTCCGAAGTCTCGTCTCGTCCGCCCCTCATCCCTGCCGCGTGACCATGCGCGCGCGACGCGCGGGGACACGTGGCCCTCCCCACAGGAGCCCCTCGTGTCCCTGCGCGTCGCCATGCTCAGCGTCCACACCTCCCCGCTCCACCAGCCCGGAACGGGGGACGCCGGCGGCATGAACGTGTACATGGTCGAGCTGTCCCGTGCCCTGGCCGAACAGGGCGTCGAGGTCGATCTGTTCACCCGCTGCCGCGGCGAGGGCCTGCCCGGTCTCGTCGACGTCGGGCCCGGGGTCCGGGTCCGCCATCTGCACGCCGGACCGCGCCGGCCGCTGCCGAAGGAGGCCATGCCGGACCTGGTCGTGCCGTTCTCGCTCGCCCTGCTCAAGGAGGACCGGCGCTACGACCTGGTCCACTCGCACTACTGGCTGTCGGGCCAGGCGGGGCGGATCGCCTCGTTCGGCTGGGGCATACCGCTGGTGCACACGGCGCACACCCTGGCCCTGGTGAAGAACGCGCACCTCGCGGAGGGCGACAGGCCCGAGCCGGAGCTGCGGATCCGGGGCGAGCGGCAGGTGGCCGGGGACGCCGACCGGCTGATCGCCAACACGGCGGACGAGGCGGAGGCGCTGCGCTCGCTGTACGGGGCGGTGGCGGCCCGCACCGAGGTGGTGCGGCCCGGTGTGGACCTGCGCACCTTCGGGCCGCGGGACGGGCGGGCGGCGGCCCGGGCCCGCCTGGGGCTGCCGGCCGGCGCGTTCGTGCCCTTGTACGCGGGGCGGATCCAGCCGCTGAAGGGGCCGGACGTCCTGGTGCGGGCGGTCGCCGAACTGCTCCGGATGGCGCCGGAGCTGCGGCACCGGCTCCTCGTACCGGTCGTGGGCGGGCACTCGGGGGCGGGCGAGCAGGGCGCGGTGGAGCGGCTCGCGGCGGAGCTCGGGGTGGCGGACGTGCTGAAGGGCTGCCCGCCGGTGCCGCAGGAGCGGCTCGCGGACTGGTACCGGGCGGCGGACGTGCTGGTGGTGCCGTCGCGTTCGGAGTCGTTCGGCCTGGTGGCGCTGGAGGCGCAGGCGTGCGGGACGCCGGTGCTCGCGTCGGCGGTGGGCGGGTTGCCGACGGCGGTGTGGGACGGGGTGTCGGGGCTGCTGGTGCCGGGGCACGATCCGGTGGAGTACGCGCGCCGGCTGCTGTGGCTGGCCCGGCATCCGGAGGCGCGGGTGTCGATGGGGGAGGCGGCGGTCCGGCATGCCCGGGGGATGAGCTGGCGTGCTTCCGCCACGCGGACGGTGGACGTCTACGAGGACGCGCTGGCGGGTCTGGAGCGGGCCGCGACCTGGGCGGTGCGGCGGGTGGGGCAAGGGCGGCGGCACGCCCCTGCCCCGGCGGCCTCTCTCCTGGAGGAACGAGAAGGCCGGAGCACGAGTCTAGCATCTCTTTTGGTTCGACCAAAGGTTAGAGGCGCTCCGGATCGGCCAATTCCGGTGCAGGGATGGCGCATTGACGCACTCACGCCATGGCGAGTCCACGCATCGACAATCCCTGGATTCGCCCCGGAGGCCCCGACAGAATAGAGATGTCTTCAGGGAAACCCGGCGGCACGGGCCCCAGAAGACGGAATTCACATTCCCACTCCTGGAGGAATCATGTCTGCTGAGCGGAACGCCGGCGCGCGCAAGGCCATTCGTCAGTTCGCCCTCGCTCTGGTGGCCTGTCTGGCCGTCGCCGGCGGTGCGGCGGTCGCCGCCGGCGGCGAGGGCGACACCCCGGCCACGCAGCACGTGGTCGCCGAGGACAACTGGCCGATCCAGAGCCCGGCGCCCGGCAACTGACCGACGAGCCGCAGGAGAAGGCCCCGCGATCGCCCTGCCACGATCGCGGGGCCTTCCGCGTGCCCGATTTCGCGGGATCGGCCCGGGGCCGGGCCCGTCAGTCCAGCCAGCCCATCTGCACCGCCCGCACACCCGCCTCGAATCGGGTGGTCGCCCCCAATTCCTGCATGAGTTCCGAAAGCATTCGGCTCACCGTGCGCAGCGAAACCCCGAGATTGCGGGCGATCTTCTCGTCCTTCATTCCGGTCGCCAGCATTCTCAGAGCCGCCCGCTGCTGTTCGGACAGTCCGTCGCCACCCCGTTCCGCCGCGGCCCCCGGGCCCGGCCCGTAGGGCACGGCGGTGTGCCAGCAGTGCTCGAACAGGCCGAGGTACGAGCGGACCAGGGAACGGCCGCGCGCCAGGATGGCGCCTTTGCGCGCGTCCTCGGGCCGGATCGGCAGCATGGCGAACTGCTGATCGACGATGATCATGTTGAGCGGGACGACCGCCGCGACCCGGATCTCCGCCCCCAGTTCGCTCCGGGCGTCGAGGAGTTCGGCCACGTCGGGGCGCGAGGCGTGTTCCCGCGCGTAGATCGCCCGGACCCGGATCCCCTGCTCGAGCCGCCGCCGGTCCCGGTCGAGGGTCACCTCGTGCACCTCCCGGCTCGGCCCGCCCGGATACATCGACGCCGAACTCTCCTGCATCACGTCGACGATGTCCTCGAGGGCCTGCTGGATGCGCCGGTAGTCGGTGAGCGCCTCCACCGCGATCTCCGACCGGGTCAGCGAACCGGGCCGCAGAAAGGTCCCGGCCAGCGTCTCCAGGGTGCTGTACGCGACATCCGCCTCCGCCAGGTGCTCCCGCAGCCGGGCCCGTTCCCGGTCGAGCAGGCGCAGTAGCGCGATCTCGGGGTCGACCGAGGCGACCGTGTCCGCGTCCGGCTGCCACCGCTCGTCGCGCAGATCGGCGTTGGTGGCGTGGGTGGTGGTCGTGGGGACGATCAGGCCGAGCTCGATCAGCTCGACGCGACATCGCTCGTACTCCTCGGACGTGAGCCCTAACCCGCGGGCGACCTCCGGGAAGTTCGACACGCCGCGGCGGCGCAACTCCTGGTAGAGGGGCACCAGTCGGCCGTCCGGAGTGGTGCTGCCTGTCGTAGCCATGGCGAATCTCCCCCTTGTCCTCGTGGTTCTCGTCGTCGGCGGGTCGAGCCGGACCGGAAGCCTCCGTCAGGCTACGTGCCGCGTCCCGGCGGGTCGTCGTCCGGAAGACCGAGCCGGAGATCGCTCTTCGCGTCGTCGTCCCCGGCCGTCGGGCTAGGGGGTGTGCTCGTACGGTTCGCCGTCGAGCAGGCCGAGCCGGGCGGCCTTCACTCCCGCCTCGAAGCGGCTCGCGGCGTCCAGTTCCTGCATGACCTCGGAGATCAGCCGGCTGACCGTGCGCAGCGAGACGCCCAGGTTCCGGGCGACCTGCTCGTCCTTGATCCCGGAGGCCAGCATCCGCAGCGCGGCCCGCTGCTGCTCGGTCAGTCCGTCGCCGCCGTGCTCGGCCGGTTCCTCGTGGCCGTACGGGGTGGCCGCGTGCCAGCAGTACTCGTACAGGGCGCGGTAGGAGCGGACCAGGCCCGGGCCGCGGGCCAGGATCGCGGGCGAGTCCGGGTCGTGGGGGTCGGTCGGCAGCAGGGCGAAGCTCTCGTCGGCGAGGACCATGTTCATGGGCACGACGGGGGAGAGGCGCACCTCGACGCCGAGCGCGGTCCGCTCGGCCAGGTGCTGCACCATCTCCGGCACCTGGCCGACCCGGTGGCTGTACATGGCCTGGACCCTGACGCCGCGGGCGACCCGGTCGCGGTCCCGGCCCAGCTCCAGGGTCATCTCCTCGCGCCGCACCGAGCCGGTCAGCATCGAGTGCAGGGAGCTCTTCACGGTGTTCGTCAGGTCGGCCAGCTCCCGGTGGATCCGGGCGGGGTCGTCGACGATCTCGACCTCGACCTCGGACCCGGGTTCCATCCCGGCCCGCAGAAACGGTCCGGCCAGGGTCTCCAGGGTGGTGTGCGCCCGGCTGGTCTCGGCGAGCCGGCTCTCCAGCCGGTCGCGCTCGTGCCGCAGCAACCGGAGCAGGGCGACGTCGGGGGCGACCACGGCGGCGTCCGGTGCGGGCGCGTCGGCTTCCCGGCCGGGCCCTTCGGCTTCCGGTCCCGCCGCGCGCTCGATCAGGCCGAGGTCGGTCAACTCGGTGCGGCAGCGGTCCCGTTCGGCCTCGGTGAGCTGCAGCCGGGCCGCGACGGCGTCGAAGGAGTCGCCGGGGGCCGCCCGGAGCTCCTGGTAGAGGGCGAGGGCCTGCTCGCTTCCCGTACGCGCACCAGCGGCGTTTTTGGACACGGCGCAGCAGACTCCCCTCGGATCGCGCGGATCCTGTTGAAACGCCCCGCTAGACCCTGCCACAAATTCGAACGGGCCGCACGAGGTTCAACTGCTTTCAGCGCGAAGGGGACGCATCCCGGCAGTCGGGGCAAAGGCCCTTGAAGACCACCTCGGCGTCGCTGACCGCCCAGTCGGCCAGACTGCCCCGGGGCGGGGCCGGGGCGGTGGCCGCGACGTTGTCCACCCGGCCGCAGTTCAGGCACAGGGCGTGCTGGTGGGCGGGGCCGGAGATCTCGAAGACGGCGGGCAGGCCCGGCCGGTCGAACTTGCTGACCAGGCCGGTCTCCTGGAAGTGCCGCAGCATCTCGTAGACGGCCTGGCTGGTGAGCGTGCCGAGCCGCTCGCGGGCGGTCGCGGTGATCGCCTCGACGTCGAGATGGCCGCCGGCGGCGAGCACCGTGAGCACCTCCAGGCGCGGCCCGGTGACCCGCAGACCGACGTCACGCAGCCGCTGGATCACCGCCTCGCGGCCCGTCAGGTCTTCCACGACTGCCATCTTCTCCGCCCGCCACCTGGTCGGCCCAAACCTTTGTGGGCATCGTACCTCTTGGCCGTCCCTGCCGTCAGTGGCCCTCTCGGTCGTCCTCGGGGCTCCGGCCGTCAGTCGTCCGGCCGGCAGACCAGCAGCACGCTCTCCGTCCGCTCGTCGATGCGGTGCCGCCGGCGGCCCTCGATGTGGAGGCCGGCCGAGTGCAGTTCGGCCGCCAGGTGCTCGCCGTCCACGATCCACTTGTCGGTGGTGAGCACGACCCGCTCGGTGGAGAGCTTGCCGGTCCGTGCCGCGTAGTAGGTGATCCGCTCGCTCATCGTCCGCAGGTCGAAGTCCTGCCGGGCCACCACCCACTCGTCGATCCCGTCGAACCGCGGCACCTGGAAGGCCCAGGTCCGCTGCGGCTCGGCGACGAGACCGGACAGCAGGTGCGAGGTGTAGTCGAGCGCGAGCGCTCCGCCCGCCCCCAGGTGCGAGGCGATCTCGCGCAGCAGCCGGGGCCGCGCCCGCGGCGGTACGGCGGAGACCATCGCTCCCGCGAGCAGCGCGAGCCGGTAGTCGCCGTCGAGCCGCAGCTCCGTGAGATCGGCCCGGCGGGTCACGATCAGCCCGGCGACCTGCGGACCGATCCGCCGGGCCCAGTTCCCGAGGCGCTCCAGGGCGGGGCCGTCCCGGTCCACGGCCTCCACGGCGAAGCCGTGCCGGGCGAAGGGGACGGCGAGCCGTCCTGCGCCGGAGCCGAGATCGAGGACGGGGCCGCCGGTGGACCGGGCGAGACCGAGGTACCGGACGATGTCGGCGCTGTGCGGGCCGAGGAGCGCGTCGTGCAGCCAGACCGAGTCCTCGTCGCCGGGGGAGACCGTCTCGAGTCCGGGAAGGGCGTCGGACGTGAGCCGGATCCCGGCGCCGGGGGCGGGGAGTTCGTGTCGGGACGGCAGGACCGGCGAGAGCGCCGCGGGCACGGCGGGCAGGGACAGTCCGCTCGGTGTGTGCATCGCTCCTCCAGGGCTCGCTCGGTCCGGCCGTCCGGGCGGGGCACCCGTGCCGCCGGGACCGCGCCGCTGTGCTCCATCCTGACCTGGGGCGGAGGGCCGGTTCCAGCGGATCCCGGGGCGTGAACACGCGATGGCGTGTGTCTGCCACGGGTCGGAGCGAGAGGCAGGCCGACTCGAGCGGGGGGTCTCAGAGGGGGCGGTTGAGGCGGGCCGCGCCGATCGGGGTGAAGCCCTGGCGCTCGTAGAAGGGGAGCGCGGGGTCCTGCTCGGCGGGCAGCGTGACCCGCTGCTGCGTCGCCCCGTACGCGCGCATCCGGTCGGTGGTCGCCGTGAGCAGCGCCGTACCGACTCCGGCGCGGCGGGCGCCGGGCGTCACCGCGAGCGCGTACAGCTCGCCCTCGCCGGGGACGGGCACCCCGCCGGCCACCGCGCCGACCAGGTCGCCGCCGGCGCCGGTGGCGACCAGCCAGCCGAGCCAGCCGGGCGCGCCGCCGGGAATTTCAATTTCCGCGCGGATACGGGGAAGCGCGCATTGCGCGGACAGGAGTCGCCGCGTGGGGATTTCGCCGAGTATTTCCTCGTAGCTGCCCCGAATGGACTCCGCAAGCAGCCTGGATATCGTCGTCGCGTCGGCGGCTTCCGCCGCTCGCACGCCAGCCAGCTGCATTGGTCCGTACCCTTCGACGTGCCGAGCTGAGCCTCAACATACCCACAATAGCCGGGAATTCGGAGCGGGTGTGACCGATGTGAAATCTACGAATTCCCTTAGTATTCAATTGGGGAAGGAACAGCAGGCGATGATCAGCGGAGTGGCCGCGAGTCCGGCCGCCGCGATCGTGGCCATCCCGCGCAGGACCGGGTGCCCGGCGGCCTGCGGGGCGAGGATCCGCCGCATGCGCAGGGCGGCCGAGGGCCCGCCCGCCGCGAATGCCTCGCGCGGCGCCCGGCCCGAGGCGAGCGCGTACAGGGCGGTGGCCAGCGCGTCGCGCGAGCAGCGGCGCAGCGCCCGGTCGTCCGCGGCCATCTCCAGGAGCAGCGGCACCGCCGTGCCGCCGTGCCGGGCGAGCGGGAGGCGCGGGAAGACGGCGGCGAAGGACTCCGCGGCGGCGACGAGCAGATGGTGCCGCCCGCTGATGTGGGCCCGCTCGTGGGCGAGGGCGGCGGCCAGTTGGGGCGGGGTGAGGGTGCGCAGGGCGCCGGAGGAGACCACGACCCGCCGCGAGCGGCCGGGCAGGCAGTAGACGGCGGGCCGCTCGTGCTGCAGGACGGTGACCCCGAGCCCCGGGTCGTAACGGCCGACCAGCCGGAGGGTCTCGGCGTGCCGGCGGCGCCGGCGGCGCGCCCGCAGCAGGGCGCGGGCGAAGCCGGTGGCCGGGACGGCGAGGACGGCGAGGGCGGCGCCGAGGGCCGTGCACTCGCGCGCGCTCAGCTCCAGGAGCCGTTCGGCGGGCGGTAAGCGGAGGAGCAGGAGGGCGTCGCTGAGTCGGTGGCCGGCGCTGCTGGGCAGGACCAGATGGGCCGCGAGCAGGGCGGCCGAGCCGGCGAACAGGGCGCCGCCCACCGCCCACACGGCGAGCGCGAGGCGCGGCACCTGCTGCGCCCAGCGGGCCCGTACGAGCAGCCAGGGCACCAGGAACCCGGTGCACAGGACGAGGCCGAGCGGCGGCAGGGTGTGGTGGTTCACCGGCCCTCGCCGCCGCTCTCGGGGCCTTGGGCGCGGCGGGCGGTGCGCAGGGCCGCGTCGAGGGCGGCCATGTCCTCGTCGGAGATGGTCTCCACGAAGCGCAGCAGCGCCGCGGGCCGGTCCTGGCTGTCGCCGAGCGCGTCCTGCATGAGGCCGGCGGTGTACTCCTCGCGGCTGCGGACGGGCTCGTACAGCCAGGCGCGGCCCGATTTCTCGCGGCGCAGCCAGCCCTTGCGGTGGAGTATGTCGGCGACGGTCATCACCGTGGTGTAGGCGACGCGGCGCCCCAGATTGATGTCGTCGACGATCTCGCGGACCGTCGCGGGCCGCTGCCAGGCCCACAGCCGGTCCATGATCTCGGCCTCCAGTTCTCCCAGCCGGCGCACGTGTATCCCCTCCCCGCTCACGGGCGGCTCATCGTACGGGCCGCCTCACCCGCTCAGGTATACCCCCCAGGGGTACGATGGCGGGATCGCGTCGCCCATGAGGAACCGCCCTCGCGCGAAGGCCCTCGTCCCCGGTCGGCCCGTGGACTGCCCTTCGCGCAAGGGCGGTTGACTGTCTCTTTACTTGTCGCCGCACGCAGTGCGTCAGGTGTCGGGTGCCGGGTGTCAGGTCCGGATGAGGCGGGCGATCGCCTTCGACGCCTCTCCGACCTTGACCTTGGCCTGGTCGCCGCCGGCCTCGATGGCCTCGGTGACGCAGCAGCTCAGGTGCTCGTCCAGGAGGGCGACCGCGCAGGACTGGAGCGCCGCGTTGATGGCGGAGACCTGGGTCAGGACGTCGATGCAGTAGACGTCCTCGTCGACCATCCGCTGCACCCCCCGGACCTGCCCCTCGATGCGCCTCAGGCGTCTGATGATGTCTTCCTTGTGCTGTACGTAACCGGCCACGGCGGCCTCCTGTCGGTCCCGTCAGGTGACTTGGCTCATTTGTCGGCGGCCTGGAAGCCGCGGAGGCGCAGGCTGTTGCCGACCACGAAGACCGAGGAGAAGGCCATCGCGGCCCCGGCGATCATCGGGTTGAGCAGTCCGGCCGCGGCGAGCGGCAGGGCGGCCACGTTGTAGGCGAAGGCCCAGAAGAGGTTCGAGCGGATGGTGCCGAGGGTCTTGCGGGAGAGCCGGATGGCGTCGGCCGCGGCCCGCAGGTCGCCCCGTACGAGGGTCAGGTCGCCGGCCTCGATGGCGGCGTCGGTGCCGGTGCCCATCGCCAGGCCCAGGTCGGCCTGGGCGAGCGCGGCGGCGTCGTTGACGCCGTCGCCGACCATGGCGACCGAACGGCCCTCGCCCTGGAGCTTCTTGACCACGTCCACCTTGTCCTGCGGCATGACCTCGGCGATGACCTCGTCGATGCCGACCTCGGCGGCGACGGCCTCGGCGACCGCCTTGTTGTCGCCGGTGAGCAGGATCGGGGTCAGACCGAGCGCGCGGAGCCGCCTGATGGCCTCGGCGCTGGTCTCCTTGACGGCGTCGGCGACCTCCAGGACCGCGCGGGCCTCCCCGTCCCAGGCGACCGCGATGGCGGTCTTGCCGGCCTTCTCGGCCGCGTCCTTGGCGGACTTCAGGCTCGCCGGGAGGGCCATCGCCCATTCGTCGAGCAGCTTCTCGCGGCCGACGAGGACGGCGTGGCCGTCGACGACGCCCTGGACGCCGAGGCCGGGGACGTTGACGAAGTCCTCGGGGGTGGGCAGGGTGCCGACCTTCGCGGCGGCGCCGGTGGCGACGGCCTGGGCGATCGGGTGCTCGGAGGAGTGCTCCAGGGCGCCGGCCAGGCGCAGCACGTCGGTCTCGTCCGTGCCGGCGGCGGTGTGGACCTTGATCAGGGTCATCCGGCCGGTGGTGACGGTGCCGGTCTTGTCGAGGACGATGGTGTCGACCTTGCGGGTGGTCTCCAGGACCTCGGGGCCCTTGATGAGGATGCCGAGCTGGGCGCCGCGGCCGGTGCCGACCATGAGGGCGGTCGGGGTGGCCAGGCCCAGGGCGCACGGGCAGGCGATGATCAGGACGGCGACGGCCGCGGTGAACGCGGAGGTCAGGCCCTGTCCCGTACCCAGCCAGAAGCCGAGGGTGCCGAGCGAGAGCGCGATGACGATCGGGACGAAGACGGCCGAGATCTTGTCGGCGAGGCGCTGGGCGGCGGCCTTGCCGTTCTGGGCGTCCTCGACGAGCTTGGCCATCCGGGCGAGCTGGGTGTCGGCGCCGACGCGGGTGGCCTCGACGACCAGGCGGCCGCCGGCGTTCAGGGTGGCGCCGGTGACGGAGTCGCCCACGCCGACCTCGACGGGCACGGACTCGCCGGTGAGCATCGAGGCGTCGACGGCGGAGGAGCCCTCGACGACGGTGCCGTCGGTGGCGATCTTCTCGCCGGGGCGGACCAGGAAGCGGTCCCCGACCTGGAGTTCGGCGGTGGGCACGGTGACCTCGCGCCCGTCGCGCAGGACCGTGACCTCCTTCGCGCCCAACTGCATCAGCGCCTTGAGCGCGGCGCCCGCCTTGCGCTTGGAGCGGGCCTCGAAGTAGCGGCCGGCCAGGATGAAGGCGGTGACGCCGGCCGCGGCCTCCAGGTAGATGTTCCCGGCGCCGTCGGTGCGGGCGATGGTGAACTCGAAGGGGTGCGTCATGCCGGGCGTGCCGGCGGTGCCGAAGAACAGCGCCCACAGCGACCACAGGAACGCGGCGATGGTGCCGACCGAGATCAGCGTGTCCATGGTGGCGGCGCCGTGCCGGGCGTTGGTCCAGGCGGCCCGGTGGAAGGGCCAGGCGGCGTAGGTGACGACCGGCGCGGCGAGCGTGAGGCTCAGCCACTGCCAGTACTCGATCTGGAGGGCCGGGACCATGGCCATCGCGATGACGGGCACGGCGAGGGCGACGGCGGTGATCAGCCGCTGCTTCAGCGGCCGCAGCTCCTCGTCGGCCTTCTCGTCGTCGGAGGGGCCCTCGGCGGATCCCGTTCCGCCGCCGCTCGCGGCCGGGCGCTCGGGCTCGGGCTCGGCGGCCGTGTAGCCGGTGGCCTCGACGGTGGCGATGAGGTCGGCGACGGAGATGTCGGCGTCCGCGTCGAAGGTGACCCTCGCCTTCTCCGTCGCGTAGTTGACGGTGGCCTCGACCCCGTCCATGCGGTTGAGCTTCTTCTCGATACGGGCCGCGCACGAGGCGCAGGTCATGCCGCCGATGGCGAGCTCGACCTGGGCGGTGCCCGGAGTGGTCGTGGTCATGAAACTGCTCCTCGTTCGTGACGGGGCTCGGGGGCCGGGGCCCGGGCGTGGTGGGCGAGCCCCGGCGGCCGGCTGGCGCTGTGGGGCGCCGGTCAGGCGCGGCCGGTCAGCTCGTAGCCCGCGTCGTCGATCGCGGCGGCGATCGCGGCGTCGTCGGGCTCGCCGCCGGTGGTGACGGTCACCTTGCCGCCGGCCACGTCGACGTCGACGGAGATGACGCCCTCGAGCGCGCTGACGGAGTGGGTGATGGCGGTCCGGCAGTGGCCGCAGGTCATGCCGCTGACGGCGTAGACGGTGGTGGTGCTCTCGGCGACCGCGGTGGCCGTCGAGACCTCGACGGTGTTGGTGGAGCAGGTGTTGTCGGGGGTGCAGCAGGAACCCATGGTCTTCCTCCTCGATCGGATACCCTCGGGGGGTATCGGTGTGGGTCCATGTATACCCCTGGGCGGTATCGCTTGGCAAGCGTGGCGATGACTTGACTTGATACCCCCTAGGGGTATGGTGAGGTGCAGCGAAGGGTTCAGAAGGGTCCCGTCGCATGCCACCCACGTACGGGAGAGCAGTCATGAACACCGGAGTGAAGATCACTGCCTTTGCCGCCGCGCTCGCCGCGACCTTCGGGACCGCGTACGGGGTCGGCAAGGGCGTCGGCCCCTTCGAGGAGCCGGCGAAGGCGGAGCACGGCGGCCACGCGGCGGCGCCGAAGGGGCAGGGCGGGGGCGGGGCCGCGGGCCACGGTGACGGGCACGGGGACCACGGGGGCGGTGCGGGGGCGGCGAACGCCCCGGCGGCCGGCGGCCTCCAGGTCTCGGACGGTGGCTACACCCTGGCCCTGGAGACCCCGACGCCCGCCCTCGGTAAGAGCACGCTGCGGTTCTCCATCAAGGACACGGCCGGCAGGAAGGTCACCGCGTTCACCACGGAGCACGGCAAGGAGCTCCACTTCATCGTCGCCTCGCGCGACCTCACCGTCTTCCGTCACCTCCACCCGGAGAAGGCCGCCGACGGCACCTGGACCGTCGACGCCGACCTGCCGGCGCCCGGCGGCTACAAGGCGTTCGCCGACTTCAAGCCGGCCGTGAAGGGCGCGAAGGGCATCACGCTCGGCGCCGACCTGGCCGTCCCCGGCGCGTACGCCCCGAAGCCGATGCCGCCCGTGGCCCCGACCGCCGACGTCGACGGCTACCAGGTCCGGCTCGGCGGGACGCTCGACCCCGGCAAGGCGGGCGAGCTGCGGCTCACCGTCACCAAGGCCGGCCGGCCCGTCACCGACCTGGAGCCCTACCTCGGGGCGTACGGGCACCTCGTCGCCCTGCGCGAGGGCGACCTCGCCTACCTCCACGTCCACCCCAACGAGGGCGGCCCCGGCCCCGACGTCTCCTTCACCGCGACGGCGCCGAGCTCGGGCACGTACCGCCTCTTCCTCGACTTCCAGCACGAGGGCAAGGTGCGGACGGCGGCCTTCACGGTGCGGGCGGGTACGGGTGGGGGTACGGGTACGGGTACGGGTACGGGTACGGGTACGGGCGGCGCGCCCGTGGAAGAGCCGTCGCACGGTGCGGGAGCGCACGCGCACGGCTAGGCTGTTCATTGGACTAGACCTGTAGGCGTGCGATGCGTGGAGGAAGGGGCTCGATGAGCGACCGTGCAGTGCTGGAGGTGATCGCCCTCGACGAGGAGGACGCGGTCGCCGCTCAGGCCGGTGGGGCCGACCGACTGGAGCTCGTCACCGACATGGCGGCGGACGGGCTCACCCCGTCCACGGCCGCCTTCGCGGCGATCCGCGCCGCCGTGGACATCCCGCTGCGCGTGATGCTCCGGCTGGCGGACGGCTTCGCAGCGGGCGACATCGACGCGCTGGTCGGGCGGGCCACGGAGCTGCGGGCGGCGGGGGCGGAGGAATTCGTCCTCGGCTTCCTCACGCCGCACGGCGAGCCCGACCTGGTCGCCGTGGAACGCCTGATCGCCGTCCTCGACGGCTGCCGCTGGACCTTCCACCGCGCCATCGACCGAGCCGCCGACCGCGACGCCCTGCGCAAGCAGCTCGCTGACCTGCCGGGCCTCGACACGTACCTCACGGCGGGCGCGCCGACCGGCGTCGACGACGGCCTGCCCACCCTGAAGGCGGAGGCGGCCCGCACCGACGAGCCGGGCTACGAGCCCCGGATCCTCGTCGGCGGCGGCCTCCGCCTCGACCACCTCCCCACCCTCCGCGCCGCCGGCCTCACCGCCTTCCACATCGGCGGCGCCGCCCGCCCCAACGGCTGGGCGGCCCCGGTCTCGGCAGAGGCGGTCAGGACGTGGCGGGAGGCGGTGGACGCGTAGGGGGCGTCTCGGACGCCGGGGGCGGGGCCGGGGCCGGGGCCGGGGGGGGCGTCGGGTGCCGGCTCGCGTCCTGGCCCGGTGCCGGCGGGTGTGGTCCTTCTCGTGGGGCCGGCGGTGGCGCGCGTCCCGTCCTGCACGACGAGACCGCCACGTTCCTGCCCGCCGCGCTCCACAGCGTCGGGATCTTCATCCGGCGGGTCGCATGGCGACGTCAGTCGTCGAACCAGACGACGAGTCTGACGTCGTCGTCTCCATGCAGATCGGCGAGGGTGCGCATGACGGTCCAGACGGGACCCCACTCCTCTTCGGGCACGGCGTCACGGCGCCTGAGGCGCTCGACTCGGAACATCCGGTCCCCGTCGATCCACTCGGTGCCCTCGCTGAAATGCACGCTCGGTCGCTTCGCGATGCGAGCCGGTTGCCCGCAGAGGTCGACGAACCGCTGAGGGGCGGAATAGTGCCTCTGCAGGAACTGCCAGCCGCCGTGCGCATCACGGTGGTACTCGTGGACGTAGGGGTCCGGGTAGGCGGACTCCTCGTCCCAGTCGACTCGCTTGATCTCGCCCCAGGTGACCCAGCTCGCGCTTCGTCCGCCCGTCGTGTCATGCCCCTCTCGGACGCGGTTCGAAGCGTCGGCGGGGAGACCGCGGTCCGGAGCTACGGGGACGAACTGCTCGTTGTCGCGCACACCGAACAGACAGCCGAACGCGTCATAGTTCCGGGGCACCTTCAGGTGGTCCAGGTCGATGGTGGCGTGCCAGAAGGAGTCCGCTTCGTGGTCGCGGTAGTCGCGGTGACATTCGATGAAACCCCATATGTCGATACCCATGCCCGGATCATGCCGGTCGGGGCATCTCCCGCCCAGGCATTACTCGTCCCCCGGCCTGAGCACCTGGCCAGGTCGTGGTGCGGGTCTTGGCCCGGTCGGGGCGGGGGTTTCGTGGGGGCTTCTGGTCCGGCCGCCCTCTCTCCGAGTGTGGCCCCCTCCGCCCCCGCCTCAAGGGCGCTCCTTCGTCGCGTCGCTACGCGATTCCGCTGCGCTCCACCCTTGACCCGGTGACTCCGGGGGCCCTTTCACACTCGGAGGGCGGCCGGGGGCGTGGCCGGCGGAAGGCCGGGTAGTGGTCGGGCGCCGTGGGCGGGTGGCGGGTTGGTGGGTGGGGGCTGGGTTCGCGGTGCGGGCCGGGGAGGATCTTTCCCGCCGTGGGGGTGCGCGGCCGTGGAATGGGGCGGCCGAGGCCGGTTCGGCGCCCGGCGGTCGCTTTCCCGCTGGGGTTCATGCCCCGCTGGTCACCGCCGGTGGACGGAAAGAGCCGGGACGCGGTGCAAACCCCGCACTCCCGGCCGCCGGAATGCCTCTGGAGTCACACAACTCGCCTTCCGTCACACTCCGGCCCGCGAGTGACACCTTTGCAGCGGAGAGACGCACCGCAGGCTACAGAAGACAACCGCCGCCACGCGACAGGCGCGGGCGGGGCGCCTGGGCACCGCCGGGCGGTGCAAACGCGCACTCCGAGACGTCGGGGGCACCTCTCCCGTCACAGCAGACCACTCCCGTCACACATCGGCCCGCGACCCACACCTTTGCACACCCTCCGGCCCCTTCCCACCCACCGGGAATGACCAGCGGGGCATGAACCCCAGCCGACCGACGGCCGCCGGCCGCTGAGCCGGGCATGACCACCCCATTCCACGACCGCGCACCCCCACCCACACACCCGACACCCGCCCACGGCGCCCCGCCGCTCCCCGGGCCTTCCACCGGCCACACCAGAAGCGCACACGAAACACCCACCCCGGCCAGTTCAGGCCGCCCGTTTGCAGGTGGCGCAGGTGGCGTTGGGGTCGTGGCTGCGGAAGGCGAGGTCGCAGCCGTCGCAGGTGATCAGGGGTGGGGGCTTCGGTGCAGGGGCGGTGGTCGGGAGTGGCGGTGGGAGGAAGGTGGTCAGGCGGTACGCCAGGAAGCGGGCCGGGTGGTGGATGGGGACGTGCTCGGGCGGCAGGGACGCCGTGAGCGTGCGCGTGATCTGCGCCGGGCTCGCCTCCCGGGCGAGCCATCTGTCGACGGCGGGCGCCAACTCCCGTACGTCTCGCCAGGACAGCAACAGCCGGGAGTCGACGGCCCGCAGCCGCGCGAGGATGTCGACGGCGGGCCCGGCGGGCGGTGGGGGAGCTGGTTCGGGCTCCGTCTCGGGCTCGGGCACCGACTCCCGTAACGGCTTCGGCTTCGGCGCCGGCCTCGGCTTCTGCTGGGGCCCAGGCCCAGGCGCCGGCCCCCGCGCGGGCGTGCCGCCCGACACCGGCTCCCCGCCACCGCCACCGCCGCACCCGGGCTTGTCGTACGAGAGCACCCGCGTGGCGTACCGCCCACGCCCGAGCGCCACCCGCCTCCGCTCCACGTATCCGGCCGCGACGAGCTCGTTCATCGCCCGCCGGATGGTGATCTCACCCTCCCGGAAGCGCAGGGTGAGGCGCTTGATGGTGATGTCGGCGCCGTCGGGCAGCGACTGGATGTACACGGCGAGCCCGATCGCCACGGCCGACAGGTCGGGGTGCTGGGACAGGTGATGGCCCACGACCGTGTACCGGTCGCGATGCCGGTGCCGTACGTGGATCACCCCTGAGCGTGGTGCGTCGGCGGGGATTTCGAACGGGGCGGGGGACGCGGGCGCGGCCGCGTTAGACTGCGGATCAGCCATCGGGAAGGCGTTCACTTCCTGATCGGTAGGCCCTCGCCAGGATTGCCGTCCTGCCGGGGGCCGAGTTGCATATGCCAGTCGGTCGAGGCCGACCGTACCCCACCCGTCCGGTCATCGGACAGTCCGTCACCCGATCGTGTGATCAAGGCCGTTGGGGGACGGAGGGGGTGGGTTTGGTGTTTCTCTCCCACGGTTCTTTAAAGGGCGTCGAGCCCCACCGGCACGTGGCCGGACAAGCCCCGGTTAGGTTGCCCGCATGACCGATTTCCTGATCGTGATCACGACAGTGGACAGCAAGGCATCCGCACGCCGGCTGTCCCGCTCCGCCGTGGAGGCGGGTCTTGCCGCGTCCGGGCAGGTGAGCGGGCCCATCGAGACGACGTATCGGCATCGCGGGGAGATGGCGGACGGGACCGAGTACCAGGTGGTGTTCCGCACGACCGAGGACCGGCGCGAGGCGCTGGAGAACCACCTCGTGGAGGGCCACCCCTACGACTCTCCCGAGGTCATCGCCTTCGCGATCGACAGCGGCCGCGCCGAATACCTGGACTGGATCACGCGCGCCACTCGCTAGCCCCGGCCCGCGCGCTGACCGCCTTCGGCGGAGGAGCGTGCCTCCGCCGGGTGGGGAGGTGGGGTGTCCGGGAGGGCGATGTCCCCGGGGTGGAGGCGAGGTGAGCATGAGGGGTATGACGAGGAACGCGAACGTCGCGGCTCCCGCGCCCCGTTGGGTGCGGTGGGCCGCTCATGCCGTCGCGCTGTGTGCGCTCCCGGTGCTGATGACCGCCGTGACCTGGTCGTACGCGAGGCGGCACCGCGTACGGAGACCGGCAAATTCCGTGGCGGTGGGGGCACGGCTTCCGTAGCCTCCGGCGCATGCAGCCCACGCCCCCGCCCCCCGCCGCCCTCGACGAGGATCTCGTCCGGCGTCTGATCGGCGCGCAGTTTCCCGAGTGGTCCGCCCTTCCCGTACGGCAGTTGGTGACGGCCGGGACCGACAACGCGATGTTCCGGCTCGGCGACGAGCTCGTCGTGCGGCTGCCGAAGGCGGACTGGGCGCAGGGCCAAGTGACCAAGGAGCAGCGGTGGTTGCCGCTGCTGGCGCCGCACGTGACGCTGCCGATTCCGGTGCCGGTGGGGCAGGGGGTGCCGGGGGAGGGCTTCGGTCAGGCGTGGTCGGTGTACGCGTGGCTGGACGGGGCCGACGCGTACGCGGCGCCGATCGGTGATCTTGCCTCCGCCGCCGTCGAGTTGGGCCGGTTCGGGGCCGCGCTGCGGGCGGTGGACGCCACCGGGGGGCCCGTGTCCTTCCGGGGCGGGCACATCACCGAGTGGGAGGAGGGCGCCATGGCCGGGGCGCTGCGCGACCTCGGCGCCGACGGGACGCTCGACGAGGCGGCCGCGACCGCCGCCTGGGAGTCGGTGCTCGGCCTCCCGCAGTGGGACCGCGCGCCCGTCTGGGTGCACGGCGACCTGCTGCCGGGCAATGTGCTGACCCGCGACGGGCGGCTCAGCGCCGTCATCGACTTCGGCGGCCTCGGCGTCGGCGACCCGGCCGTCGACATGATGGCCGCCTGGACCCTCTTCACTCCCGAGACCCGCCCCCTCTTCCGGGAGGCGGCCCAGGTCGACGACGCGACCTGGGCGCGCGGGCGGGGCTGGGCCCTGTGCTGGGGCATCGTGACCGAGCACTCCTACCGGGGGAGGAACCCGGTCCTCGCCGACGTCGCCCATCGGGCCTGGACCCAGGCCCTGCCCGAGTACGCGGACCTGCCGGACTAGGACCCCAACTGCTCCGGCAGCTCGGCCGCGTGAACGACCGTCAGGCCCGACACCGCACGCGTCAGCGCCACGTAAAGCCGCCGCAGCCCCGTCCGCTCGTCCGGCTCGCCGTCGACCACGGCCGCCGGCTCGTCCAGGACCACGTAGTCGTACTCGAGGCCCTTCGCCAGCGAGGCCGGGACGAGGGTCAGGCGGGACTCGGCCGTGGTCTCCTCGCCGGGGGAGAGATACGCGAGGCCCGCCGCCTCCAGGGCCTCGGCCAGCGGGGCGATCCGCGCGTCGGCGGCGATCAGACCGATCGAGCCCTCGTGTCCGAGGGCCTCCACGCACGCCGCCACCACGTCCTCGTCCAGATGCTCGGAGCGCCGGATCGTCAGCGAGCCCGGGTTCTCGCGGACCGACTCCACCGGCGCGAGCCCCGGCGACATGTGCGGCAGCAGCCGCGAGGCGTACGCGATGACCTCGCGCGGCACACGGAAACCGGCTGTCAGCTCCTCCACCAGCGCCTCCGGCTTGCCCAGGTGCGCCAGCGCCTGCGCCCAGCTCTCCGTGGCCCACGGCGTCGTGCCCTGGGCCAGGTCGCCGAGCACGGTCGCCGAACCCGTCGTGCAGCGCCGGCCCACCGCCCGGTACTGCATGGGGGAGAGGTCCTGCGCCTCGTCGAGGACCACATGGCCGAGCGACTGGGTGCGCTCCACCAGGTCCTTCGCCTCGTCGATGAGGACGGCGTCCGCCGCCGACCACTTCGCCGACTTCACGCTCCGGTACGGCTTCGCCCACAGCAGCAGCTTCTGCTCCTCCTCGTCGAGCAGGCCCGCCGCGTGCTCGGCCAGGAAGTCGGCGTCGCCGAGCAGTCGCAGCACCAGCTTCGCCGGGTCGACCGCCGGCCAGCACTCCTTCACGAGCGCCTTGACCGCCGCGTTCCGCGCCACCGCGTTCTGCACCCGGTCGTCGGGGGCCTCGCCGGCCTGTTCCATCCGCACCAGGACCGCGTGCGCGACGCGCTGCGGAAGGGCCTCGCGGGCCGCCCCGTAACGGATGTCCCGGTCCGTCAACTCGCGGACCATCTCCTCCAGTTCGTACGCGGGCACCCGCCAGCGACGCGAGCCGCGCACCACCATCAGCGGCTCCTTGGGCAGCGACACGTGCGACCACACCGCCCGCCGCAGCACCTCCGCCATCCGGGCGTCGCCCTTGACGACGGCGGTGGCCGCCTCGTCCGTGCCGCGCACCTCGACATGGGCGACGAGGTCGTCGACCGTCGCCTGCCGCACCTCCAGCTCGCCGAGCGCCGGCAGCACCTGCTCGATGTAGTGCAGGAAGGAACGGTTCGGTCCGATGACCAGCGTGCCCGTGCGGGCCAGGCGCTCCCGGTGGGCGTAGAGGAGGTACGCGACACGGTGCAGGCCCACGGCCGTCTTTCCGGTGCCCGGGCCGCCCTGGACGCACACCGTGCCGGACAGGTCGGAGCGGACGATCTCGTCCTGCTCGGGCTGGATGGTGGCGACGATGTCCCGCATGGGGCCGACGCGCGGCCGCTCGATCTCCGCCTGGAGCAGCCGGCTGGTCCGCTCCAGCTCGTCCGGGTCGGACAGATGCTCGTCCTCGTACGCGGTGAGCTCGCCGCCCGTGTAGCCGAAGCGGCGCCGCAGCCCCACGTCTTGCGGGTCCTTCTTCGACGCCCGGTAGAACGGCTGCGAGACCGGCGCACGCCAGTCGATCACCATCGGGTCGCCGTCGGCGTCGTGCACGTGCCGCCGCCCGATGTAGAAGCGCTGCCCCTCCTGCGTGCTGTGCAGGTAGTCGAGGCGGCCGAAGAACAGCGGGGTGTCGGCGAGGTCGGCGAGCGCCTTGATGCGGTCCTCGATCTGGCGGGTGAGGACGACGGCGTTGACCCAGTTCGCGGTGACGTCCTTGATGTCGAGCGACTCCACGTCCTCGCGCATCGCGCGCAGGGCGGCGCGGGACGCGGCGAGGTGGGCGCGCTCTCGGGCGAGGGGGGCGAGCGGGTCGTCGGCGGACGGCGCGGCGGACGGTGCGGACACGGTGAAGCCTCCGGACGGGGTGATGCGCGGACACGTCGAGGTGGCCGCCGGTTTCCGACCGGACGGCGGCACTCCACGGACGGAGCGGAGCCGTACGGGAGGCGGGGAAGCAGGCGAGTGTAGCGGGCCCGGTGCGCCCGGGGCGAACGCTTTTCCCGTAGGGGGCGGGGTCCGACCTGAGAGGGAGCAGGGTTCGGCCCCGAGACCGATGTGTTCGTAATGTCCGTTTCGGATCATAAAGACATGACCGCCACGACCCTCACCCCAGCGACCACCGTCCCCCACCGTCTCGACCGACTCGCCCACGGGCTCCGCGCGATACGCGCCTTCGGCTCCGCGGCCGCCTCCGTCGTCCTGCTCGGCTCCTACGACGGCCTGGAGGAGGCGGGCGTACGCAGCCCCCGCCCCGCCCACCTCGGCCGCCCCGCCCACGTCGGCCGGCCTGCCGCCTGAGCGGGGGCAGGGGGCAACCATCACCCGGCCTCACGGGTCTCCTCTTCGCACCGCCCCCATCGACGAACGAGGAGATCATGAAGAAGCCCCTCACCGGCCGCGTCGCGCGGCTCGGTGCCTGTGCCGCGGCGGCGGGCCTGGTCGCGGTCGGGACGACCGCCACGCCGGCCCTCGCGGACAGTGACCAGCTCTGGATCGCCGCGAACCCGTACGAGCTCGTGCTGCCCAACGTCGTCGACGGCACCCAGCAGGCCCCGGCGGTCACCCTCGCCCTCGGGCTCTACCACGACAACCCGGGCCACCGCGTCACGGACGGCCGGCTCACCGTCGACATATCCGGCCTCGCCGGCATCGCCGAGGTCACCTGGCCGGAGAACTGCGCCCCGGCCGGCACCACGGCCGTCTGCTCCCTCCCCGAGGTCCCCGTCAACAGCTCCACCCCCGTGAAGCTCCAGGTCCGTGCGGTGGCCGGTGCGGCCGACGGCGCCACCGGCCGGATCGCGTACCAGGCCGAGGCCACCACGACGGCCGAGGGCGGCCGGCTCACCGCCGCCGAGAACGGCACCGACTTCCGGGTCGCCTCCGGCCCCGACCTCGTCCTCGACCGGCCCGCGCCCGTCACCGGCGTCACCCCGGGCAGCACCGTGCCCGTCGGCCTCTCCGTCGCCAACCACGGCAACCGCCCGGCCCAGGGCGTCGAGCTCAGCCTCTACGTCACCCGCGGACTCGACCTCACCGGTCTCCCGCCGCAGTGCACCGCCACCCCCCTCGGCGAGGGCGGCACCGTCAAGCCCCTCACCCGCTTCGACTGCGCCTTCGACGACGTCGTCCCGCCGGGCGGCACCTTCACCCTGCCGACGCCGCCGACGGCTAAGGTCGCCCCGTACGCGCTGGCCGAGCGCGTCGACATCGGCGTCCGGCCCGGCGGCGGCGCCGAGGACCTCCAGCCGGAGGGCAACGGCGCGCTCCTCGACGTCACCGCCGTCAACACCGCCGACTTCGCCGTCCGCGGCGCCAAGCTCACGGCCGAGGCCGGCCGGACCGTCACCGTGCCGGTGACCTTCCGCAACCGCGGCCCGGCCTGGGTCGCCAACCTCACCTCCGGCGACCCCGTCGCCGACGTCGACGTCACCGTCCCGCGCGGCGCCACCGCCACCGCCGTGCCCGACGCCTGCGAGCCGCGCACCGCGGACGGCGGCTGGTGGGAGAGCGAGGTGCGCACCGGCGCGCCGCGCTACCTGTGCCGGATGCCCATATGGGTGGCCGAGCAGCAGACGGTGACCCTCCCGTTCGCGCTGCGGATCGACACGGTCGTCACGGGCGCCAAGGGCGCGGTGGTGCTGAAGCCGCCGTACGGCGACACGCCGCTGCCGTTCGACCCGAACCGGAAGAACGACCAGGCGAAGATCGTCCTCAACCCGGCGAGCTGAAACCCGGCGGGCTGATACCCGGCGGGCTGAAGCCTTCGCCGGACGACTCGGGGCCCCGTCCGCGTACGGACGGGGCCCCTTGTCGTACGCACCGAGGGCGGCGTCACTCCCCGGCGGTCAGCAGCTCGCTCGCGTCCATGATCCGGTACGCGTAGCCCTGCTCGGCCAGGAAGCGCTGCCGGTGGGCCGCGAAGTCCTGGTCGATGGTGTCGCGGGCGACCACGGAGTAGAAGTGCGCCTGGTGCCCGTCCGCCTTCGGACGCAGCACCCGGCCCAGGCGCTGGGCCTCCTCCTGGCGGGAGCCGAAGGTGCCGGACACCTGGATCGCGACCGTGGCCTCGGGCAGGTCGATCGAGAAGTTCGCGACCTTCGACACCACCAGGACGCTGATCTCACCGTTGCGGAACGCGTCGAACAGCTTCTCGCGCTGCGCGTTCGACGTCTCGCCCTTGATCACCGGCGCGTCCAGGTGCTCGCCCAGCTCGTCGAGCTGGTCGATGTACTGGCCGATGACGAGGATCTGCTGCCCGGCGAACCGCTTCACCAGGGCCTCGGTGACCCGGCGCTTCGTCGCCGTCGTCGCGCAGAAGCGGTACTTCTCCTCCGCCTCCGCCGTCGCGTACGCGAGCCGCTCCGCGTCGGTCAGATCGACCCGCACCTCCACGCAGTCCGCGGGCGCGATGTAGCCCTGCGCCTCGATCTCCTTCCACGGCGCGTCGAAGCGCTTGGGGCCGATGAGGGAGAAGACGTCGGACTCACGGCCGTCCTCGCGGACCAGGGTGGCGGTCAGGCCGAGCCGCCGCCGCGCCTGGAGGTCGGCGGTGAACTTGAAGACCGGCGCCGGCAGCAGATGCACCTCGTCGTAGACGATCAGACCCCAGTCACGGGAGTCGAACAGCTCCAGATGCGGATAGACACCCTTCCGGCGGGTCGTCAGCACCTGGTAGGTGGCGATGGTGACCGGCCGGATCTCCTTCTTCGTGCCGCTGTACTCGCCGATCTCGTCCTCGGTCAGCGACGTCCGCTTCACCAGCTCGTGCTTCCACTGGCGGGCCGAGACCGTGTTCGTCACCAGGATCAGCGTGGTCGCCCGCGCCTTGGCCATCGCCCCGGCCCCGACCAGCGTCTTGCCCGCGCCGCAGGGCAGCACGACGACGCCCGAACCGCCGTGCCAGAAGCCCTCGACGGCCTGCTGCTGGTACGGCCGCAGCGCCCAGCCGTCCTCGGCCAGGTCGATCGGGTGCGCCTCGCCGTCCACGTAACCGGCCAGGTCCTCGGCCGGCCACCCCAGCTTCAGCAGCGTCTGCTTGATCTGGCCGCGCTCCGAAGGGTGCACGGCCACGGTGTCCGGGTCGATCCGCTGCCCGACCAGCGGCTGCACCTTCTTCGAGCGCAGCACCTCCTCCAGGACCGGGCGGTCCGTGGTGGTGAGCACGAGACCGTGCACCGGATGCTTGGACAGCGTCAGCCGCCCGTACCGCGCCATCGTCTCGGCGACGTCCACGAGCAGCGCGTGCGGCACCGGATACCGCGAGAACTCGACGAGCGCGTCGACGACCTGCTCGGCGTCGTGCCCCGCCGCCCGCGCGTTCCACAGCCCGAGCGGCGTCACCCGGTACGTGTGGATGTGCTCCGGCGCCCGCTCCAGCTCCGCGAAGGGCGCGATGGCGCGCCGGCACGCCTCGGCCTGCTCGTGGTCGACCTCCAGGAGCAGGGTCTTGTCGCTCTGGACAATGAGTGGACCGTTCACGTGCTGCGCATCCCTTCCACGTGGCCAAACATCCAGTCTGCCTGAAGCCCGGCCGATGTCCGAGGGGACCGCCCCACGGATCACATGAGCGCCGCGCGCGATCCGCACCGACCGCGAGAGGTCAAGAGATCGCACCGCCGAGCAGAACGGCGAGGACGAGGCCGGCCAGGGCCACCCCGAGATACCAGACGGCGGGGACGTGCGCGTGGGGGCCGGACGGCCAGGCGAGCGTGTCCGCCGACCTGGTCTGCCGCCACAGGAAGGCGGCGATCAGGGTGATGCCGACCGCGTGCACGGCCAGGGGCAGAGCGGCGAAACCGGGCGGGCCGGTGGTGAGGGCGAGGGTGACCGTCCCGAAGGAGCCGAGCAGCACGGCGGGCGGATCGAAGCGGGTACCGAGGCGGTCCGGGCGGTCCTGCACCAGGGTCGCCACTCCGATCACGGCGATCAGGGCCCAGACGCCGCCGGCGAACTGCCACACGGGCCAGGGGGTGATCTCGAGGAGCCGGGCGCCCAGGACCAGGCCGAGCGCCGGACCGCTCCCCGCGACCGCCACGTAGATCCGGAACGCCTTGCCGCGTTCCCGCCGGTCGGCGAAGGAGGTGGACACCAGGGTCGCCGTGGTCGACGTGACGAGCCCGGCGAAGGCGCCCGTCAGGATGTGGGCGGGTGGGGCCGGGACGATGACGGTGACCGCGAAGCCCACCAGGGCGATGATCAGCATCCGTTTGCGGCCCACACGGTCCGCGAGGCGGCCGCCGAACAGCAGCAGCGTGACGAAGGCCGACACGTGGGGGAGGGCGTACAGGCTCGCTTCGCCCAGGGCGAGCCCCGAATCCCGCCGGTCGTTCCCCGTCGCCGTGGTCGTCGAGGCCGTCGCGTCGGTCAGGACGACAAGCTGCGCGAGCGCGAGCACCACCAGACCCCACCAGCGCCTGGGGTGCGAGGCCGCCGTGCTCTGCGGAGGGGCAGGGGGACGAGGATGGGGATGGGCGGGGGCCGTGGGCGCGCCCCAGGTGCCCGGTCCCACCGGGGGAGGGCCGGCAGAGGGGGCGGCCGCCCCGGAGTACGCGGGGGACGTCGGAGTGTAGGCGGGATGCGGGGACGGCTCACCGGGCGTCCGGACCGGCTCGACGCGAGGGTCCGGCCGTGCGGCGGGGGACTCCGCCGGCGGGGCGGGGCTGTAGTCCAGCAACTGGGCGGCATGACGTCCGAGCCGGGCCAGGATGGGGCCGGGCAGCCATTCCTCCGCCCCGTCCGCGGCCGTGCGGTCGGCCACCTCGGCCGGAGTGGGCCGTCGGGCCGGGTCCTTGTGCAGGCAGGCGCGTACGAGATCGACGAGCGACTCCGGGACGCCGGTGAGGTCCGCCTCCTCCTCGGCGACGCGGAAGAGGTGGGCGTTCAGGCCCGTGTCCGTGGCGCCGAAGAGGAGGCGGCCGGTGGCGGCGTAGACGATGACCGCGCCCAGGCAGAACACGTCGCTGGCCGGCGTGAGTTCGAGGCCCCGGACCTGCTCCGGGGACATGAATCCCGGCGAGCCGATCAGCATGCCGGTGCGGGTCAGCAGGCTGTTCTCGCCGACGTTGTCGAAGGCCCGCGCGATGCCGAAGTCGATGACACGCGGGCCGTCGAACGTCACCAGCACGTTCGACGGCTTGAGGTCGCGGTGGATCAACCCCGCTCCGTGAACGGCCTGCAGAGCCAGCGCGAGCCGATGGGCGAGGACGCGCACCGAGTGTTCGGGCAGCGGCCCGAACTCCCTGCCGACCACCGTGGTCAGATCGGGGCCGGGGACGTACTGGGTCGCCACCCAGGGCGTCGCGGCGTCGGTGTCGGCGCCCAGCACGGCCGCCGTCCAGCTCCCGCCCACCCGCCGCGCGGCGGCCACCTCGCGGGCGAACCGCGCACGGAACTCGGGGTCCTGAGCGTGCCCGGCCTGGACGACCTTCACGGCGACCGTGCGGCCGTCGGCGTCACGGCCCAGGTAGACCAGGCCCATGCCACCCTCGCCCAGCCGGGCGATCAGGCGGTAGGGCCCTATGCGAGCCGGGTCTTCTGCGGTCAACTGCTTCACTCGGGGAGCTTAACTCCCAGGCCCCTGGCCGAGGTTGAAAAGCAGTCGGTTGAGAAGTGATCGAGAGAGTCGGCACCTGCCCGCGCCCGCGACCACCGGCGGGAGCCGTCTCCCCGCGGATGCCGGATGCCGGCTGCTCAGCCCTCGTCGTCCGCCAGTTCCGCCACGCCCGTGATCCGGTGCAGCGGGTACGTGCGGACCTCGTCGGCCGTGTGGTCGTAGCCCGTCACGAAGCCGCCCTCGACGCGGACCGGGGCGATCACGCGCTGGCTCGCGGCGCCCTCGGCGTTCACGTAGCCGATCCAGACGGCCGAGCCGGTCATCGCGGCCGCCTGCACCGTGGCGAGGGTCTCGGCGGCCGAGGTGCGGGGCAGGGCGCCGGGTGTGAGGGGGGCCGACGTCGAGGGTTCCTTGCGGGGCACCGTCGCCGCCCGGTCGCCGGCGCGGATCGCCCGGACCGCGGCCGTCAGGAGCGTGCCGTCCGGGGCGGGCGGGCCGTCCTGGACCGGGGCCGGGGCGGTACGGGGCGGGGTGCGGTAGGCGTCGGCGCGGGTGACCAGCACATCGCCCTCCGCGGACTCCGCGGCCGGGGCGAAGCCCATCGCCCGCAGCCCCTCCAGCAGCGACGACGGGTCCGCCTGCGCCGCCAGCACCGTCGGCGCCAGGCGGCGCAGACCCAGGGAGGCCGACCGGCGGTCGGCCAGGATCTCGCCCAGCAGGGCGTCGTCGTCGCAGCGGACGTAACCGGACGCCGCGCCGATCCGCAGATGGCCGTGCTTCCGCGCCACGTCGTCGATCAGATACGACAAGGGCTGCGGCACCGGCGTACGCGAGTGCGAGGTCAGGAAGTCGTGCAGGTCGGAAGCGCTGCGCCCGGCGTCCAGGGCGCGGCGCACCGACGTGGGCGTGAAGCGGTACACCGTCGCGCCGCCCTTCGACTCCACATCCGCCAGCACGGACAGCGCCTCGGCCAGCGGGCGGCGCAACGGCCCCGGCGCGACCGCGGTCAGATCCGCCTGCAACAGGACGTGATCGACCGCCTCCGGCAGCAGCGGGGCCAGCAGGGTCGCGGCCCGGGACGCGGCGACGGCCGGCTCGCAGTCGTGCGCGTGGCTGTCGAGGGCGTCGTCGTCGGCGGGCTCGGCCAGCGGCAGGTTGAGCAGCGCCCGGGCGGGCGAGGCGAGCGCGCCGCGGCCGGTGACGCCGAGGAGTTCGGCCTCCTCCAGGGTCCAGGTCGCGATCCGGGCCCGCAGATCCGCGGCCTGGTCACCGCCGCCCCGCAGCGGCCGGTCCCAGCGCAGCCGGGCCAGCACCGACTCCCGGTCGGCCGCCGCGCCCGGCGGCAGCGTCGCGAGGAGACCGAGCACCCGGCGGCGCACCTCCGCCGCCGGGCCCCGGTCGAGACCCGGTCCGAGCGCGGCGAGCGTACGGCCCTTGGTGTCCTGGGTGCCGACCACGCCCGGGACCCGGGTCGCGGCCAGCCAGGCCCCCGCCAGCCGCACCCAGCGCTCCGCCGCCGGCAGGTCCAGCCAGTCGTCGTACGCGGGCGTCGGCGCGTACCGCTCGTCCGCCTCCCCGTCCGAGGCCAGCAGCCCCGCCCCGTACGCCAGCTCCAGCCAGAACGCCGCCACCTGCTCCGGCACGTCGAGGACCGTCGCCGTGCGCTTGAGGTCCCGTACGGCCAGACCGCCCGCCCGCAGCACCGGCGGGCCGCCCTGGTTCCAGGACTTGAGAAGCTCCTCGACCGTCGACAGCGCCGTGTACGCCTGCCCGGCCGCCGCGTTGTCCACCACCTGTGGACGGTAGTCGCGGGCCGCCACCACCACCGGAGCCGTCGGCTCCGGCGTCCGGTGCGCCCGCCCGCCGCGCAGATGCAGCGCCGCCTCCCGGGGCAGCACCACCGTCCGCGTCGACGCGGGCAGCAGCAGCCCGCGGTCGCGCAGCCAGCGCACCGGCGGCGTCGGATCCGCCGTCACCTCCCCGTACGGCGGGCCCCACACCAGCCGGTCGAGCACCGCGAGCGCCTCCGGCGGCGCCGTGTCCAGCAGCGCCGCCATCCTCGTACGGTCCGTGAACAGGGCCGTCAGGGCCGCCACCGCCGACACCGGGTCATGCGTCGGCGGCAGCCCGGCCGCCGCCACGATCTCCTGCAGCCGGCCCGGCGACATCCCGGCCGTCGCCTCCGCGACCGTCGGCCCCAGACCGGTGGGGGAGGGATGCTGCGGCGACGGCGCCAGCAGCTCCCGCGCGGTCCGAACGAGCCGCAGCCGCTCGTCGTCGCCCCACACGAGCGCCTGCTCGCGCAGCACCGCGACCGCACGCGGCAGCGCCGCGGCGATCTCCGGTGCGTCCGGGTGCCCGTCGTCCCCCGTGAACAAGGAGAGGAGCACCCCGTACGAGGCCGGATCCGGGGCCACCGCCAGGGCCTCGGCCGTCTGGAGCGCGAACGCGTCGAGCCGCTCCAGGGCCCGCACGACGGAACCACGGGTGCCGGCCCGGGTCGCGAGCTGCGTCAGATCGTTCGGCACCGGCGTGAGCAGGTCCGGGCGGGCCCGCAGCAGCGCGGCGAGTCCCTCGTCGCCACCCGCGCGCAGCGCCTCCGCGAGGGTGCGCGGCGGTGCGTTCAGGGTGCGCGGCGGCGCGCCGACGCTCTTGGCCGCGCCGCCGTCCGCGCCGTCGTCCGTTCCCTCGGGCACGTGCGCCTCCCGGTCGAGCTCACCGATCCCCATCCGCACCACGTTAGCCCCTGCGCAGGCGCTAACGTCATGCCGTGGGGATCGAGGGGATCGAGAACGACCGGTTGGTCTTCGACTATCTGAGCCGGGTCGGCGACCTGGCCCAGCAACGCCAGGTGCCGGCGGCCGAGCGCCGTGAACTGGTCTCCGGCCTGCGGGACGAGATCGCACGCCGCCGCGCCGAGCGCGGCGCGGGCGGCGCGGGCGTGTCGGGCATTCTCGGCGAGCTCGGTACGCCGGACGAGGTGGTGGGGCGGGTGGCGCCGGCGCCGGGGGCGTCGTCGTCGGCGCCGGCGGCGGCGGATGACGAGGCCGCCGCGCCCGGTGCTGATGCTGCGGGGGATGCCGGTGCTTCCGTGCCCGGGCCGCGGGCGGCCGAGGCGGACTGGTGGCGCGCGCCGGACACCCTGGACGCCGTCGACGTGCCCGGGTTCGTCGGGGGCGTCGAGATCCCGGAGCTGCTGAAGCCTCCGCCGGTCGAGGAGGAGGACGGGGAGGAGAGCGAGCACGGCGAGGGCGACCACGGGGCGGACGCGGACGCGGACGGCGAGGAGGCCGGGGAACGGGCCGGGCGGTTCGCGCGGATGCGCGGGCTGCGGCTCGGCAGCCCGCTGCTCCTGGTCTCGGCCCTGCTCCTGCTCGCCGGTGCCGCGTTCGGCGCCCTCTTCCCGCTCGTCGCGGGCTGGCTCCTCGCGTACGCCTCCCGCGAGCGCCGCGGCGCCGTCCTGATCGTCCCGGGCCTCGCCGTCACCGCCGGGATCGTCTGGCTGTGGGGCCGGGTCGAGGGCCGCTGGGGCGACCCCGTCGCGGCCGGCGAGGCCGGCATGGGCGCGGCCATCGCCGCCACCTGGCCGTGGACCCTGCGCGCCGCCGCCGTCGCCTCGGCCCTCTTCCTGCTGTGGCGCGCCCGCCGGGCGGCCCGTGACGCCTGATCCTCGGGCGGGGCCGGCAGATCCACGAGAGCCCGCTTCTGCGCCGGATGCCTGATCGGTACGGCGCGGCCATCACGCCGGGGCGGCGGCAGCGTCCGGGCGCAGGACCAAGTCGAGCAGGCCCGGGAAGCGGGTGTCGAATTCGGGGCGGCGGAGGCGGTTGACCCGTTTGGGGCCCTGGTCGCGCTGTTCGACGAGGCCCGCCGCGCGCAGGACGGCGAAGTGATGGCTGAGCGCCGCCTTGCCGACCGGCACGTCGAAGCTGCCGCAGGCGCGGGTCCAGTCGTCGGATCCGGCGAGCTCGCGCACGAGGGTGAGCCGTACGGGGTCGGCGAGCGCGGCGAGGGCGGTGAGGACGGGGACCTCGTCGGGGTGGGTGTGTTCGGGGGCGGGCCGATGGCCGGTGGGGGGCATGGTGTCCTCTCGGTCTCGATGCCCGGGGCTTGCCGAGTGTTCGATCTGGATCATACAGTCGGCGGTGTTCGCTTTTCATTGAACAGTCGAGCCGGAGGTACGGCATGCGCGCGATCGAGCTGGCGGAGCACGGCGGTCCCGAGGTCCTGAGGGTGGTGGAGGTGGAGGCCCCCGAGCCCGGCCCGGGACAGGTGAGCATCGACGTCGCCTACGCCGGGGTCAACTTCGCCGACCTGAAGGCACGCGCCGAGGGCTACCGCGTCCAGGCCCTGCCCTACCGGCCCGGCCTCGAGGTCTCCGGCCGCGTCCGGGCCCTCGGCGCGGGCGTCACCGGACTCGCCGTCGGCCAGGAGGTGACCGCCCTCACCGGCGGCGGCGCCTACGCCGAGGTCGCCGTGGCCGAGGCGGCGACCGTCTTCCCGCTGCCGGCCGGCATCGACCTGCGCACCGCCGCCACCCTCCCCACCGTCCTGCCGACCGCCCAGGCCCTCGTCCACGCCGTGGGCCGGCTGCGGCGCGGCGAGACCGTCCTCGTCCACGGCGCCGCGGGCGGCGTCGGCACCGCCGTCGGCCGGCTCGCGAAGGCCGCCGGCGCGGGCGCGGTGTACGGCACGGTGTCGTCGGCCGCCAAGGCCGCGTACGCCCGCGAACACGGCTACGACGAGGTGTTCGCCGGCGACTTCGAGCGGGACCCGGGGGCTCTGGAGAAGGCGGTGCGTACGGTGACCGGCGACCGGGGTGTCGATCTCGTCCTCGACCCGGTCGGCGGCGAGACCCTCAAGGGCTCGCTGGCCTCCCTCGCCGTCTTCGGCCGGCTCGTCTCCTACGGCAACGCGAGCTCCGCCGAGCCGTGGCGGGTGGGACAGCCCGAGCTCTACCCGAAGGGCGTCACCGTCTCCGGCTTCTCGATCCTCCTGCTCGCCCAGACCGCCCCCGACGCCCTGCGCGCCCTCGCCGAGGACGCCTTCACGAAGGTCGCCGACGGGACGGTCGTGCTGCCCGTCACCGCCGAGTTCCCCCTCGCCGAGGCGGCGGAGGCCCACCGGCTCATGGGCTCCCGCACCAGCACCGGGAAGCTGCTGCTCAAGGTGGCCTGAGCGCGGGCCGGGTGCGACCGGGGCGGGTGTGGCCGGGGCGGGTGGGACGGGGCGCGGGGGCCGGGGCGGGGGCCGCGTCCCGGACTGCATGATTTACGGCGCGGGGCTGCCACGTCGAGGGGCCGAGCCCCTCGTTCCGCGCCACAAATCACGCTTTACGTCCGGAACGCGGCCCCCGCCCCGTCCCCCGCTCACGTCCCCGCCGCCGCCCACGGCGCACCCGGCACCACCAGCGGTGAGCCCGTCACCGGGTCCGGCACGACCACCGACTCCAGGCCGAAGACCTCCCGCACCAGCTCCGCCGTGACGACCTCGCCCGGCGCGCCCTCCGCGACCACCCGGCCCGCCTTCATGGCGACCAGGTGGTCGGCGTACCGCGCCGCCTGGTTCAGGTCGTGCAGCACGATGACGACCGTCCGGCCGCGCACGTGGTTCAGGCGCCGGACCAGGTCCAGGACCTCCACCTGGTGGGCGATGTCCAGGTACGTGGTGGGCTCGTCCAACAGGAGCAGGTCGGTCTCCTGCGCCAGGGCCATCGCGATCCACACCCGCTGGCGCTGGCCGCCCGACAGCTCGTCGACCGAACGGTCGGCCAGCTCGGAGACGTCCGTGCGCTCCATCGCGTCGACGACGGCCCGCTCGTCCTCGTCGGACCACTGCCTCCACCACGCCTGGTGCGGCTGCCGGCCCCGCGCCACCAGGTCGGCCACGGTGATGGCCTCCGGCGCGACCGGGGTCTGCGGGAGCAGGCCGATCTGCTGGGCGATGCGCTTCGTGGGCAGCTTCGCCAGCTCCTCGCCGTCGAGGAGCACCGCCCCGGACCGGGGCCGCAGCAGCCGGCCGAGCGCCCGCAGGGTCGTCGACTTGCCGCACGCGTTCGGGCCGACGATGACGGTGACCTTGCCGTCCGGGATCGCCAGATCGAGCTCTTGGACGACGGTCCGCTCCTCGTAGGCGAGGGTGAGAGAGCGGGTGGACAGTCGGCTGCCGCCGATCACTTCGACGTCCTGGGTCACGACTTGCCTCCCACGGCGCGGCTGCGTGCGATCAGCCAGATCAGGTACGGGGCGCCGACCGCCGCCGTCAGGACGCCCACCGGCAGTTCGGTGGGCGCGAGGAGCCGCCTGCCCAGCAGGTCGGCCAGGATCACGACGGCCGCGCCCATGAGCGCCGAGCACAGCAGCGGGATCTGCGCCGTCCGGGTGGTCCTGCGGGCGATCTGCGGCGCCAGGAGTGCCACGAAGTCCACCGGGCCCGCGACGCCCGTCGCGACCGACGCCAGGACCACGCCCACGGCGACGAGCCCGAGCCGGACCCGCCCCAGCCGTACGCCAAGCGCCGTCGCCGTGTCGTCGTCCAGGGACACCGTCCGCTGCGCGCGGGCCGCCCACAGCACCGCCGGGAGCATCACGAGCAGCGTCAGCCGCAGCGGCAGCGACTCGTCCCAGCCGCGCCCGTTGAGGGAGCCCGTCATCCAGATCTGGGCCTGCTGGGCGACCAGGTAGTCGCCCTTCGTCATGAACAGGTGGGTCAGCGAGCGCAGCGCGATGGCGAAGCCGATGCCGATGAGCACGAACCGGGTCGCGTGCAGGCCGCCGCGCCAGGCGAACACGTAGACGAGCGCGGCGGCGAGGAGGCCGCCCGCGATCGACACGTAGGGGATGACCGCGTAGGAGGTGAGCCCGAACGTCATCGCGGCGACCGTCACCGCGCCCGCGCCCTGGCTGATGCCGATGATGTCGGGGCTGGCGAGCGGGTTGCGGGCGACGGTCTGGATCAGGGCGCCCGCGACGCCGAACGCGGCGCCGGCCATCAGGCCGGTCGCGAGGCGCGGGAGGCGCAGTTCCTCGACGACGAAGGACGGCTCCGTGCCGAGGAGGGCGTTCAGGACGTCGGAGGGCGGGACGAAGCGTTCGCCGACGCAGAGGTACGCGACGGAGGCGGCGGCCAGGAGGGCGAGGAGGCCCGCGGCGACGAGGGCGGAGCGCCGGTGTACGAGGAAGGAGGCGCGTCCGGCGCGGACGAGGCCGTAGCCGGCCGGGCGGAGGCGGGGGAGCGTCGTCGTCATGCCGGCACCGCCTTGCGCCGCACCAGCGTCACGAGGAACGGCACGCCGATCAGCGCCGTCATCACGCCCGCGGGCACCTCGCCCGGCGGGAACAGGATCCGGCCGGCGACGTCCGACACCAGCAGCATGACGGGGCCGATGAGCGCCGCCATCGGCAGCACCCAGCGGTGGTCGCTGCCGACGACGGCGCGGGCGATGTGCGGGACGGCGAGGCCCACGAAGGCGATCGGGCCGGCCGCGGCGACGCCGGCGCCGGTCAGCACGGTCGCGCCGACGCCGCCGACGATCCGTACGGTCGCGACCCGCTGCCCGAGGCCCTTGGCGACGTCCTCGCCGAGCGCGAGCGCGTCGAGCCCCCGGGCCACCGACAGCACGAGCAGCGCGCCGAGCAGGAGGAAGGGCCAGATCTGGCCGACGATCTGGGTGTCGCGGCCGTCGAGCGAGCCGATCTGCCAGAACCGGAACTCGTCGAGCGCCGACGCCTGCGTGGTGAGCACGCCGGTGGTGACGGACAGCAGGAGCGCGTTGATCGCGGCGCCGCCGAGCGCCAGCTTCACGGGGGTGGCCCCGCCGCGGCCGCTGGAGGCGATGGCGTAGACGGCGACGGATGCGAGCGCGGCGCCGGCGAAGGCGAACCACACGTAGCCGTGGAGGGTCCGCACCCCCGCGACGGCGATGGCGAGGACGACGCCGACGGAGGCGCCCTGGCTGATGCCGAGGATGCCGGGGTCGGCGATCGGGTTGCGGGTGATGCCCTGGAGGGCGGTGCCGGCCAGGGCGAGGGCGGCGCCGACCATGAGGCCGATGAGCGTGCGGGGCACCCGCAGCTCCCGTACGACCTCGGCGTCGGGGCTCGTCGCCCCGTGCAGCAGTGCGTCGAACACGGTGGCGGGAGGGACGGCGCGGGCGCCCACCGCCAGGCTGAGGAGGATCGCGAGCAGCAGGGCGACGACCGCCGCCGTGGTCGCGACGACGCGCCGGGAGGCGCGTCGGGAACGTATGGCGGTCAAGGAACACCCATCGGAGCTGCGGGCAGTGGTGCGATCTTCGGTAAGGCTCCGCCAAGTCTAGACAGTGGCCGATTTCGATCGCCCGGGCACAATGACCCGCATGGATTCCAGCGCGCTCACGGTCGGCTTCGACCTCGATCTGACCCTCCTCGACACCCGGCCCGGCATCAAGGCCGCCTTCGAGGCGTTCTCGGTCGACGTCGGCGTGCCGATCGACGCCGACCTGGTCGTCTCCCGCCTCGGCCCGCCGCTGCGGCACGAGCTCGCCCACTGGTTCCCCGAGGACCGGATCCCGGAGATGGTGAAGCGCTACCGCGAGTTCTACGGGCGGTACGCCATCGAGCCGACGGTGCCCATGCCGGGTGCGCGGGACGCGATCCAAGCCGTTCGCGAGGCGGGCGGCCGCACGATCGTGGTGACCGCGAAGAACGAGCCGCACGCCAAGATCCACCTCGCCCACCTGGGCATGGAGCCGGACGCCGTCGTCGGCGACCTGTGGGCCGAGGGCAAGGCGGAGGCGCTGCGCGCCCACGACGCCGGGGTGTACGTCGGGGACCACGTCGGCGATGTGCGCGGCGCCCGTACGGCGGGCGCGCTGTCGGTCGCGGTGGCGACCGGCCCCTGTGACCCGGACGAGCTGCGGGCGGCCGGCGCGGACGTCGTCCTGGCCGACCTGACGGACTTCCGCTCCTGGTGGGAGGGCTACCGGGGCTGAGCCGTCGCGGCCTGTACGGCCCTGGCCCGGCGGCGCTGGGCGGCGATCGAGCGGAGCACGCCCGCCCCGGCGACGAGGAAGCCGACCCCCATCAGCATCGACACCAGGTACGCGACCGTGGGGAACGGGTCGGTCCCGAGGAACAGCGGAGCCACCGTGACCAGGGTCGCGACCGCCCCGACGAGGAACAGGATCGCGCCGGCGCGCACCAGCCCGTCACCGGGGGCGCTGTCGTCCGACGGGGGCGGAGGGGTTTCACTACGCATGCGGCCAGGGTAGTTCCCAGGCCGGAAGAACGGACCGGTGGCGTCTTGTCACCGGGCCTGAGCCCATTAGCCTTGGTGGCGGCGGGTCGGTGACCCGCTGTATCTCTTTTCCCACACGGAGCCGGGATCCCGGCGCACCCATCGAGTACGAGGACGAGGACGGACGTGCCTACCGGCAAGGTCAAATGGTTCAACAGCGAGAAGGGCTTCGGCTTTCTCTCCCGCGACGACGGCGGCGACGTCTTCGTGCACTCGTCGGTGCTCCCCGCCGGAGTCGACGCCCTCAAGCCGGGGCAGCGCGTGGAGTTCGGCGTGGTCGCCGGCCAGCGCGGTGACCAGGCGCTCTCCGTGACGGTCCTCGACCCGACCCCGTCGGTCGCCGCGGCGCAGCGCCGCAAGCCCGACGAGCTGGCCTCCATCGTGCAGGACCTGACCACGCTCCTGGAGAACATCACGCCGATGCTGGAGCGCGGCCGCTACCCCGACAAGGTGCACGGCAAGAAGATCGCGGGCCTGCTGCGGGCGGTCGCGGACCAGCTCGACGTCTGAGTCCGTCAGGGGAACGACAGCGCGCCGGGGCCGAGGGGCGGGACGAGTCCCTCGGCCGCGGCGCGGGTGAGCAGCCCGCGCACCGCCGCATAGCCGGTCTCGCCGAGGTCGGCGGTGAACTCGTTGACGTAGAGGCCGATGTGCTGGTCGGCCACCTTCGGGTCCATCTCCTGCGCGTGTTCGAGTACGTACGGGCGGGAGGCGGTCGGGTCGTCCCAGGCCATGCGGACCGATGCCCGCGCCGAGTCGGCGAGCAGCCGCAGGGTGTCGGCGCCGAGCGAGCGCCGGGCGACGATCGCGCCGAGCGGGATGGGCAGCCCGGTGGTGTGCTCCCAGTGCGCGCCCATGTCGGCGAGCGCGTGCAGGCCGTAGTTCTGGTAGGTGAAGCGGGCCTCGTGGATGACCAGGCCGGCGTCGACCTTGCCGTCGCGCACGGCCGGCATGATCTCGTGGAACGGCATGACGACCACCTCGCCGACCCCGTCCGGGACGACGTCCGCCGCCCACAGCCGGAACAGCAGATAGGCCGTCGAACGCTCGCTCGGCACCGCGACGGTCTTCCCGGCGAGCTCCGCCGGGTCGCCCGCCTCGCGGGTCAGGACGAGGGGCCCGCAGCCGCGGCCCAGGGCGCCGCCGCAGGGCAGCAGGGCGTACTCGTCGAGGATCCAGGGCAGCACGGCGTACGAGACCTTCAGGACGTCGTACGGGGCGCCGCCGCGCTCGGCCCAGCCGTTGGTGAGGTCGATGTCGGCGAAGGTCACGTCGAGGCGGGGCGCGCCGGGGACGCGGCCGTGGGCCCAGGCGTCGAAGACGAAGGTGTCGTTCGGGCAGGGCGAGTAGGCGATCTTCAGCTTCACTGCGGGATTCCCTCGGGGTCCGTGAAGACGGTGTGGGTCAGCAGCCGGAAGGCGTGGCGCAGCGCGTCGAGGGCCTCCCCGATCCGCCAGGCGGCGCGGTCGCGCGGGCCGACGGCGTTGGACACGGCGCGGATCTCCAGGACGGGCAGGCCGTACGCGGCGGCGGCCTCGGCCACCCCGAAGCCCTCCATCGCCTCGGCGGCGGCGCCGGGGTGACGTTCCGCCAGCTCGGCGGCGCGTGCGGCGGTGCCGGTGACGGTCGAGACGGTGAGCACGGTCCCGACGACGTGCGGAAGGCCGCCGTGGGCGAGCGCGCCGGCGGCCGCCTTCGTCAGCGCCTCCGGCACGCGGTGCGCCGACCGGCCGAAGCCGAGCTCCTCGACGGCCAGGTAGCCGTCGTCGGTCCGCACGCCCAGGTCCGCCGCGACGACGGCGTCGGCCACGACGACGGTCCCGAGGGGCGCGCCGGGCCGGAAGCCGCCGGCGATGCCGGCGGAGACGACGAGGTCGTAGGGGCGGTGGGTCGTGGCGTGGGCGAGGGCCGTCGCGGTGGCCACGGCCGCCGCTGCGGGGCCGACGCCCGCGACGAGGACGTCGACGACCGGGCCCGTGTCCGTGCCCGGGCGGGTGTGCGCGGGCGCGTGGCGGCGCAGGGTGAAGCCGCCGGGCAGGGGGACGTCGACGGCCGGGCCGTCGGCGACGGAGTCGGCCTCCGCCGCCACGGCCGTCACGACCAGGATGCGAGGGGACAGGTCAGGACTTCTTCTTGAACTCGAAGGACCAGATGCCGGTCACCTTCTTGCCGGAGTTCTCGACGATGGTGACCTTGGTCCGGTCCGAGGGCTCGCCGGTCTGGTTGCTGAAGAAGGCGCTGGCCTGGATGGAGCGGTACGTCTTGGTGAACGGCTCCGGCTCGACGTTCTGGCCGTTCAGGAAGATCGTCCAGCCGTTCTCGGCGACGTCCGGGTCGACGCCGAAGCGCACCCGCTCGGTCGGGTCGACGGAGACGGCCTTGCCGGGCTTGTTGAGGCACTCGCCGAGCTGCTTCTCGGGGATCGCCTTGCCGTCGTCGTAGCAGACGGCCTCGGAGTTCACCGACGTGGAGCCGACCGTCACGGTCGCAACCGGGGACGGCTTGTCGCAGGCGGAGAGGACGAGGAGCCCGGCGGAGACGGCCCCGAGGGCCGCGGCGGCCCGACGGTGCTTGCGGGTGAGGAACGCAACGGTCATGAGCCGAAGGCTATCGGGCCGTCGCGTCCGTGCCACGCGGGGGTGCGGCGTGCCGCACCGCACACTCCGTCGCCTACGCCACCCGGGCCTTCGCGGAGCCTCCGCGGCGGCCGTGGCGGCGGGCGGCCGCGAGCAGACCCCGTACGGACAGCAGCCAGCCCAGGCCGAGGAGCCCGGCCGCCACGGACAGGCCCAGGGTCCCGTTGAGCGGCAGGGAGATGCCGATGGCACCGCCCACCACCCACGCCATCTGCAGGGCCGTCTCCGAACGGGCGAACGCCGAGGTCCGTACGGCCTCCGGCACGTCGCGCTGGATCGTGGCGTCGAGCGACAGCTTGGACAGGGCCTGCGTGAGGCCCGCGACCGCGCCGAGCACCGCCACCATCAGGCCGCCGAAGAAGACCGCCGCGCAGATGGCGGTACCGAGCACCACCGACAGCATCGTGGCGATGATCACCTCCGGGCCGTGGCCCCGCTCCCGCAGGAGCGAGCCGACGGCCGTCCCGCACGCGTTGCCGACGCCCGCCGCCACCGCCACCATGCCGAGCGACACCGCCGCGCTCTGCCCGGACAGCGGATGCACGCGCAGCAGGAACGCCAGGAAGAAGATCAGAAAACCGGACAGCATGCGCTGCGAGGCGTTCGCCTGGAGGCCGTGCAGCACGGACGGGCCGACCGTCCGCAGACTCGGCCGCTTCTCGCCGTGCGTCAGCAGATGGGCGCGCCGCTCACCCTTCGCCGAGTCGACCTTGTGCGGCATGCGGAAGGCCCAGAACGTGCCCAGCAGGAACAGCGCGCACGCCCCGTACAGCGGCCAGCCGGGCCCGACGAGCTGGAGCCCCGCCCCGATCGGCGCGGCGACGCCGGTGGCGAGCAGGCCGGCGAGGGTCACCCGCGAGTTCGCCTTCACCAGCGAGAAGTCCGGTGGCAGCAGGCGGGGCACGACGGCGCTGCGCACCACGCCGTACGCCTTCGACGCCACCAGCACGCCCAGCGCCGCCGGATAGAGCTGGATCCCGCCGGTGGCGACCGCCCCCGACATGGCGATGGCGAGCACCGCCCGGGTCAGCATCGCGCCCGCCATGGCCGCGCGGCGGCCGTGCGGGATGCGGTCGAGGAGCGGGCCGATGACCGGCGCGAGGAGGGTGAACGGGGCCATCGTGATGGCCAGGTAGAGCGCGACCCGGCCGCGGGCCTCGTCCGTCGGCACCGAGAAGAACACGGTGGAGGCGAGGGCGACGGTGATCATGACGTCGCCGGCGCCGTTGACGGCGTGCAGCTCGATCAGTTTTCCGAGCCCCGACTCGCCCGCCCCGTGCGCGTGCGTCGCCTTCCTGATGCCCCGTGCCGTGCCCGTGAAGGGCAGGTGCAGGGCGCGCCCCACCTGCCGGCCCGCTCGGCTGAGCGGCCCGGCATGATCATGGGATCGTGCGGAAGACCGTGCGGCTGCCACTCCGTCATAGTGCCCCACGACCCGTCGTACGAACCGATGACAGGGCCCGCGAGCCGGAGCCGGAGGTCCGCGATGCGGGCCACTTGGGTCGGGCAGGTGGGCTGAGAGCTGCGAACGGGGTAGCGTGCGTAGCGCGCCACCGGCGGATGTTCTCGGCCGCGCGCCTCTTCGGCATCCCGCAGAATGGATGACGATAGGTGTGCCCGAGACACGCGAGAAGCACGAGAGACATGTCGGGCGTGGACGTCGATGCGGCCCTCTGGTCCGCTCCGCCCACGGCCCCGGACTTCGCTCCCGCTCGCTCCCGTTCCTCGGCCGGCGCACCCGTGAGACGGCGTAGGAGAGAAGCGAGACCTGTGAGTGCGACGACGCGAAGCCGTACCCCGCGTACCCCGCGAGCCACGCGTACCCCCGACCGTCTGTGCGCCGAGGCCGTAGACCTCGCCCGGGAGGCCGCCGAGGAGGCGGCCGCGCCCGGCGTGGTCGGGGAGCACGTGGAGGTCGTCGCCGAGGGCGACCGGGTCGTCACGCACTTCTTCGAGTGCAAGGAGCCGGGCTACCGCGGCTGGCGCTGGGCCGTCACCGTCACCCGGGCCTCCCGCGCGAAGAACGTCACGCTTGACGAAACCGTCCTGCTGCCCGGCCCGGACGCCCTCCTCGCCCCCGAGTGGGTGCCGTGGAGCGAGCGGCTGCGGCCCGGTGACATGGGCCCGGGCGACCTGCTGCCCACCGAGCAGGACGACCTGCGCCTGGAGCCCGGCTACACGGGCGAGGACGCGCCGCCGCCGAACTCGGCCGTCTCGGAGGAGATGGAGGAGCACCTCGACGCCGAGGACGCCGAGATCACCTCCCGCACGCCGTCGCGGGGCGCGATCGCCGCGGTCGCCGAGGAGCTCGGCATGCGCCGGGCCCGGGTGCTGTCGCGTTACGGGCTGCACATCGCCGCGGACCGCTGGGACGAGTCCTTCGGCGCGAAGACCCCGATGGCGCAGGCGGCTCCCGCGAGCTGTGTGTCGTGCGCCTTCCTGGTGCCGCTGGCCGGGTCCCTGAAGCAGGCGTTCGGTGTCTGCGCGAACGAGTTCTCCCCGGCCGACGGCCGGGTCGTCTCCCTCGCCTACGGCTGCGGCGGCCACTCCGAGGCCGCGGTCATGCCGAAGCCGCCGCGGCCGGCCCCGCCGGTCCTCGACTCGATGGCGGCGGACGAGTTCCCCCTCCGCCCGGCCAAGGACTCCGGCTCCACGACCGAACCGGACGCCTCGGAAGACCTGGGCCACTCGTAACGGCCCCGGCGCCCCGACTGCGGGCCGGTGCGCTCGCGCCTCGGGCCCGTGGGGGCCGCGCCCGCGTGGGGCCGCGCCCCGCTGGGGCGGTGCGCCTTCGGCCCGGCGCCCGCGCGGCCCGCGCCCGCGTGGGCCCGCGCCCCGCTGGGGGCGGTGCGCCTTCGGCCCAGGGCCCGTGGGGGCCGCGCCCGCGTGGGGCCGCGCTCCGCTGGGCGGCGCCGGGCCTTCGGCCCGTGCATTGTGGGCCTTCGTCCCACTGGTGCGGTGCCCGCCCTTCCCGGCGCTGCGCGCCAGGGCCTCGGCCCCGCCGGGGCGGTGCCCTACCGCCACTCCGTTGTGGGCATTCGTTCCGCTGGGGCGGAACGGGTGGGCACAACGGAACGGCGCCCTTTGCCGGGCCTAGGCTCCCGGTGCCTTGACCCGCACCACCAGTGCGGCGCCGTCGTGGTGCGGGTAGGTGCAGGTGCGGAACGCGCCCGCCAGGGCGCCGTCCCGTGTGCCCACCCGTCCCGCCCCAGCGGGACGATTGCCCACACGGGCGGGCGGGGCGGGGTGCCGCCCCGGCGGGGCCAAGGCCCGCGACGGAGGGGGCGGGAGGGCGCGCTCGTAGGGGGAAGGCCCACGTGGGGGTGAGGGTGGGCGTTTCGGCGGGGCGGGGCGCGGTACCTTCGGGCACCGGCCACATCCCCGTACCGCAGAGTGGAGTCAGACGTGAGCGTCAGCGTCAGGACGTCGACCGACGGAGCCGACCCCTTCGGTACCGCACGACTCCGCAGAGGCGTGCTCGACGCGTGGGGCGCCGCCCCGGCCCGCTTCCGCGAGGACGCCAACGCCGAGGAGGACCTCGCCCTCGGCGGCTACCGCGACCGCCTCGTCGTCGAGCTGGCCCAGAACGCCGCCGACGCCGCCCGCCGCGCCGGTGTCACCGGCCGGCTCCGCCTCACCCTGCACCCGGCCGACGCCGACGGCCCCGCCGCCCTCGCCGCCGCCAACACCGGCGCCCCGCTGGACGCGACCGGCGTCGAGTCGCTCTCGACCCTCCGCGCCTCCGCCAAGCGGTCGGAGCGCGACTCCGGCGCCGTCGGCCGCTTCGGCGTCGGCTTCGCCGCCGTGCTCGCCGTCACCGACGAGCCGGCCGTCCTCGGCCGCCACGGCGGCGTCCGCTGGTCCCTCGCCGAGGCCCGCGAGCTGGCCGCCGAGACCGCCCGGCACAGCCCCGGCCTGGGCGACGAACTGCGCCGCCGCGACGGCCACGTGCCCCTCCTGCGGCTCCCGCTGCCCGCCGAGGGCAGCGCGCCCGACGGCTACGACACCGTCGTCGTCCTCCCGCTGCGCGACTCGGCCGCCGTCGACCTCGCCGAGCGGCTCCTCGCCGCCGTCGACGACGCCCTGCTGCTCACCCTCCCCGGACTGACCGAGGTCGTCGTCGAGACGGCCGACGGCCGGGTGCGCACCCTCACCCGCACCGAGGACGACGGCTACGTCCACCTCACCGACACCACCGACTCCGGCACCCTCACCCGCCGCTGGCGGACCGTCAGCCACGGCGGCCCCCTGGACGCGGCCCTGCTGAAGGACCGCCCCGTCGAGGAACGGCTCCGCCCGCACTGGTCGGTGACCTGGGCCGTACCGGTCGACGCGGACGGCGCGCCGCGCTACCCGCACACCACGCCCGTCGTCCACGCCCCGACCCCCACCGACGAGCCCCTCGGCATCCCCGCCCTGCTCATCGCCTCCTTCCCGCTGGACACGGCCCGCCGCCACCCGGCGCCGGGCCCGCTGACGGACTTCCTGGTGGAGCGGGCGGGCGAGGCGTATGCCGAGCTGCTCGCCGACTGGCAGCCGGTGACCACCGGCACCCTGGACCTGGTGCCCGGGCCGCTCGGCAAGGGCGCCCTCGACGGGGCGCTGCGCGCCGCCGTACTGGAGCGGCTGCCGCGCGTGGCGTTCCTGGCCCCGGCCGCCGCGTCGGAGGAGCTGCCCGCGCTGCGCCCGATCGAGGCGGAGGTGGTGGAGGGCGCGGGCGCCGACACGGTCGCGGTGCTCGCCGAGGTGTTCCCGACGCTGCTGCCGGCCGGTCTGGAGCGGCGGACGGAGCTGCGGACGCTGGGCGTGGGCCGGCTGCCGCTGACGGAGGCGATCGACCGGCTGGCGGGCGTGCACCGCTCGCCCGGGTGGTGGTGGCGGCTCTACGACTCGCTCGCGGGCGTCGACCCGGACCGGCTGACGGGCCTGCCGGTGCCGCTGATGGGCGCGGCGGACACGGCCCCCGAGGCGCCGGCGCCGGCCGCCGGGGAGGACGAGGAGATTCCGCCCGCGGCCCGGGTCCGCACCACCATCGGCCCCCGTCAGGTCCTCCTCCCGCAGGACCACACGCCCGTCGACCTGGCCCGGCTCGGTCTGAAGGTGGCCCACCCGGACGCGGCGCACCCGATCCTGGAGAAGCTCGGGGCCGTACCGGCGACGCCGCGGGCGGTGCTCACGACTCCGCAGGTGCGGGCGGCGGTCGCGGCCTCGCTCGACGCGGGCGAGATCTGGGACGAGGACGCCGACACCCTGGACGCGGACGAGCTCGCGGAGACCGTGCTCACCCTGGTCCGGGACGCGGACCTCGAGCCCGGGGACGAGCCGTGGCTGGGCGCGCTCGCGCTGCCCGACGAGGACGGCGAGCTCGCCCCGGCCGGGGAACTGGTGCTGCCCGGCTCGCCGTTCGCGTCCGTGATGCGGGAGGGTGAACTCGCGCTCGTGGACGCCGAGCTGGCCGAGCGCTGGGGCGAACAGCCGCTCGCCGCCTGCGGGGTGCTGGCGAACTTCCAGTTGGTGCGGGCCGCCGACCTGGTGCTCGACCCGGACGAACTGGAGCCGCGCGAGGGCGACTTCGCGGAGCCGGACGACGCGGGGCTGCTCGACGCCGTCGACGTGTGGTGCGAGGACGTCCTGGACCGGCTGCCGGAGGCGCCGGTGCCGCCGGTGGCGACGGAGATCGTGGCCGTACGGGACCTGGACCTGGTCGACGACGACGCCTGGCCGCGGGCGCTGGCCCTGCTCGCGCGGCCGCCGCTGCGGGACGCGCTGACGCAGCCGGTGCGGGTGCTGCTGCCGGACGGCACCACGGAGACCGTGCGCCCGTACACCGCCTGGTGGCTGCGCGACCACCCCGTCCTGGACGGCCGCCGCCCGGCGGGCCTGCGGGCGGCGGGCACGGACCCGCTGCTCATCGGCCTGTACGACTCGGCCGACGCGACCGGCTTCGAGGACGAGCAGGTGCTGCGGGTGCTGGGCGTACGGACCTCCGTGGCGGCGCTCCTGGACGAACCGGGCGGCGCGGCCGAGCTCCTGTCCCGGCTCGCCGACCCGTCCCGCGAGGTGTCCGGCGCCCAACTGCACGCCCTGTACACGGCCCTGGCCGACCTGGACCCGGAGCAGGTCACCCTGCCGGACGAGCTGCGCGCGGTCGTGGACGGCGAGCTCGTGGTGGTCGACGCGGCCGAGGCGCTGGTCGCCGACGCCCCCGACCTGCTGCCCCTCGCGACGGGCCTGCCGCTCCTCCCGGTCGCCCCGTCCCGCGCGGCCGACCTGGCCGAGCTGTTCCAGGTCCGGCGGCTGAGCGAGGCGGTGGAGGCGGAGGTCACGACGGTCGGCGAGGAGCACGAGGTGCCGACGGCGGTCCACGCCCTCCTCGGGCCGGCCACCCCCGCCACGTACATCGAGCACGAGGAACTCCGCGCCGCCGGCACGGACCTGGACTGGCGCCGCACCCCCGACGGCGTCATCCACGCCGCCACCCTGGAGGGCGTCGCCGCCGGCCTGGCCTGGGCCGCGGGCCAGTGGCCCCGCCGCTTCGAGGTGGCGGCCCTCCTGGAGGACCCGTCGCGGACGGCGGAGCTGGCCCGGGACAGGTGGTTCGACTAGGTCGTCGACGGGCTCCCGTCGCCGGGGGCCGGAACGACGGGGGCCCGGCCGCGTGCGCGGCCGGGCCCGGTCGGCGGTGTGCCGTCGTCGTGGCGGGGGTCAGCGCACGTCGACGTAGTCCGCGGGCGAGGGCGCCCAGGTCGAGGTGGCGCTGCCGCCGTAGACCAGCCGCCAGGAGCCGTCGTTCCAGGCGGCGCGCTTGATGGTGACGGCGCCGGTGGAGCCCGTCAGGCCGGTCGCGACGACCGACCAGGCGGTGCCGGTGCCGGCCTTCTTGAACTGCAACTCCACCTTCTGGCCGGCGAGGCCGTTCTGCGCGCCGTACTCCCAGGCGGCGCCGGTCAGCCGGCCGTTGACGGTGAGGGTGCCGCCGCGGGTGACCGGCTGCGGGGTGACCGAGGTCAGGGACAGGGCGGAGGCGCGCCGGATCAGGATGCCGCCGGCCGGGGCCGGGCCCTGGTACTGGGCCGCGCGGTCGGTGCCCTGGACGAGGACGCCCGCCGACCAGGTTCCGACCAGCTTGTTGAGGCCCAGCTCCGGGCCGCTGACGGTGAACTGGGCCGTGCAGTCGTAATACGTGGTAGTGGAACGCCGGGTGCAGGTGGCCGGCGCGGACAGCAGGCCGTCGGGCCGGTCGTAGCTGCCGTGGTGGAGGGTGACGACGGCGGACTCGACGCCGGACGCGCTGTTGACGACGAACCGGGCCGGGAACGTCGCGCTGCCGGTCTGCGGCGCGACGAGCGACGCGCCGTTGTTGACGGTGACTCCGCTGACCGCGAGGGCACCGCCGCGCAGGGCGGTCGCGGGGGCCGGTCCGGCGAAGGCGCGGGTGACGGTCTGGGTGACCTTGCCGCCGCTGCGGTCACCGCCCGCGATCCGCAGCGAGACGAAGGCGGCCTCGGCGGGTACGTCGACGGTGGCCGTCCCGGAGGGGCCGCCGTCGCCGGAGAGCGGGGCGGTCCGCCAGGTCGCGCCGTCGTCGAAGGAGTATTCGACGGAGGTCAGGGTGGCGGTGTTGGAGCCGGTCCGATTCGCGACGGAGGCGTGGACGGCGACCGGTCCTGCGGCGACGTGGTTGCGCACGTCGAGCGACGGGACCTGCACGTCGACGTCGACGACCGGGAGTCCGGTGGGGCCGTCCGGGCTGAGGCTGCTGCTCGAGATGAGCCAGTCGGTGATGACGCGCGGGGAGAGCCGGCTGCCGGCGCCGCCCCGGGTGACCGTGTGCCGGATGCCGTAGGCGGCGTACTGGTTCACCGGGAGCTGGTAGCTGTCGGTCCAGTCCAGGACCGGGGAGTTGCCAAGCGACTGGCCCTCGGCCGTCACCTCGAAGGTGTGCCGGGCGCCGTAGTCCGTGCCGTAGACGCCGCCGGTGCGGTTGACGGGCCCGTGTTCGCGCAGTCGGAAGGTGTTCCGGCTCCAGGAGGAGGCGGGATAGCGTCCTCCGGCGACCGTGAACGGCGCCTGGCCGAAGCTCTCGGCAGGCAGCTCGCCGGCCGTGCTGCCCGTCTGGAGGTCGGGGAGGGTGGTGCTCTGGCCGTCCTGCTCCAGCATGCGGCTGTAGCCGAGACCGGGCGTGAGGTAGTGCGCGAACGTGCCGCCGGTGGGGATCGTGCCCGAGGCAGAGGTCCCGGTCCACCCGCCGGTCTGCGGGTGGACGGAGAGGCGCGCGGTGATGCCCGCGCCCGGCGAGGCGACCGTCGTCCGGGTCCTGGTCAGGCCGGTGGTCCGCACATGGGCCACCGGGTCGGCCGGTATGCCGTCGCGGAAGCGGTGCACGACGTCGTAGCGGTACGGGCTGGGGCGGTTGAGCGTGGAGCCCTTGCGGCCCAGCACGTCGTGCAGGGTCAGGGTGAGGCCGGGGAAGGACAGCGGGCTGACGTAGACCTGCTCGCCCCAGCCGCCGGCGAAGCCGACGATGTCCTGGAGCGGGCCGGTGCTGTCCGGCAGCGTGTACCAGACAGACGACGACTGGCGCACCGCGTCCGGGGCGTCGTCGACGGCGACCCGCGTCGGCTTCGACGTCCTGGCGTCGAGCGTGACGGTCATCGGGGCCGCGCCGACGGTGAAGGTCTTCGCCAGCATGTGACTCGGCTGCTGCCAGTTGCTCCACTGGCCGATGACGAGGTAGTCGCCGGCCGGCAGGTCCACGGTGCCGAAGTCGTCCCACTGCTCCTCGCGTACGTCGATGTACTGCCAGGTGCGGCGGTCCCAGACGTGGATCAGGCCGCCCCAGTGATAGGCGTTGACCAGGTCGATCTTGACCCGCTGGAGGCCGGCGGTGGCCGCGAGGGGCTGCTGCGCGGTGTCCGCGCCGCCGAGGACGGTCGTGGCCTGCGGAGTCTTGCGTCCGGTCGGTGTCACCGCGGTGCTGCCGTCGATCGTGGTGAAGGCGTAGGAGCCGGAGGGTGCTCCCTCGCGGCCCGTCACGCGCAGTCCGGTCCGGTCCAGCTCCGCCGTCTCGCCGGTGCTGAGCACTGTCTTGCTGCCCGGTGCCGTGCCGGTGGCCCACGAGGGCCCCGCACCCGTCGCGGGACCGTTCTCGTCCGCGCCGGCCGGTGCCGTGAGCGTCGCGGCCGCCACGGCCGCCCCGCACACCACTCCCGTCACCCGGGCCCATCGTCTTGTCCGACGCATTCCGCGCCCCCCACTTGTCGCTGGTATCGCACATGCAGACGTACGAACAGGCGAAAGGTTGTACGGGGACGGGAAAACGTCAGGCCGGGAACCTCCGTCCCACCCACCGCCAGGTGAGCTCCAGGACCGCCGCGGCCGTCGCCGCGATCGCGACCGAGGCCCACGGCATCGTGACGCCGACGAGCTTCAGGGCGAAGAAGTCCTGGAGCCAGGGGACGACGAGGACGAGGAGGAAGGCGCCGGCCATGGTGGCGACCAGGGTGACGCGCCACCAGGTGTAGGGGCGGGCGATGATCGCGAGGACCCACATGGAGACGAGGAAGAGGGTGAGGGTGGCGGCGCTGGTCTCGGCGTCGAGGGCGCCGGGGCCCGTGTAGTGGTGGCGGGCCAGGAGGTAGGTGCTGAAGGTGGCCGCCGCGGCGATGACGCCGGCCGGGATCGCGTACCGCATCACCCGCCGTACGAAGTGGGGCTTGGCGCGTTCCTTGTTGGGGGCGAGGGCCAGGAAGAAGGCGGGGACGCCGATGGTGAGGGTGGACAGCAGGGTGAGGTGCCGGGGCAGGAAGGGGTACTCGACCTGGGAGCAGACCACCAGGATGGCGAGGAGGACGGAGTAGACCGTCTTCGTCAGGAAGAGGGTGGCCACGCGGGTGATGTTGCCGATGACCCGCCGGCCCTCCGCCACCACCGACGGCAGCGTCGCGAAGGAGTTGTTCAGGAGCACGATCTGGGCGACCGCGCGGGTGGCCTCCGAGCCGGAGCCCATGGAGACGCCGATGTCGGCGTCTTTGAGCGCGAGCACGTCGTTGACGCCGTCACCGGTCATGGCGACGGTGTGCCCGTGGGACTGGAGCGCGGCGACCATGTCGCGCTTCTGCTGCGGGGTGACCCGGCCGAAGACCGCGTGTTCGTCGAGGGCCCGCGCCATCTCCTCCCGCTCGGCGGGCAGCCCGCGCGCGTCGATGGTGGTCTCGGCGCCGGGCAGGCCGAGCTTTCCGGCGACGGCGCCGACGGAGACCGCGTTGTCGCCGGAGATCACCTTGGCGGCGACGTCCTGGTCGGCGAAGTAGGCGAGGGTGTCGGCGGCGTCGGGCCGCAGCCGCTGTTCGAGGACGACCAGGGCCGTGGCGCGGGCGTCGGCGGCGACGTCGGGGGAGTCGAGCTCGCGGGTGGTGCGGGCCAGGAGCAGCACCCGCAGTCCCTGCTCGTTGAGCCGGTCGACCTCGGCGAGGGAGGGGTCGGTGGGCGGGAGCAGCACGTCGGGCGCGCCGAGCAGCCAGGTGGAGGTCTCGCCGTCGCCCTCGCTGAAGGCGGCGCCGCTGTACTTGCGGGCGGAGGAGAAGGGCAGCGCCTCGGTGCAGCGCCAGTCGACCGCGTCGGGGTAGGCGTCGATGACGGCCTGGAGGGAGGCGTTGGGGCGCGGGTCGGACTCGCCGAGCGCGCCGAGCACCTTCCGTACGTACGCCTCGTCGGCGCCGTTCAGCAGGCGCAGCTCGGTGACGTCCATGCCGCCCTCGGTGAGGGTTCCGGTCTTGTCGAGGCAGACGACGTCGACGCGGGCGAGGCCCTCGATGGCGGGGAGCTCCTGCACGAGGCACTGTTTGCGGCCGAGGCGGATCACGCCGATCGCGAAGGCGACGGAGGTGAGGAGGACCAGGCCCTCGGGGATCATGGGGACGATGCCGCCGACGGTGCGGGCGACGGAGTTCTTGAAGTCGTTGTCCTTGACGACGAGCTGGCTGATGACGAGGCCGATGGCGGTGGGGACCATCATCCAGGTCACGTATTTGAGGATCGTGGAGATGCCGGAGCGCAGCTCGGAGTGGACGAGGGTGAAGCGGGACGCCTCCTCGGCGAGCTGGGCGGCGTATGCCTCGCGCCCGACCTTGGTGGCGGTGAAGGCGCCGCCGCCCGCGACCACGAACGAGCCCGACATCATCCGGTCGCCGGGCTGCTTGACGACGGGGTCGGCCTCGCCGGTGAGCAGCGACTCGTCGACCTCCAGGCTGTCGGCCTCGGCGACCTCGCCGTCGACGGCCACCTTGTCGCCGGGGCCGAGCTCGATGAGGTCCCCGAGGACGATCTCGGAGGTGGAGATCTCGCCGGAGACGCCGTCCCGGCGGACGGTGGGCCGTGCCTCGCCGATGACCGCGAGCCCGTCGAGGGTCTTCTTGGCGCGCAGTTCCTGGATGATGCCGATGCCGGTGTTGGCGATGATCACGAAGCCGAAGAGGCTGTCCTGGATCGGCGCGACGAAGAGCATGATCACCCACAGCACGCCGATGATCGCGTTGAAGCGGGTGAAGACGTTGCCGCGGATGATGTCGGCGGTGGAGCGGGAGCTGCGGACGGGTACGTCGTTGACCTCGCCGCGCGCGACCCGCTCGGCGACCTCGGCGGAGGTCAGTCCGGCGATCCGGTGCACGACGGGGGGCGCCTCCGGCTCCCCGGCCCGGGTGCCGGTCCCGGCCCCGGTCCCGGTCCCGGCCCCCGCCCCGGTCCCGGTGCCCGCACCGGTGCCGGCCCTGGTCCCGCCCGCCGCCTCGCCGCCGTCGGTGTCGATCTTCGCCCGCTGACTCATGTTCCCGACGTTACGGCGGGACGGGGCCGCTCACCCGCCGAGAGGGCCGAAGATCGGACCGGGGGAGGACACGAATGGTCCCCAGGTACTACGGGGCGGGGTGCCCCGCCTCGCGCTCGGCCGCGTGGCGCTTGAGCGCCGCGTCCCGCTTCCGTACGTACCAGATGCCGATGAGCCCGAGGCCCGCGCCGGCCAGGCAGGTCCACACCCACCAGGTCAGGTCGCGGTCGTCGAACCAGCCGTAGAAGGGGACCTGGACGAGGAACAGGACGAACCAGAGGATCGTGCCGCCCGTGATGGTGGCGACGACGGGCCCCTCCAGGGGCTCGGGTGCCTCGTGCTTCGGTGTCCACTTCGCCATGCGGGTCAGTCTAGGCGGCCGGTTTTCGATCCCCCGCACGGTCTACGCGCGGAGATGGACGCCCGCTCGTTCATGTGTTCATACTGAAACGGTTTGCCTCTGGCGGGTTCCCCTCGTATGAACCGCCAAATGGACGTCTTTCAAACCTCCGCAGAGGAACCCCCTCCATGAGCACCACGGCCGCCGCCAAGGCCATGCCCACGCCCCCGGAGCCCCCGACCCCGCAGGGTCCGCACTCCGCCCTCGACCGCTTCTTCAAGATCTCCGAGCGCGGCTCCACCGTCGCCCGCGAGGTCCGCGGCGGCTTCGCCACCTTCTTCGCGATGGCCTACATCATCGTGCTGAACCCGATCATCCTCGGCAGCGCCAAGGACATGTACGGGCACCAGCTCGACGGCGGCCAGCTCGTCACCGCGACCGTCCTGACCGCCGCCTTCTCGACCCTGCTCATGGGCGTCATCGGCAATGTGCCGATCGCCCTCGCCGCCGGTCTCGGCGTCAACACGGTCGTCGCGCTCCAGCTCGCGCCCCGGATGTCCTGGCCGGACGCGATGGGCATGGTCGTGCTCGCCGGTCTGGTCGTGATGCTGCTCGTCGCGACGGGCCTGCGCGAGCGCGTGATGAACGCCGTGCCGGTCGGTCTGCGCAAGGGCATCGCGATCGGCATCGGCCTGTTCATCATGCTGATCGGCCTGGTGGACTCGGGCTTCGTCTCCCGTATCCCCGACGCCGCCCACACCACCGTCCCGCTGCAGCTCGGCGGCGACGGTCACCTCACCGGCTGGCCGGTGCTCGTCTTCATCCTGGGCACCCTGCTCACCCTCGCGCTGATCGTCCGCAAGGTGCCGGGCGCGATCCTGATCTCGATCGTCGTCATGACGATCGTGGCCATGGTCGTCAACGCGGTGGCCACCGTCCCCTCCTGGGGTCTGACGACCCCCGAGTGGCCCGGCAACCCGGTCGCCTCGCCCGACTTCGGTCTGGTCGGCCAGGTCAGCCTGTTCGGCGGCTTCGAGAAGGTCGGCGTCCTGACCGGTGTCCTGTTCGTCTTCACCGTGCTGCTGTCCTGCTTCTTCGACGCCATGGGCACGATCCTCGGGGTCGGCGACGAGGCGAAGCTGACGGACGCGGACGGCAACTTCCCGGGCATCAACAAGGTCCTGCTGGTCGACGGCCTCGCCGTCGCCTCCGGCGGCGCCACCTCGTCCTCCGCCACCACCTGCTTCGTGGAGTCCACGGCCGGTGTCGGCGAGGGCGCCCGCACGGGTCTGGCCTCGGTGGTGACCGGTGGTCTGTTCTCGGTCGCGCTGTTCCTCACGCCGCTGGCCACGATGGTGCCCTCGCAGGCGGCGACCCCCGCCCTGCTGGCGGTCGGCTTCCTGATCCTGGCCGGGTCGATCAAGGAGATCGACTGGAGCGACTTCACCATCGCCGTGCCGGCCTTCCTGGCGATGCTGATGATGCCGTTCACGTACTCGATCACCAACGGCATCGGCATCGGCTTCATCGCCTTCAGCGTGCTGCGGCTCGCCGCCGGCCGGGGGCGCGAGGTGCCCGTGGCCATGTACGTGGTGTCGGCGGTCTTCGTCTTCTACTACGCGATGCCGGCCCTCGGCCTCACGTGACCGCGGGGCGCGCGGCCGCCCCGTAGAACTTCTCCGTCTCCTCGACGGCGGTCTGGAACCGCTCGTCGAAATCCTCCCGAATGAGCGTCCGGACGACATAGTCCTGGACGCTCATTCCTCTTCTGGCGGCGTGTCCGCGGAGCCGTTCGAGCAGCTCTCCGTCGATACGCAGGCTGAGCACGGTCGATTCCATGCCGTCAGGTTCGCGCCATGAGCCGCCCGAGTGCGTCACTTTTCGGATCGGTCTCACTCGTATGGGTGACAAATGTCGGCCAGAGGTTTTCGATTGGTCTTTAGTTAGAGTAATGAGTTACGCTAAGGAACATGCCTGACCTGTCCCACGGCACCGCCGACGACGCCGCGGCCGTGAACGCCCTCCGCAGCGCCGTCATGCGGCTGAGCCGGCGCCTGAAGCACCAGCGCGTCGACGAATCGCTGAGCCCCACCGAGATGTCGGTGCTGGGCACCCTGTCGCTCTGCGGCCGCGCCACCCCCGGGGAGCTGGCCCGCAAGGAGCACGTACAGCCGCCGTCGATGACCCGCATCGTCGCGCTGCTCGAGGCCAAGGGCCTGGTCAAGCTGGAGCCGCATCCCGACGACCGCCGGCAGAAGGTGGTCAGCCAGACCGAGCGGGCCGAGGCCATGCTCGAGGAGTCCCGCCGCAAGCGGAACGCGTGGCTGGCCACCCTCGCCGAGGGCCTGGACGAGGACGAATGGGCCAAGCTGCGCGCGGCCGCCCCCGTCCTGGAGAAGCTCGCCCACCTGTAGACCCGGAGCCAAGGAGGCGACGCACTTTGAGTACGGGACCCGGAGCAGACTCCGCACCCGTCCACAAACCCGATACCTACGCGCACCCGCGCACCCCCCGGAGCCAGGGAACCTTCTCCTCGCTCGCGATCCGGAACTACCGGCTGTTCTTCACCGGAGCGATCGTCTCCAACACCGGTACGTGGATGGCCCGGATCACCCAGGACTGGCTGGTCCTGAGCCTCACCGGCTCCGCCGCCGCCGTCGGCGTCACGACGGCGCTCCAGTTCCTGCCGATGCTGCTGTTCGGGCTGTACGGCGGTGTCCTCGCCGACCGCTACCCGAAGCGCCGCATCCTGCTCGCCAGCCAGGCCGCGCTCGGCCTGTGCGGACTGACCCTCGCCGTGCTGACCCTGTCCGGGCACGTCCAGGTCTGGCACGTCTACCTGGTCGCCTTCCTCCTCGGCATGGTCACCGTCGTCGACAACCCGACCCGCCAGTCCTTCGTCTCCGAGATGGTCGGACCCGGCCACCTGCGCAACGCCGTCTCGCTGAACTCGGCCAACTTCCAGTCGGCCCGGCTCGTCGGCCCCGCCGTCGCGGGCCTGATGATCGCCTCCGTCGGCAGCGGCTGGGCCTTCCTCCTCAACGGCCTGTCCTTCCTCGCCCCGATCACCGGCCTGCTGCTGATGCGGACGAGCGAACTCCACAAGGTGGAGCGCGCCCCGCGCGGCAAGGGCCAGCTCCGGGAGGGGCTGCGCTACGTGGCCGCGCGGCCGGAGCTGATCTGGCCGATCGTCCTGGTGGGCTTCATCGGCACCTTCGGGTTCAACTTCCCGATCTGGCTGACCGCCTTCTCGGAGGAGATCTTCCACGTCGGCGCCGGTACGTACGGCTTCCTGAACACCCTCATGGCGGCCGGCTCCCTCGCGGGCGCGCTGCTCGCCGCCCGGCGGGGCTCGACCCGGCTGCGGATGCTGGTGATCGCGGCGGGCGCCTTCGGCGTCCTGGAGATCGCGGCGGCGCTCTCGCCGTCCTTCTGGCTGTTCGCGCTGCTGCTCGTCCCGATCGGCATGATCGGCCTGACGGTCAACGTCAGCGCCAACTCGGCGGTCCAGATGGCGACGGACCCGGCGATGCGGGGCCGGGTGATGAGCCTCTACATGATGGTCTTCGCCGGCGGCACCCCGATCGGCGCCCCGCTGCTCGGCTGGGTCACCGACACCTACGGCCCGCGCGTCGGCTTCGCGACCGGCGGCCTGGTCTCGCTGCTGGCGGCGGTCGTGATCGGCCTGGTCCTGGCCCGCGTCGGCGGCCTGAAGCTGGCCCTCGGCTGGCACCACGGCCACCCGAGCGTCCGCTTCGTCCCGCACGAGCGCCGCGAGAGCCTGGCGACGGCGGCGTAACGGGGTGGGGGCCCTCACGGGCCCCGGCCCCGTTCTCGTACCCGTCTCCGCACGTATGTCCGACTGGCCGAATCTGACCATTCCGCCGCGCGAACGTGAAGATTCTGTGTATGTTGAGCGCCGCTCAAGTGCTCAAGAACCACAGGAGGTTCCTCTTGCGCAAGCGCTCCGCCATAGCCGCGGCCCTCGCCGTCGGCACCCTGGCCGCCCTCGCCTCCGCCGCTCCGGCCCAGGCCACCGAGTACTCCTCGGCCCTCAAGATCAAGGGTGTCCAGTACGACGCCCCGGGCCGGGACTCCAATCGGTGCTCGGGCGGCAACACGGCCGCCGAGTTCGTGACGATCAAGAACTACTCCCGGACGGCCACGGTGAACCTCAAGGGCTACACCGTGAAGGACGCGACCGGGAACACGTACGTCTTCCGGATCAACCACTACCTCCAGCCGGGCGACTACGTCTCGCTGCGCGGCAACTACGGCACCGAGTCGGATGCCAAGAACGTCGCCTACCGCAGCAACTGCAACTTCATCTGGAACAACGACCGCGACACCATCAAGTTGATCAAGCCGGGCGGCGCCTACGCCGACGTGCACGCGTACACCAAGAGCGGCAACGACCGCGACGGGAACGGCTACATCACCTTCCACGGCTGATCGGCGGACCCCCGGCGCAGGTGCTGGAACGGCGGGTCAGACCCGCCGTTCCAGGACCTGGCCCGGCCAGTCGCCGACCGTGAACGACTCCGTGGGGGTGAAGCCCTGGCGCTCGTAGTACCGCACCAGGCGTCCCTCGCTGCCCGCGAAGCAGTCCACCCGCAGCAGCGGGACGCCCGCGCGGCGGGTCTCCTCGGCGGCGTGGGCGAGGAGGGCCGCGCCGACCCCGTGGCCGTGGAAGCGGCCGTCGGTGGCGAGGAAGCGGACATAGCGCTCCGGCTCGCCGGCCGGGGCCACGTACGAGCCGGGGTGCGGGGTCAGGGTGAGCGTGCCCGCCGGCACCCCGTCGATCTCGGCGATCCACGGCGTGCCCTCGACGACGATCCGCTCGATCAGCTCCACCGTCCTGGGCCGCGCGCTGAACGGCTCGGTGCCCCACTGCGCGGTGATGCCCTGCCCGTTGAGCCACACCACGGCGCTGTCGAATATCGCGAGCATCGCGGGGACGTCCTCCGCCGCGCCCTGCCTGATCCTGATCTGGGTCCTGTTCCCGGTGTCCATCCCGCCGACCCTAGCCCTGCCACACTCGTCCCATGAGGCTTTTCGCCGCCGTCCTCCCGCCGCCCGCCCAGCTCACCGAGCTCGCCCGGGAGGTGGACCTCCTCGGGCGCCTGCCCGGCGCCGACCGGCTGCGCTGGACCTCCCGGCCCGGCTGGCACTTCACCCTCGCCTTCATGGGCGAGGTCGACGAGGCCCTGCTGCCGGACCTCACGGCCCGGCTCGGGCGGGCCGCCGGCCGCACCTCGCCCTTCCCGCTGCGGCTGCACGGCGGCGGCCACTTCGGCCGGGCGGTGCTGTGGACGGGGGCGGCGGGCGGCCTGGACGAGATGCGGCTGCTCGCCGAGCGCGCCGACGCCGCCGCCCGCCGGGCCGGGGTGCCGATGGACGAGCACCGCCGCTACCGGGCCCACCTCACCGTCGCCCGGTCCCGCGCCGCCGACCTCGACCTGCGGCCCTTCGTCACCGCCCTGGAGTCCTTCGAGGGCTCCCGGTGGGAGGTCGCGGAGCTCGCCCTCGTCCGCAGCAACCTGCCCGGCGGCGGTGCGCCGGGGGCGCGGCCCCGCTATGAGACGGTCGCCACCTGGCCCCTGGGCGGGGCGGCCCGACCGGCGGGTTAACCTCGAAGGGTGGACCCGAAGACCCGTAACCGGATCATGGCCGGTGTGCTCGTCCTGATGTTCGCGATCATCGCGGTGGCGTCGGTGACCGGCCAGTAGCCCCCAGCAGGCCCCGCGAGCCGTCGCCCTCCCCGGCGAGCCGTGGACAGCCCCTGCGTCGAGGGCGCAGCCCTTGCTTCGAGTGCGCTCGAAGGCGTTGGCTGGGGCGTCATGGAGTACACGCAGCTCGGACGCACGGGACTCAAGGTCGGCCGGCTCGTCCTCGGGACGATGAACTTCGGACCGCAGACGGACGAAGCCACCAGTCACGCCATCATGGACGCCGCGCTCGACGCGGGCCTCAACCTCTTCGACACGGCGAACGTCTACGGGCAGACCGCGGGCAAGGGCCGCACCGAGGAGATCATCGGTTCCTGGTTCGCGAAGGACCCCTCGCGCCGCGACAAGGTGGTCCTGGCGACGAAGGTGTACGGGAACATGGGCGGGGAGGGGCAGGTCTGGCCCAACCACGACCGGCTCTCCGCCGTGAACATCCGCCGTGCCGTCGAGGGCAGCCTCAAGCGGCTCGGCACGGACCGCATCGACCTCTACCAGTTCCATCACATCGACCGGCTGACCCCCTTCGAGGAGCTCTGGCAGGCGGTCGACGTGCTGATCCAGCAGGGCAAGATCCTCTACGCCGGTTCCTCCAACTTCCCCGGCTACAAGATCGCCCAGGCCAACGAGGCCGCCGCGCGGCGCGGGATGGTCGGCCTGGTCAGCGAGCAGTGCCTCTACAACCTCTTCGAGCGGCGTGCCGAGATGGAGGTGATCCCGGCGGCCGAGGAGTACGGGCTCGGGGTCATCCCGTGGTCCCCGCTGCACGGGGGCGTGCTCGGCGGCGTCCTCCGCAAGTCGGTGCAGGAGGGCCGCCGCGCGGGCGGCCGGAGTGCGGGCGTGCTCGCGGACCCGGCGACGCGGGAGCGGATCCAGCGGTACGAGGACCTGCTGGACGAGCACGGCCTCGACCCGGGTGAGACGGCGCTGGCCTGGCTGCTGACCCGGCCGGGGGTGACGGGCCCGATCATCGGCCCGCGCACGCCGGAGCAGTTGAAGGGCGCCCTGCGCGCCCTGGAGCTGACGCTCGGCGAGGAGCTCCTGGCCTCCCTGGACGAGATCTTCCCCGGCCCGGGCCCGTCGCCGGAGGCATTCGCCTGGTGACGGCGGCGCCGGTCCCGCCCGGGCCTCGGCGCCGAAGGACCTCCGGGCATCATGGCGGCATGAACAACGCCAGGCAGAACGTCAGTTCAGGATCGCCGCTCGAACCGGAGATCGGCTTCTCCCGGGCCGTCCGCAAGGGCGCCCACATCGCCGTCGCCGGCACCGCGCCCATCGCCGAGGGCGGCGGAACCGCCGGTGTCGGCGATGTCCACGCGCAGACCGTGCGCTGCATCGACATCGCCGAGGCGGCCCTCAAGGCCGCCGGGTCCTCGCTCGACGACGTCGTACGGACCCGGATCATGCTCACCGACATCACGACCTGGAAGGAGGCGGCCAGGGCGCACGGCGAACGGTTCGGCGCCGTGCGGCCGGTGACCACCTTCGTGGAGGTCTCGCGGTTCATCGATCCCGAGTGGCTGGTCGAGATCGAGGTCGACGCCGTCGCGGGCTAGCTCAACCCTCGCTCGGCCTGTCGGCAGGCCGGCCGGCGGGGAGGCCGGCCGGCAGGCCCCGGTACGGCCCGCCCACCCCCCACGCCTGGTGGAGGGCGGTCGCGAAGGCCGCCGCCAGTTTGTGCTCGCCGGTCGGGCCGGGGTGGGTGCCGTCGTAGGTGTCGTGGTCGATGGCGTACGACTCCGGGACCGACGCCAGGAGCAGCGGCGAGGACGCCGTGTCCAGGTCCGCGACCGTCTTCGCGAGCAGCTCGTTGAAGCGGACGCATTCGGCGGCGAAGGGGGCGTCGTAGGTGGCCCGTATGTTCGGTATGACGGGCAGAAGCACGGCGCGGACGCGCGGGTTGGCGGCGCGGGCGGCGGCCAGGAAGGCGCGGACGTTCCCGGCCGTCTGGTCGCTGTTGGTGTAGAAGCCGAGATCGATCAGGCCGAGCGAGATCAGCAGCACGTCGGCGCGGGTCCGCGCCACCGTCTCGCCGACGAGCGGCGCCATGTGCAGCCAGCCCTCGCCCCATCCGGCCAGATGGCGGCGCGCGGCGGCGGGGAACTCCGGGTCGGCGTAGGCGTGGGAGGTCGCGGCGTCCGTCGCGGCCTCGTACAGCGCGGAGCGCGGGCCGACGATCTCGTACCCGCCGGGCAGCACCGCCTCCAGGTGCCGCCACATCCGATAGCGCCAGGTGAAGTCGCCGGCGCGTCCGATGGTCATGCTGTCGCCGACGAACAGAAAACGCATGGAGGACATCATCACCGACGCCCGACCGGGGCGGAGCGGGGCGGTGACGTGATCCCGGCCACCAGGGAACGCGGCCCGGCGGGCCGGTGCCGCCGCCGTGGCAGGCTGGAGGGCATGCGAACTGCTGTGTTGCGCGTGCTCGGGGCCGCGGCCCTCGCCGTCCTCGCCGCCACCGCCCCCGCCGCGGCGGTGGAAGGCGGCGACGCCGACCGGGACTTCACCCTCCAGGACCCCCGGATCACCGAGTCCAGCGGTCTCGCCGCCAGCCGGGCCCACCCCGGGATCTACTGGACGCACAACGACCAGGACGCGCCGCTGATCTACGGCGTCGACTCCCGCACCGGGCGGACGGTCGCCACCCTCACCCTGAAGGGCGTCGGCACCCCCCGCGACATGGAGGCGATCTCCGTCGGCCCCGACGGGAGCGTCTACGTCGGCGACATCGGCGACAACCTCGACGGCACCTGGGACCACGTCTGGATCTACCGCTTCCCCGAGCCGAAGGAGCTGCGCGACCAGACCGTGCGGGCCACGCAGTACGACGTGCGGTACGCCGACGGGGCCCGCGACGCCGAGGCCCTGATGGTCCATCCGAAGACCGGCCGGGTCTACATCGCCAGCAAGAACAAGGCCGGCGGCGGCCTCTACGAGGGCCCCGCGCGCCTGTCCGCCTCCCGGACCAACGTCTTCCGGCGGATCGCCGAGGTGCCATGGGTCACCGACGGCGCCTTCTCCCCGTCCGGCGACCGGCTCGTCCTGCGCGGCTACCTCCTGGCCGAGGAGTACGCCTGGAAGGACGGCCGCCCGGCCGGCGCGGGCACGTCCGTCGGCGCGCCCTTCCAGGGGCAGGCGGAATCCGTCACGTACACGCGGGACGGCTCGGCCCTCATGTTCGGCTCGGAGGGGGGACAGAGCCGGGTGATCCGCGTCGACCGGCCGGGCGCCACCCCGGCCCCCGGCCGCACCACCCCCGGCGGCGACGCGAAGTCCCCCGGCGGGGGCGCGGCGGGCACGCCGGGCGAGGAGGGGGACGTCACCACCGGCTTCCTCGTCCTCGGCCTGGCCACCGTCGCCGTCATCGGCGGGAAGCGTCTCCTGCGCCGCCGCGACTGACCAGGCCCTTTCGCCTCCTCCGGGCGCCCGCGTCGACCCGGCGCGCCCCCGGGTCGAGACTGGAAGGAGACGAAGAGCGGGCGGAGGGGACCGAGAGCACCGCGGGGACCGAGAGTGCGGAGGAGTCATGACGGCATTCACGCGCGGGCAGACACCGGTCGCCATGGAGGGCGACGGACTGGACTTCCGCATGCAGGAGGCCGGCGGTGACATGACCGTCGCCTTCATCCACCTCCCGAAGGGCACCGACATGGCGCCGGCCCTCAAGGGCCTGGAGGGCGACCTGTGCCAGTGCCCGCACTGGGGCTATCTCCTCAAGGGCCGGATCAGGATGCGGACGGCCACGGGCGAGGAGATGTACGAGGCCGGGCAGGCGTACTACTGGGGGCCCGGGCACGCGCCGGAGGCCCTGGAGGACACCGACGTCGTGGAGTTCTCGCCGACGGCCGAGTTCAACGCGGTGATCGACCACGTGAAGGCGCAGGCGGGCTGACCGGCTGAAGCCGCCGGAGACAGCCGGACACCGACACGGCGAAGGGCCCGGCGTCGGTCGTGTCCGCCGCCGGGCCCTTCGTACGCGAGAAGGTCAGAGCTTCTCGATGACGTGGTCGATGCAGGCCGTCAGCGCCCGCACGTCCGCCGGGTCGATCGCCGGGAACATCGCGATGCGGAGCTGGTTGCGGCCCAGCTTGCGGTACGGCTCGGTGTCCACGATGCCGTTGGCGCGCAGAACCTTGGCGACCGCGGCCGCGTCGATCTCGTCCGCGAAGTCGATCGTGCCGATGACCTGCGAGCGCTTCGCCGGGTCGGTGACGAACGGCGTCGCGTACTTGGACTCCTCGGCCCAGGTGTACAGCGCCTGCGAGGACTCCTTCGTCCGGGCCACGGCCCAGTCCAGACCGCCCTGGCCGTTGATCCACTTGAGCTGCTCGTTGAGCAGGAAGAGGGTCGCGAGCGCCGGGGTGTTGTACGTCTGGTTCTTCAGCGAGTTGTCGATCGCGGTCGGCAGGCTGAAGAACTCCGGGATGTGCCGGCCGGACGCGTGGATCCGCTGCGCCCGCTCCAGGGCGGCCGGCGAGAACGCGGCCAGCCACAGGCCGCCGTCGGCGGCGAAGGACTTCTGCGGGGCGAAGTAGTAGACGTCCGTCTCGGCGATGTCGACCGGCAGACCGCCGGCGCCCGAGGTCGCGTCGACCAGGACGAGCGCGCCCTCGTCGGCGCCCGCGACCCGCTTCAGCGGGGCGGCGACACCGGTGGAGGTCTCGTTGTGGGTGTACGCGTAGACGTCGACGCCCGCCTCGGCCACCGGCTCCGGGTGCGTGCCCGGCTCGGAGGAGATCACGGTCGGCTCGGCCAGCCACGGGGCCAGCTTCGCGGCCTTCGCGAACTTGGAGGAGAACTCGCCGAAGGTGAGGTGCTGGGACTTGTTCTCGATCAGACCGTGGGTCGCGATGTCCCAGAAGGCGGTCGATCCGCCGTTGCCCAGGATCACCTCGTAGCCCTCGGGCAGCGAGAAGAGGTCACGGATGCCGGCACGCACCTCGCCGACCAGGTTCTTGACCGGAGCCTGGCGGTGGGACGTGCCGAGGAGGGAGGTGCCCGTGGCGGCCAGGGCGTCCAGCGCCTCCGTACGCACCTTGGAGGGGCCCGCGCCGAAACGGCCGTCGGCGGGCTTGATGTCAGCGGGAATCTGGATATCGGCCACGAGGCGGAGCGTATCGGTTCACGGCGGGGCCGGTCGCGGGATGTCCGCCGGATGAGACGAGCACTGAGACATCCTGGGCTTGTGGGAACACACGACGATCATGCCCGGGAACTGGCCGCCGACCTGCGCTCCGCCGTCGCGGGAGAGGTCGACCTCTCCGTCACGGCACGCGCCCTGACCAGCATGGACGCCTCCAATTACCGGCGTGTGCCGGTCGGTGTGGTGGCTCCGCGCGACGCCGACGACGTGGCCGCCGCCCTGGCGGTGTGCCGGGCGCACGGGACACCGGTCGTCGCGCGCGGCGCGGGGACCTCGATCGGCGGCCAGGCCACCGGCACGGGCGTCGTGCTCGACTTCACACGGCACATGAACGAGCTCGTCCTGCTCGATCCGGAGGCGCGGACGGCGATCGTGCAGCCGGGGCTCGTCCTCGACCGGCTGCGGGAGGCGGCCCGCCCGTTCGGGCTGACCTTCGGACCCGACCCGTCCACGCACAGCCGCTGCACCCTCGGCGGGATGATCGGCAACAACGCGTGCGGTGCGCACTCGGTCGCCTGGGGGACCACGGCGGACAACGTGCGCTCGCTGGATGTGGTGACGTACCGGGGTGAGCGGCTGACGCCGGGGCCGGACGGGCGGGGCGCGCCGCCCGGGCTCCTGGACCTGGTGGGCCGCCGGCTCGCGCCGCTGCGGACCGGCTACCCGGCCGGGCTGCCGCGCCGGATCTCCGGTTACGCCCTCGACGCGCTGCTGCCCGAGCGCGGCACGGACGTCGCCCGCTCCTTCTGCGGCAGCGAGGGCACGCTCGGCGTGGTGACGGAGGCGGAACTGCGCCTGGTGCCGCTTCCCGCGGAGAGAATCCTGGTGGTCCTCGGGTACGCCGACGAGAGCGCGGCGGCGGACGCGGCGGCCGGGCTCCTGCCGTACGGGCCGCTCACCGTGGAGGGCATGGCGGCGGACCTGGTGCGGGGCGCCGAGGGGCTGCCCCGGGGCGCGGCCTGGCTCTTCTGCGAGGTGGACGGGGAGGGCGCGGCCTCGGCCCTGGTGCGGGCGGCGGACGCGGTCGGCACCGCCGTGGTGCGCGATCCGGCGGGGCAGCGGGCGCTGTGGCGGATCCGGGAGGACGCGGCCGGGACGGCGACCCGGATGCCGGACGGCACGGAGGCGTGGCCGGGCTGGGAGGACTGCGCGGTGCCGCCGGCCCGGCTCGGCGCGTATCTGCGGGAATTCCGCTCCCTGCTGCGGGAGTTCGGGCTGCGGGGCACCCCGTACGGCCACTTCGGTGACGGCTGTGTCCATGTGCGGATCGACTTCGACCTGTGGACGGAGCCGGGCGTACGGGACTTCCGCCGGTTCTCCGAGGCGGTCGCCGACCTCGTCGTCGCCCACGGCGGCTCGCTCTCCGGCGAGCACGGCGACGGCAAGGCGCGGGCCGAGCTGCTGCCGAGGATGTACGGGGAGGAGCTCGTCGCCCTGTTCGGCGAGGTCAAGGACCTGTGGGACCCGGACGGCGGGCTCAACCCCGGCATGCTGGTGCGGCCCGAACCGCTGGACTCCGGGCTGCGGTTCACCGGGCTGCCGCTCGTGGGCCGGGAGTCCGGGCGGCGGGGCGCGCCGGAGCGGGTGGCCGTCCTCGGACGGCAGGCCGCCCGCTGCGTCGGCGTCGCCAAGTGCCGTGTGGACGGCCCGAGTTCCGGACCCGGGGTGATGTGCCCCTCGTACCGGGCGACGGGGGAGGAGCGGCACTCGACCCGGGGGCGGGCGCGGCTGCTGCACGAGATGGCGCTCGGCGAGACCGTCACGGGCGGCCTGCGTGCGGAGGAGGTCCACGAAGCGCTCGACCTGTGCCTGTCCTGCAAGGGCTGCCGCAGCGACTGCCCGGTGGGCGTCGACATGGCCGCGTACAAGGCGGAGTTCCTGGCGGGCTACTACGCGGGCCCGCTCCGGGCGCTGAAGCGGCCCCGCTCGCACTGGACGATGGGCGGCCTGCCGCGCTGGCTCGACCTGTTCGGGCGGGGCCTGAACACGGCCCTGCGCCTGCCCTACGCGGCCCGGCTCGCGGGCGTCGCCCCGGAGCGGACGATGCCCCGGGTCGCGCGGCGGTCCTTCGTGTCCTGGTTCGGCGAGCGGGCCTCGGACCGGGTGCCGGCCCTCACCCTGTGGCCGGACACCTTCACCGACCACCTGGCGCCCGAGGTGGGCCGGGCGGCGGTACGGGTCCTGGAGGCCGCCGGTCTCGGGGTGGCCCTGCCGCCCGGCCGGGTCTGCTGCGGGCTCACCTACGTCTCGACGGGCCGCCTCGACACGGCCCGGCGGGTGATGCGCCGCACGCTCGACGTGATGGACCAGGCCGTGGGCGAGGGCGGTGACATGGAGGGCGGCCCGGGCGCGGACGGCGGCGGGGGCGGCGGCCTGGGCCGGGGCGGGCGGCCCGTCGTGGTCCTGGAGCCCTCCTGTGCGGCGACCCTGCGCACCGACCTGCCCGAACTCCTCCCGGACGATCCGCGCGCCACCCGCCTCGCCGCCTCCGTCCGCACCTTCGCCGAGGCCCTGGCCGAACTCGCCCCCGACTGGACCCCGCCGCGCCTCGACCGCCCGGTCACCGGGCAGACCCACTGCCACCAGCACGCCGTCCTGGGCGACACGGCCGACCGCCGCCTCCGCGAACAGGCGGGCCTGGAGGGTGAGCTGTCGGGCGGCTGCTGCGGCCTGGCCGGCAACTTCGGCTTCGAGCCCGGCCACTACGCGGTGTCCGTCGCCTGCGCCGAGGACCAGCTTCTGCCCGCGCTGCGGACCGCGCACCGGGACGCCGTCATCCTCGCCGACGGCTACTCCTGCCGCACCCAGATCACCCACCTGGCGCCGCGCCGGCACCCACGGCACTTGGCGGAGGTCCTGGCGGAGGCGCTGGACGAGTGACCGGGCGTCAGGTCAGCGGTGGCGGGCGTCTGCGCCGCCGGCCGCCGGGCCTCGCGTACGCCGCCTAGAGGCTGAGCGCGTCCTCGGCGTTGTCGACCCACGGCGTGACGGAGTCCTTGTCCGGCGTGACGTGGAGGCCGGGCGTGGTGGCCTTGAGCGGCGCCTGCTCCAGGTCCGAATCGGTGGTCAGGGTCATGCGGATGTACGGGACGGTCTTGCTCTGCGCGGTGAGCGGGCCGCCCATGAGGCCGGCGTAGGCCGACCGGCCCGGTGCGAGCCGGATGGCGTCCTCGAGGGCGGGGGCCTCGCCGCGTTCCGTGGCCGCTCCGTCGAGCTCGCCGTAGGTGACGACGGGGTGGCCGAGCACCCGGCACGGCTTGCCGCTCTTGTTGGTGATCTTCAGCAGGTAGCTGCTGGTGGTGGGCTCGGCCAGGTGGGCGCTGAAGGTCACGTCGAAGGTGCTGCACGGGAAGACGTCGGCGTCGGGGTCGGTCGACGGCTTCGCGGGCGGCGTGGTCGGGGCGGGCTTCACCGGCGACGTGGTCGGGGCGGTGGGCGCGGCCGGTGGGGCGGCGCCGTCCTCGGAGGGGCCGCAGGCGGTGAGGGCGAGGGCGGACAGGGCCACGAGGAGGACGGCGGTTCCGGTGGCGGTGTCTCTGCGAACGGTGCTCATGGCGATGCTCCCCCGATGACGAAGCGCGGACGTGCTGTGGTGAGCCCCAGGGTCCCGCCCGAGCTTCACGGCTTGGTGACGGCGGTTCGCCGAATTCACCACGGTTCGCGGGCGATCCGCCGGGCCAGCTCCAGCAGGGCCCCGGTCGCCGGGTGACGGGCGGTGTCCCGCCAGGCGAGGAGGACGGGGAGGGGCGGGGCGTCGGTGAGGGGGCGGTAGACGACGCCGGGGTGCGGGTGGAGGGCGGCCGTGGAGGCGGCCGAGACGCCGATGCCGCGGCCCGCGGCGATCGCGGCGAGCCAGTCGTCGGTGTTGGCGACGGTCAGGGTGGAGCGGGGGCGGGCCCCGGCCGGCCAGAGGTCGAGGGTGGTGGTGCCGGAGACCGGGTTGAGGATCGCCGTCTCGGCGGACAGGTCCGCCAGGACCAGCGACGGCCGCGCGGCGAGCGGGCCGTCGGCCGGCAGGGCGGCCACCCGGCCCTCGGTGAGCAGTTCCTCGGTGGCCAGGCCCGGGATCTCCACCGGGCCCCGCAGCAGCGCCGCGTCGACCTCACCGCGCAGCAGTCCGGCCGTGCGGTCGTCGACGCGGAGCAGTTCCAGGGGCGTTTCGGGGTGGTCGTGCCGCCAGCGGCGCAGGAGGGGTGTGGTGTACGGGCCGAAGGCCGACCAGGCGTGGCCGAGGCGGAGGGGCCGGTGGTGCAGCCGGTCGGGGTCGACGGCCGTGTCGAAGGCGGCGACCGCGGCGGCGGCCCGCTCGTGGAAGGCCCGGCCCTCGGGGGTGAGGGCGAGATGGTGGGTGGAGCGGTCGACGAGCCGGGCGCCGAGGTGCTTCTCCAGGGCGGCGAGGGTGCGGGAGACGGCGGGCTGGGTGAGGTGGAGGCGGACGGCGGCCCGGGTGAGGCTGCCCTCGTCGGCGATGGCGAGGAAGCAGCGGAGGTGGCGGAGCTCGATGCTCGTACGGCTCATGCGTGCGGAGCATAACCGCAGCGCAATCGGCATTTCACGCGCCGCGCGGCGGCTCGTAGCGTGAGAGGGGAGGGGTGGCGAAGAAAGACCGGGGGAGTCCATTACTCTGGACTGCACGGTCCAACGTAATGGACTCATGATCGACGGCAGCAACAAATAGCAACAGCGACAGCAAGAGCAGCTAGGCAAGGAGTACGCCGGTGGACAGCCCGGTCAAGGACATACCCGCCGCGGCCTCGGCCGCCGTCCCCGGCGCCCAGGCCGCTGCCGCGCCCGCCCCCGCGCCCGGGCGGGCCGGGCGCCTCGGGCCCGTCGCCCTCGTCGTGGCGGGGGGTCTGTCCGTCCAGTTCGGCTCCGCGCTCGCCGTGCTGCTCATGCCCCGGGCCGGCGCCCTCGGCGTCGTCACCCTGCGACTCGTGCTGGCCGCCGTCGTCCTGCTGGCCGTCTGCCGCCCCAAGGTCAGGGGTTACGGCCGTGCCGACTGGGGCACCGTGCTCGCCTTCGGCGCCGCCATGTCCGGCATGAACATCCTCTTCTACCTCGCGGTCGACCGGATCCCGCTCGGCGCCGCCGTCACCCTGGAGGTGCTCGGCCCGCTCGCCCTGTCCGTGTTCGCCTCGCGCCGCCTGGTGAACCTCCTGTGGGCGGGCCTCGCCCTCGGCGGCGTCGTCCTGCTCAGCGGCGGCGGCTTCGACCGGCTCGATCCGGCCGGTGCGGGCTTCGCCCTCGCGGCGGGCGCGATGTGGGCCACGTACATCGTCTTCAGCGCCCGCACCGGCCGCCGCTTCCCGCAGGCCGACGGTCTGGCCCTGGCGATGGCCTTCGGCGCGGTCCTCAGCCTGCCCTTCGGCATCGTGGAGGCGGGTGACCGGCTGCTCGTCCCGTCGACGATCGGCCTCGGCCTCGCCGTCGCGCTGATGTCCTCGGTGCTGCCCTACACCCTCGAACTCCTCGCCCTGCGCCGCCTCCCGGCGCCCACCTTCGCCATCCTCATGAGTCTGGAACCGGCCATCGCCGCCACCGCCGGCTTCCTCGTCCTCCACCAGGCGCTGGGTCTGACGGACGCGCTCGCGATCGCGCTGGTCATCGCGGCCAGCATGGGGGCCGTGCGGACCCAGGTGTCCCGATCCCGTTGATCTTTGGCCCGCAGCCGGTTTCCCGGCGCGCGGGCCGTCCGCAGGATGAGGGCATGGCCCTTGAGATGCGCGAACGCTGCGAACGCTGCGAGACGACCACCCTGCCCGTCGACGCCCCCGCCCGGATCTGTACGTACGAGTGCACCTTCTGCGTGCCCTGCGCCGACGCGATGGCCGACATCTGCCCCAACTGCGGCGGTGAACTGGTCGCCCGCCCCCGCCGCGCGGCCTGACCCCGGAGAACGCGGCGCGTCCCCCGGGCTCGGACCCCGGCCGGCTCCGGCTCGGAGTCCCGCCCCCGCGCGCACCGAATCTTTAAAGCAAGCACGCTTGATTGTTTCTGGCCCGGCTGCCATGCTCCTCACGCACGTCCGTGACCCGCCCGTCCCCGAGGGGAGCGCTCCGTGTCCGACCCCGCCGGCGTTCTTGCCGACCTGCGTGCCGAGAGCGAGGAGCTCGACCTCCTCGTACGGGAGTTGAGCGAGGAGCGGTGGGCGGCGGCGACGCCCGCGGCCGGGTGGACGGTCGCCCATCAGATCGCGCATCTCGCCTGGACCGACGCGGCGGCGCTGCTGGCCGCGACCGATCCCGGGGCGTTCGCCGTCGAGGTCGAGAAGGCGCTCGCCGCACCCGACCGCTTCGTCGACGAGGGGGCCGAGGAGGGCGCGGCGCTCGCGCCCGGTGTGCTGCTCGCCCGCTGGCGGGACGGCCGCGAGCGGCTGCACCGGGTGCTGCGGGAGGCGCCGCCCGGGACCCGGTTCCCCTGGTACGGGCCCCCGATGAGCGCCGTGTCGCTCGCCACCGCCCGGCTCATGGAGACCTGGGCGCACGGGCAGGACGTGGCCGACGCCCTCGGAGTCGTACGGGCGCCGACGGCGCGGCTGCGGCACGTGGCCTGGATCGGGCTGCGGGCCCGCGACTACGCCTATCTGGTGCGCGGCCTCACCCCGCCCGCCGACCCCTTCCGCCTCGAACTCACCGCGCCCGACGGGGTGTCCGGCGACGCGGTCTGGTCGTTCGGGCCCGAGGACGCCCCGCAGGCGGTCACCGGACCGGCCCTCGACTTCTGCCTCCTGGTCACCCAGCGCGTGCACCGCGCCGACACCGCGCTCGTCGCGCACGGGCCCGACGCCGAGGCGTGGCTGGCCATCGCCCAGGCATTCGCCGGTCCGGCGGGCCGGGGGCGCGCCCCGAAGGGGGCCCGGTCGTGATCCTGCGGATCGGCAACGCCTCCGGGTTCTACGGCGACCGCTTCGACGCGGTCCGCGAGATGCTCACCGGCGGGGAGCTCGACGTCCTCACCGGCGACTACCTCGCCGAACTGACCATGCTCATCCTCGGCCGGGACCTCCTCAAGGACCCGTCCGCCGGTTACGCGAAGACCTTCCTGCGCCAGATGGAGGAGGGCCTCGGCCTCGCCCACGAGCGCGGGGTGCGGATCGTCGCCAACGCGGGCGGCCTCAACCCGGCCGGTCTCGCCGAGGCCCTGCGCGCCCTCGCCGCCCGGCTGGGCGTCCCCGCCCGGATCGCCCACGTGGAGGGCGACCGGCTGCCGCCCGGGCCGGACGTCCTGGCCGCCAACGCCTACCTCGGCGGCGCCGGCATCGCCGCCTGCCTCGGCGCGGGCGCCGATGTGGTCGTCACCGGCCGGGTCACCGACGCGGCGCTCGTCACCGGGCCCGCGCAGTGGTTCTTCGGGTGGGGGCCGGAGGCGTACGACGAGCTGGCGGGCGCGGTCGTCGCCGGGCACGTCCTGGAGTGCGGCACCCAGGCCACCGGCGGCAACTACGCCTTCTTCACCGGCCACGACCCGGCCGCCCTCCGCCGCCCCGGCTTCCCGCTCGCCGAGCTGCGCGCCGACGGCAGCGCCGTCATCACCAAACACCCGGGCACGGGCGGTCTCGTCGACGTCGGAACCGTCACCGCGCAGCTCCTCTACGAGACGGCCGGCGCCCGCTACGCCGGGCCCGACGTGACCGCCCGGCTCGACACCGTACGGCTCACGCAGGAGGGCCAGGACCGGGTCCGGATCGACGGCGTGCGGGGCGAGGCGCCGCCGCCGACGCTCAAGGCGGGGCTGTGCCGGCTCGGCGGTTTCCGCAACGAGGTCGTCTTCGTGCTCACCGGTCTCGACATCGAGGCGAAGGCGGCCCTGGTGCGCGCCCAGGTCGACGACGCCCTGGCCAAGGCGGCCCCGCGCGACGTGCGTTGGGAGCTGGTGCGCACCGACCGCGAGGACGCGGCCACCGAGGAGACCGCGAGCGCCCTGCTGCGGCTGGTGGTCCGCGACCCCGACCCCGAGAAGGTCGGCCGCACCCTGACCGGGGCCGCGATCGAGCTGGCCCTCGCGAGCTACCCCGGCTTCCACGTCACCGCCCCGCCCGGGAAGGGCGACCCCTACGGGGTCTTCGAGAGCGTGTACGTGCCCGTCGGCGAGGTCCCGCACACGGCGGTGCTGCCGGACGGGACCCGCGTCCCCGTCCCCCCGCCGCCGAGGAGCCGGGCCCTCGCCTCCGTACCGGATCCCGTGCCCGAACCGGAGCTTCCGCCGCCGCTGCCGCCCGGGCCGGTCCGGAGGCTGCCACTGGGGCGGATCGCCGGGGCCCGCAGCGGCGACAAGGGCGGCGACGCCAACGTCGGCGTGTGGGTGCGCACGGACGAGGAGTGGCGCTGGCTCGCCCACACCCTCACCGTCGACCTCTTCCGGGAACTGCTCCCCGAGACGAGAGAACTCCCGGTCACCCGTCATGTGCTGCCCCGCCTCAGGGCGCTGAACTTCACCGTCGCCGGGATCCTCGGCGAGGGCGTCGCCTCCCGGGCCCGCTTCGACCCGCAGGCCAAGGCCCTCGGGGAGTGGCTGCGCTCCCGCCACCTCGACCTTCCGGAGGTACTGCTGTGACCGTCCTCCCCTCCGCCCTCGACACCGGCGGGCCCGACTACACCGCCGCCCGGGACGCCATGCTGGAGAAGCTGGCCGCGCTCGACGCCGAGCACGCCAAGGCGCTCGCCGGCGGCGGCGAGAAGTACACGGAGCGGCACCGGCGGCGCGGCAAGCTGCTCGCCCGCGAGCGGATCGAGCTGCTCGTCGACCCGGACTCGCCGTTCCTGGAGCTGTCCCCGCTCGCCGCCTGGGGCAGCGACTACCCGGTGGGCGCCTCGCTGGTCACCGGTATCGGGGTGGTCGAGGGCGTCGAGTGCCTGATCACCGCCAACGACCCCACCGTGCGCGGCGGCGCCTCCAACCCGTGGACCCTGAAGAAGGCGCTGCGGGCCAACGAGATCGCGTACGCCAACCGGCTGCCGGTCATCTCGCTCGTCGAGTCCGGCGGCGCGGATCTTCCCTCCCAGAAAGAGATCTTCATCCCGGGCGGCGCGCTCTTCCGCGACCTCACCCGCCTCTCCGCCGCCGGCATCCCGACGATCGCGGTCGTCTTCGGCAACTCGACGGCCGGCGGGGCGTACGTCCCCGGCATGTCCGACCACACCGTGATGATCAAGGAGCGGTCGAAGGTCTTCCTCGGCGGGCCGCCGCTGGTGAGGATGGCGACGGGCGAGGAGAGCGACGACGAGTCGCTCGGCGGCGCCGAGATGCACGCGCGGACCAGCGGACTCGCCGACCACTACGCCCTCGACGAGCCGGACGCCCTGCGCCAGGCCCGCCGGATCGTCGCCCGCCTCAACCACCGCAAGGCGCACCCCGATCCGGCCCCCGGGCTCGTGGAGCCGCCGAAGTACGACGAGGAGGAGCTGCTCGGGATCGTCCCCGGCGACCTCAAGACCCCGTTCGACCCGCGCGAGGTCATCGCCCGGATCGTCGACGGCTCCGACTTCGACGAGTTCAAACCGCTGTACGGGCCCTCGCTCACGACCGGCTGGGCGCGTCTGCACGGCTACCCGGTCGGCATCCTCGCCAACGCCCAGGGGGTGCTCTTCTCCGCCGAGTCGCAGAAGGCCGCCCAGTTCATCCAGCTCGCGAACCAGCGCGACATCCCGCTGCTCTTCCTGCACAACACCACCGGCTACATGGTCGGCAGGGAGTACGAGCAGGGCGGCATCATCAAGCACGGCGCCATGATGATCAACGCGGTGTCGAACTCGAAGGTGCCGCACCTCAGCGTCCTCATGGGGGCGAGCTACGGCGCCGGGCACTACGGCATGTGCGGCCGGGCCTACGACCCGCGCTTCCTCTTCGCCTGGCCGAGCGCCAAGTCCGCCGTCATGGGCCCCCAGCAGCTCGCCGGCGTGCTGTCGATCGTCGCCCGCGCCTCGGCGGCGGCGAAGGGGCAGCCCTACGACGAGGAGGCCGACGCGGGGCTGCGCGCCCTGGTGGAGGCGCAGATCGAGTCGGAGTCGCTGCCGCTGTTCCTGTCCGGGCGGTTGTACGACGACGGGGTCATCGACCCGCGCGACACGCGCACCGTCCTCGGGCTCTGTCTGTCCGCGATCCACACGGCACCGGTCGAAGGCGCGCGCGGCGGCTTCGGCGTCTTCAGGATGTGAGGCACCGATGACCGATCGACCGATCTCCAGCGTGCTGGTCGCCAACCGGGGCGAGATCGCCTGCCGGGTCTTCCGCACCTGCCGTGACCTCGGCATCGCGACGGTGGCGGTGTACTCCGACGCGGACGCGGAGGCCCTGCACGTACGGGAGGCCGACGCGGCCGTACGCCTGCCGGGGACGGCCCCCGCGGACACGTATCTGCGGGGCGACCTGGTGGTGGCGGCCGCCCTCGCGGCGGGCGCCGACGCCGTCCACCCCGGCTACGGATTCCTCTCCGAGAACGAGGCGTTCGCGCGGGCCGTGATCGACGCGGGCCTGGTGTGGATCGGGCCGCCGCCGGAGGCGATCGAGGCCATGGCGTCGAAGACCCGCGCGAAGGAGCTCATGGGCGTCCGGCCGCTCACCGACGTCACCGAGGCCGACCTGCCGGTCCTGGTGAAGGCGGCGGCCGGCGGCGGCGGCCGCGGCATGCGCGTCGTCCGCGAACTCGCCGCCCTGGAAGGGGAGCTGGCGGCGGCCTCGGCCGAGGCGGCGAGCGCCTTCGGGGACGGCGAGGTGTTCGTCGAGCCGTACGTGGAGAACGGCCGCCACGTCGAGGTGCAGATCCTCGCCGACACCCACGGCACCGTGTGGACCCTCGGCACCCGCGACTGCTCCCTCCAGCGCCGCCACCAGAAGGTCGTCGAGGAGGCCCCGGCGCCCGGCCTGCCGCCCGCGCTCGTCGACGAGCTGTACGCGCGCTCGGCGGCGGCCGCGAAGGCCGTCGGCTACGTCGGCGCCGGCACCGTCGAGTTCCTGGTCGCCGACGGCCGGGCCCACTTCCTGGAGATGAACACCCGCCTCCAGGTCGAACACCCGGTGACGGAGGAGATCCACGGAGTGGACCTGGTCGCCCTCCAGATCACGGTCGCCGAGGGCGCCGCCCTCGACCCGGAGCCCCCGGCCCCCCGCGGCCACGCCGTCGAGGCCCGGCTCTACGCGGAGGACCCGGCCGCCGGCTGGACCCCGCAGACCGGTGTGCTGCACGCCCTCGAGTTCCCGGCCGGACCGGGCGTACGGGTCGACACCGGCTACGCCTCCGGCGACTCCGTCCCCGTGCACTACGACGCCATGCTCGCCAAGGTCGTCGTGAGCGCCCCCACCCGGGCCGCCGCCCTGCGCACGCTGGCCCGGGTCCTGGAGCGCGCCCGCATCCACGGTCCCGTCACCAACCGGGACCTGCTCGTCGCCTCGCTCCGCCACCCCGACGTCCAGGACCCCGCCCGGCTCGACACCGGCTTCTACGGACGCCACCTGGAGGCGCTGACCCGGCCCCGGGACGGCGAGGAGTACGCCGCCGTGGCCGCCGCGCTCGCCGGGGCCGCCGCCCGCCGGGGCCGGTTCGGCGGCGGCTGGCGCAACGTCCGCTCCCAGGACGAGACCCGCGCCTACGGCACGCACGAGGTCCGCTACCGGCCCGCGCGCGGCGGCGGCTACGAGGTGACCTCCCCGCCGGGCGTCCGGGTCCTCGCGGCCGCCCCCGACCGCGTACGCCTCGAAGTCGCCCGCGTCGTCCGGGACGTCGACGTCACCGCGTACCCCGACGGCACCGTCCACGCCGGCCCGCACCGGCTCATCGCCCGCCCCCGCTTCACCGACCCGCGCGAGCAGACCGCCCCCGGCTCCCTGCTCGCCCCCATGCCCGGCACCGTCGTCCGCGTCGCCGAGGGCCTCGCCGTCGGCGACCGGGTCGAGGCCGGGCAGCCCCTGCTCTGGCTGGAGGCCATGAAGATGGAACACCGGGTCACCGCGCCCGCCTCCGGCACGCTCACCGCGCTCCACGCCGCCCCCGGCCGCCAGGTCGAGGTCGGTGCCCTGCTCGCCGTCGTCCAGCCCGGGGAACGGGCCGACGTACCGACCGAAGCCCAGGAGGAAGCCCCCGCATGAGCACGATCGTGGAATCCCCGGAGCACACCGCCCTGCGCGCCGCCGTCTCCGCCCTCGGCCGGCGCCACGGACCGGGCTTCGACCGGGCCGCCCTGTGGGCCGAGGCCGGCAAGCTCGGCTACCTCGGCGTGAACCTGCCCGAGGAGTACGGCGGCGGAGGCGGCGGCATGGCCGAGCTGTCCATTGTCCTGGAGGAGGCCGGCGCGGCCGGCGCGCCGCTGCTGATGATGGTGGTCTCGCCGGCGATCTGCGGCACCGTGATCGCCCGCTTCGGCACCGACGCGCAGAAGGCCGCCTGGCTGCCCGGGCTCGCCGACGGCAGCCGCACGATGGCCTTCGGCATCACCGAGCCCGACGCCGGCTCCAACTCCCACCGCATCACCACCACCGCCACCCGCACCGAGGACGGCTGGGTCCTGAACGGCCGCAAGGTCTTCGTCTCCGGAGTCGACATCGCCGACGCGACCCTGATCGTCGGCCGCACCTCCGACGCCCGCACCGGCAGCCTCAAGGCGTGTCTCTTCATCGTCCCCACGGACACGCCCGGCTTCGGCCGCCGGCACATCGAGATGGAACTCGACGCCCACGAGAAGCAGTTCGAGCTGACCCTGGACGACGTGCACCTGCCGGCCGACGCCCTCGTCGGCGACGAGGACGCCGGACTGCTCCAGTTGTTCGCCGGCCTCAACCCCGAGCGGATCATGACGGCCGCCTTCGCGATCGGCATGGGCCGCTACGCCCTCGGCCGGGCCGTGGCGTACGCGAAGGAGCGGCAGGTCTGGAAGGCGCCCATCGGCGCCCACCAGGCCATCGCGCACCCGCTCGCCCAGGCCCACATCGAACTCGAACTCGCCGGCCTGATGATGCGGAAGGCGGCCGTCCTGTACGACGCGGGGGACGACGCGGGCGCGGGCGAGGCCGCCAACATGGCGAAGTACGCGGCGGCGGAGGCGTGCGTGAGGGCGGTCGACACGGCCGTGCACACCCTCGGCGGCAACGGCCTGACCAAGGAGTTCGGCCTCGCCCGGCTCGTCACGGCGGCCCGGGTGGCGCGGATCGCGCCGGTCAGCCGGGAGATGATCCTGAACTACGTCTCGATCCACTCCCTGGGGCTGCCCAAGTCGTACTGAACCGGCGGTTCGAGCCGCGGGTCCGCGCCGACCGGGCGCGGCCCGCAGGGGCTCATACCGGGGTACGAGACGGGGGTTGGCTCCCTGGTACGACGCCGGCGGGGCCGTGCGGGTGGGACGGTGCGCGGTGTCAGCCCAGCGAGGAGGAGCCCCGATGTCCCCGGCCCCCAGCACCAGCACCGGCCCCCACCCCGCCGCCGGCGGTACGGCCCGCGTCACCCGCGTCACCCGCGTCGCCCGTGCCGCCCGCGCCGACCTCCGTACCGCCGGGTACGCCTTCCTGGCCCTCCCCGCCGGCCTCGCGGCGGCCGCCCTCGTCCTCCTCGGCCGCCCCGCCCGGGCCGCCCGGCTGCGGGCCCGGCTCACGGGCGGCGGCGCCGCCTGGACCGGCGGCCGTGCCCTCGCCCGTACGGTGCTCGGCCTGCCCCTCGACGCGGCGGCCTTCGTCCTGATCGGCTACGCCCTGTTCAACTCCGGCCGCAACTTCGCCTATCCCCTGTGGTACCTCGACACCGACTACCACCAGGCGTGGGGCGGCCCCACCATGGCCGGCGTCTGGTCCGTGCACGCGCTCGGCTGGCTGCTCTGCCTCGCGGTCCTCCTCCACTGGCCGGTCCGCCTGCTGGCGAAGGGCCAGCGGGCGCTGGACCGGCGCCTGGCGGGCGGCGGCGGGGTCAGGCCGTCGTCCAGGGGCGGAGTTTCTCGGGGTTGAGGACGGCCCAGATGCGGCGGATCCGGTCGTCCGCGATGTCGAAGGCGTAGACCGACACGACGACGCCGTCGAGGCGGGCCGCCAGGCCGGGCTGGCCGTTGACCGTGCACTCGTGGACCGACAGCCGGCCGGGGACGGTCCGGGAGGCGAAGAAGCGGGCGATCGTCTCGGCGCCCTCGATCGGGTGGGGCGTGGCCGTGACGAGACCGCCGCCGTCTCCGACGGCCACGGCGTCCGGATCGAGCAGACCGATCAGGGCGTCGATGTCCTGGGCCTGCCACGCCTGCTTGAAGTCCCGGATGACCCGGGCCCGCTGGGCCGGCGGCGCGGCGGGCGGACGCGAGGCGTCGATGCGGCGGCGGGCCGAGGACGCCAACTGGCGGCAGGCCGCCGGGCTGCGCCCGACGATGTCGGCGACCTCGGCGAAGGGATAGCGGAAGACGTCGTGCAGGACGAACGCGACCCGTTCGGCCGGCGTCATCGATTCGAGCACCACCAGGAAGGCCATGGCGACCGACTCGTCGAGCGTGACGCGGTCCGCCGGATCGGCCGTGCCGCCGTCCGCCGCCCCGGCGGGCCAGTCGTCGCGCGCGGGCAGCGGCTCGGGCACCCATTCCCCCACGTAGCGCTCCCGCCGGGCCCGGGCCGAGCGGAGCACGTCCAGGCAGACGCGCCCGGCGACCTTCGTCAGCCAGCCGCCGGGGGACGCCACCGCCTCCCGCTGCTCCCGGGACATCGCGTACCAGCGGGCGTACGTCTCCTGGACGACGTCCTCGGCCTCGGCCAGGGACCCCAGCATCCGGTAGGCGAGGTTGATCAGCCGGCGCCGTTCGCCGGTGACCGCGCCCGTACGCGGGTCGAGCAGGCCGTCGTCCTGCGCGGACGGGATGGTCGTCATGTCTCGCGGCTCCCTCGGTCGGAACGTCCCCCACCCCTACGACGGGACGGCGCCCCGGAATGTGAGGCCGGCGCCCCGCCTCACATCCCGCCGGGCCGTCTCGTCGTACAGCCGCACACCCCTACCGAAGGAGTTACGCGATGACCACCCACGAGACCGAGATCCGGGCCCTCCTGGCGAGCCGCGCCGACGCCCAGCGGACGAAGGACATCGACCGGCTCATGTCCTTCTACGCCCCCGACGCCGTCTACTACGACGTCGTCCCGCCGCTCCGGTTCACCGGAACCGACGAGATCCGCCGCAACTTCCTGCGCTGGTTCGACGGATACGTCGGCCCCATCGGCCTGGAGACCCACGACCTGACCCTCGCGGCCGGCGCGGACACCGCGTTCGCGCACATGCTCCACCTGGACTCGGGGGAGCGCAAGGGCGGGCTCCAGGCGTCGATCTGGGTCCGGGAGAGCGTCTGCCTGCGCCGGTCGGAGGACGGCACCTGGTCGATCACGCACGAGCACATCTCGATCCCGCTCGACCCCACGACGATGGGCGTCTGGCTCCCGGCCGACAAGGACCAGCCCGCCCCCGCCTGGTCCTGAGCCGCCCGCGCCACGGGCCCTCACCCGACGTGGACCACCCGGGCCCAGTCCGGCGGGCCCTTCGGGACGTAGTCCGGGTCGTCCTCGTTCACCCGGCGGGCCGGGCCGAGCCGGGGGAACAGGCCGACGACCGTCCGGCACGGCGGACGTGAGGACGGCCAGGGCGTCTGCCCGTCGGTGAGGACCACGATCACGTCCGGGCGGGGCGTGGCGCGCAGGGCGGTGGCGAAACCGGTGCGCAGATCCGTGCCGCCGCCGCCGAGCAGCGGGATGCCCTCCGCCGCGCACAGCGGATGCACCACGTTCGCCGACGCGTCGCAGGGCAGCACGCTGACGAGGTCGCGGCGACCGCCGACGGCGCGGGAGATCGCCGCCACCTCCAGCAGGGCGCTGCCGAGCTCGGCGTCGCTGACCGACCCCGAGGTGTCGATGATCACCGACACCCGGGGCGGCCGGCGGCGCAGGCTCGGCAGGACGACGCCGGGCAGGGCCACCTGGCGGCGGGACGGCCGGCCGAAGCTGTGGTCCTGGCCCGCCCCCGACCCGGAGGCCGCCGACCGCACCGCCGCGCCCAGCAACTGCCGCCACGCCTGCGGCGGATGGAACACCTCCTCGGCCCAGCGCCGCCAGCTTCGGGGCGTGTCGCCCGGGGCGCCGGTGATGCCCTGCGCGACCCGGAATCGGACCGCGTCCTGCTCCTGCTCGCTCAGGCCGTGCGCGCCGTCGGGGCCGAGCTCCCAGTCCCGCTCCAGGCCGTCGGCGCCGCTGCCGCAGTCCAGCCAGGCGGCCGCGTCGGGCAGCCACGCCCCGAGCCGGAACAGCCGGAGGTAGTCCTCCATGAGCTCGCCGTCGGGCAGGCCCAGCGTCCGGGGCAGCACCGCGCCCTCGGGCCGTACGAGACCCTCCCCGTACACGTCGTCGTTGATCTCGCAGTCCGCGGCGATGTTGATGCGCAACCGGTCGCCCGCACCGGCGAGCCCGCGCTCGCGGGCGACCCGGTCGCCCCGGCCGTGGTGGTCCCGCAGCAGGTGGGACACCTCGTGCACCCACACCCCGGCGAGCTGCTCGACGGGCGTGCGGGCGACGAAGGCGGGCGAGACGTAACAGCGCCAGTGGCGGTCGACGGCCATCGTCGGCACCCGCCGCGACTCCACCACGTGCAGGGCGAACAGCGCCGTCGCCAGATACGGCCGCACGCGGACGGCGTGGAGGCGCGCGGCGAACAGCTTCTCGCGGTCGAGGGGGGTGGGGGTGGGGCACGTCCGGGCGGGTCCCGGGCGGTCGGGGTCCGGGCGGTCGGGGTCCGGGCGGTCAAGGGACGTCGGGGCGGGGGGCGTCGCCGGGGTCATCGGGCCGCCCCGTTCCCGGCGGTGGCGCCCGGGATCGCCGCGCGCGCCACCGAGCGGTCCGTCCGCCGGGACAGCGACACCACGCCGGCCAGCCGCTCGATCTCCGCCGGGACGTCCCACTCCTCCCGCCGCAGCGCCGCCAGGGTCGTGGCCGGCACCACCACCAGATCCGGCGCCCCGGTCTCCAGCGCCCGCACCAGCAGCCGCCAGGCCGCGTCCCAACGCGCCTGCTCCGGGCGTGCCTTGACCGCCTCCACCACCCCTTCGAGGGCGGCCTGGCGGCGGTCGCCCCGCTCGGGCAGCTCGGCGTTCGCCGGGTCGGCGAGCAGCAGTTCCGGGTCGGGCAGGTCCATCCGGTCCAGCCAGGCGAGGAGTTCGAGCCCGGCGCCGTCGCCCACGGTGCCGCGTACGAGCAGCGAGAGCACGTCCCGGGAGGCACCGGCGGCGGTGGCGAAGGCGATCAGCGACAGGGCCATGTCCCAACTGCGCGGCGACGGCCACGCCCCGCCCCGGCGGGTCTCGCCGTCCGGCAGCCGGTGCACGAGCGCGGGCCGTGTCGTGAGCAGCCCGCACACCGCCCGGCGGGCGACGTCCACGGCCTCAGGCAGCCGCGCGGGGTCGAGCCGCGGCAGCGTGGCCCGGGGCCAGGTGCCGCCGAGGCCGCGGACCACCACCTCGTGGTCGTGGGTCCATTGCAGGTGCACGAAGCGGTTGGCCAGCGGAGCGCTCAGCTCCCAGCCGTCGGCGGCCGAGGCCCTCGGGTTGGCGGCAGCCACGATCCGCACGTCCGGCGGGAGCCGCAGCGACCCGATGCGCCGCTCCAGGACGAGGCGGAGCAGCGCCGCCTGGACGGCCGGGGTGGCGGTGGACAGCTCGTCCAGGAACAGCAGCCCGCGGCCGGCCCGGACGAGCCGCACGGCCCAGTCCGGCGGGGCCAGCGGCACGCCCTGTTCCGCCGGGTCGTCGCCGACGACCGGCAGGCCGGAGAAGTCCGACGGCTCGTGCACGCTGGCGATCACCGTGGTCAGCGGCAGGTCCAGGGACTCGGCGAGCTGGGTCAGGGCGGCGGTCTTGCCGATGCCCGGCTCGCCCCACAGCAGCACCGGAAGGTCGGCGGCGACGGCCAGGGTCAGGGCTTCGAGCGGCGGGTGGGGGCGGGGTTCGGTGGTCGTGTCCCGCAGCAGGGCGAGCAGGTCGGCGGCGACGTCGAGCCGCGAGGTGGAGGCGGAAGCGGGCGCGGGCGCGGGAGCAGAGGGAGCATATGTGGTCATAAGGGTCACCTGAGGGTGTGAGGCGGAGAGGGGAGAAGACGGAGGTGCCGGCGCGGTCAGTGGCCGGGGCGGTACGGGTGGGCGTAGGCGTGCCGGGGGCGCGGGCGGTGGTCCTTGTGGCGGGTGCGGCCCGGCGCCGCGCGCGGCGGCTCGACGAGGCCCGCCCGGTACAGCCCGTACGTGGTCCGCCGGCGGGCCGCCGCCTCCAGGGCCTCCCGGAGCGCGCCGTCCCGCAGCACCGCCTCGGGGCCGAGCAGCCCCTCGACGACGGCCAGGGCCCCGGCGGTGTCGCCGTGGTCCAGGCGCTCGCGGACACCGGCGAGGCAGTCGGGGCGGCGGTGCGCCTCGTCGATGGCCCGCAGACACGGCAGCGGGGACCCGGAGAGGGCGGCCAGCAGTTCCTCCCGCCGGATCTCGGCGGGGTCGTGGTTCAGCGGGGCCAGGGCGCCGTCGACCAGGCCGATCCGGTGCAGGGCCCCGCGGCACTCGACGGCCCGGGGGCGCCCCGGATCGTACGGCGCCGGGGGAGGGGCCGCGTCCGGCGCGTACCCCGGTACGAGGGCGGCGGCGACCAGCGGGTGCAGCCGGCCGGGCTCGATCGCGCCGGCCCGCAGCAGCTCCAGGTCGGGCGGGACCCAGGTCGCCGCGTCGGGCAGCAGCGGCAGGGCGAGGGGGAGCGGCACGGGTGGTGCGCCGACCCGTACGCCGTCCGGTCCGACGTCGAGGACGAGCCGCCGGGCCCCGGCCCGTACGGCCACGGTCCCGTGGGAGCGGCCTTCGGCACGGAGCACGATCCGGGCCTCCTCCGCCCACCGCCCGACGGCCGCCCGCGACCCGTACGAAGCCCCGCCGAGCCCCGGAAGGCCCCCGGGGCCCCCGGGGCCCCCGAGGACCGCGAGATCCCCGGGGCCCGCGAGGGCCGCGAGATCCCCAAGACCCCCGCGCCCCTCAAGGCCCGGGAGCTCTTCGCGCTCCTGGAGGCCGGTGAGTCCTTCCGGCTCCGACCACGTCGGGTCGCGGTCCGCGCCCGAGCGGGCGCGCAGGTCGTTCGTGCGGCGGGCGTCCCAGAGGTGGCGGTGGAGGTCGAGGCGGAAGCGGCGGCTGGGGCGGGGGTGCGGGTGCCGGCCCGGGGGCCGGAACGTGGGCGTGCCGTCCCACAGGGCCAGGCTGAGCCGTTGCCCGCCGTCCGCCCAGGCGGGCGCCGTGCGGACCACGAGGCGCACCTCGCCGTAGCGGGCCAGCGGCACGGTGAGGCCGGGGCGGAGGAGTCCGTCCGGGGCGATCCTCGGCAGGTGCCAGCGCAGCAGGTCGGGCGCCAGGTGCCGGAGATCGGAACGGACGCGGGCGGCGAGCTCCGCCCCGCGGGCACGGGCGAGCGACGTGAGGTCCAGGTCGACGTCGAAGCCCGCGGCGGCGCACGCACCGGCCCAGTCGCCGGCGAGGCGGCGGGCGGTCGCGGTCTCGATCATGGTGGCCGGCACGGCGAACTCGCGTACGCGCGGCCAGAAGGAGAGACGGGAGAGGGAACGGGAATCACCGTTCGCGGCGAAGGATCGAGTGGCCATCAGCACTCACCTTGCGCGGACGGGTCCCCCAATCTGATCAGCGGAAGAGTCGTCATCGCGGCGATCGTAGCCCTCGCCCGCGCGGCCGCGCCAGGCAATTCCCGAACCATGCATGCACGCTTGATTGTTTCCCGCTCTGCTGCCAGGGTCTCCCCAAGCCGCACCCGCACCAGCCATCCTGTCGCCACCACCTACCCAGAGTCAGGGGGCCCACACGCATGGTGTTCCAGAGCGAGTTCGCGGATGTTCCCGTGGTGTCCCTCCCCATCCACGACGCCGTCCTCGGCCGCGCCGCCGAACGCGGCGACACCCCGGCCCTGATCGACGGCACCGGCGGGGAGGGGGCGCTCACCCTCACGTACGCGCAGGTCGACGCCTTCCACCGGCGGGTCGCCGCCGGGCTCGCCGAGGCGGGTGTCCGCAAGGGCGACGTCCTCGCCCTGCACAGCCCCAACACCGTGCTGTTCCCAATCGCCTTCTACGCCGCCACGCGCGCAGGGGCGTCCGTCACCACCGTGCATCCGCTGGCCACGCCCGAGGAGTTCGCCCGGCAACTGCGCGACTCCTCCGCCCGCTGGATCGTCACCGTGTCCCCGCTGCTCGCGACCGCCCGCGCCGCCGCCGGACTCGTGGGCGGGATCCGGGAGATCTTCGTCTGCGACCAGCCGCCGGCCGGGCCCGAGGGCGACGGCGTCCGCTCGCTCCAGAGCTTCCTCGGCTCGACCGCGCCCGACCCGGCCCCGGACATCGACCCCGCCACGGACGTCGCCGCCCTCCCGTACTCCTCCGGCACCACCGGGACCCCCAAGGGCGTGATGCTCACCCACGCCTCCGTCGCCACCAACCTCGCCCAGCTCGAACCCCTCATGCCGATGGGCCCCGGCGACCGGATCCTCGCCGTCCTGCCGTTCTTCCACGTCTACGGCCTGACGGCGCTGATGAACGCCCCGCTGCGGCGCGGCGCCACCGTCGTCGTCCTGCCCCGCTTCGAGCTCGACGGCTTCCTCGCCGCCGTCGAGAGGCACCGCATCACCGCCCTGTACGTGGCACCGCCGATCGTCCTCGCCCTCGCCAAGCACCCGGCGGTCGCCGCCTACGACCTGTCCTCGCTGCGGTACATCGTCTGCTCCGCCGCCCCGCTGGACGCCGCGCTCGCCGAGGCGTGCTCGGCGCGCCTCGGGCTGCCGCCGATCCTCCAGGCGTACGGGATGACCGAACTCTCCCCGGCCACCCACCTCGTGCCGCTCGCCGCGAAGAACCCGCCGCCCGGCACCGTGGGCAAGCTGCTGCCCGGCACCGAGATGCGGCTGGTCTCGCTCGCCGACCCGGCGGCGGACGCCGCCCCCGGCGAGGAGGGCGAGATCGCGATCCGCGGCCCGCAGGTCATGAAGGGCTACCTCGGCCGGCCCGAGGCCACCGCCGCCATGGTCGACGCGGACGGCTGGCTGCACACCGGCGACATCGGGCGCGTCGACGAGGACGGCTGGCTGTTCGTCGTCGACCGGGTCAAGGAACTCATCAAGTACAAGGGCTTCCAGGTCGCCCCGGCCGAGCTGGAGGCCCTGCTCCTCACCCACGACGGCGTCGCCGACGCGGCCGTCATCGGCGTGCGGGACGCCGACGGCACCGAGATACCGAAGGCGTTCGTGGTGCGCCAGCCGGCGGCGGCCGGGCTCACCGCCGAGGACGTCATGGCCCACGTCGCCGAGCGGGTCGCCCCGTACAAGAAGATCCGGCAGGTGGAGTTCGTCGACACCGTGCCCCGAGCGGCGTCGGGCAAGATCCTGCGCCGGGAACTGAGGAACCGCGCATGAGCCTCGTCCGTACGGAATCCGACCGCGGGATCACCACCCTGACCCTGGACTCCCCGGCCAACCGCAACGCGCTGTCGGCGCCGCTCGTCACCGAGCTCGCCGAGGCGTTCACCGCCTGCGCCAAGGACCCGTCGGTCCGGGCCCTGGTGCTCACCCACACCGGCTCCACCTTCAGCGCCGGCGCCGACCTGAAGGCACCGCCCGGCCCGTACGCCTTCGTCGACCTGCTCCGGCAGATCGTCGAGCTGCCCAAGCCGGTCGTCGGCCTCGTCTCCGGCCACGCCCGCGCCGGCGGCCTCGGGCTGCTCGGGGCGTGCGACGTGGTCCTCGCGGCGGACGGCTCCGACTTCGCGCTCACGGAGGTACGGATCGGGGTCGCCCCCGCCGTGATCTCGCTGACCCTGCTGCCCAAGCTGGAGCCCCGCGCGGCAGCCCGCTACTACCTGACCGGCGAGCGCTTCGGCGTCCCGGAGGCCCGCGCGATGGGCCTCGTCACGGCCGGCGCGGCCGACCTGCCGGACATCCTCGACGGTCTGCGCGCCGCCTCCCCGCAGGGGCTGCGCGAGGCGAAGCGGCTGGTCACGGCTAAAGTCCTGGCAGCCTTCGAGCGGGACGCGGAGGAACTGGTCCAGTTGTCCGCCTCGCTGTTCGCCTCGGCCGAGGCACGCGAAGGGATGACGGCCTTCCTCGAACGACGGGACCCAGCATGGCGGATGTGACCGGCCCTCAGGACGGCGCCAGGAACGGCGGCGCCAAGGCCGGCCCCAAGCAGGACAGGAGCCGCGCCACCCGGCAGCGGCTCCTGGAGGCGGCGGTGGCCTGCCTGGCCGAGCGCGGCTGGGCGGGCTCCACCGTCGCGGTGGTCGCCGAGCGGGCCGGGGTGTCGCGCGGCGCCGCCCAGCACCACTTCCCGACCCGCGAGGACCTGTTCACGGCCGCCGTCGAGTACGTCGCCGAGGAACGCTCCCAGGCGCTGCGCACCCTGCCCACGCAGGACCGCCGCTCGGTGGTCGCGGCCCTGGTCGGCCTCTACACCGGCCCCCTGTTCCGCGCCGCCCTCCACCTGTGGGTGGCCGCCTCGAACGAGGAGCAGCTCCGCCCCCGCGTCACGGAGCTGGAGGCCAAGGTGGGCCGCGAGTCCCACCACATCGCCGTCGAGCTGCTGGGCGCGGACGAGTCCCGGCCGGGCGTCCGGGAGTGCGTCCAGGGCCTGCTCGACATGGCCCGCGGCCTGGGCCTGGCCACCCTCCTCACCGACGACCGGGCCCGCCGCGAGCGGGTGGTGGCCCAGTGGGCGACCCTCCTGGACGAGGCCCTGGGCTGAGCCCCGCGCTCCGGGCCGGGGCCTCCCGCTCCGGGGCGGAGCCGAGGGCCCCGCAGTACGCTGGTCGCATGCCTGCGCTCGTACGTCGCCGCCACGTGGACCTGCTCCGCGTCGCGAGCATGGGGTGTACGGGCCGCCTCTGAGCCCGTCGCCCGGCCCCTTCCCGTACACCTTCCTCGAACCTTCGTACACCTTCGTACACCTTCGCGGACGCACGCCATGAGCCATCCGACGCAGCCCCCCTCGCCGTATCCGTCGTACGCCTCCCAGCTCCCCATCGTCGACCTCTCCGCCGCCGACCGGGGGCCCCGGGCCCGTCGTCTGCTGCACGCGCAGTTGCATTCCGCCGCCCATGACGTGGGCTTCTTCCAGCTCGTCGGGCACGGGGTCACGGAGGCCGAGACGCGGGCGCTCACCAGCGCCATGCGGGCCTTCTTCGCGCTGCCGGAGGCCGAGCGGCTCGCCCTGGACACCACGAACTCGCCGCACTTCCGCGGCTACACCCGGATCGGCGACGAGCGGACCGGCGGGGCGCGGGACTGGCGCGACCAGCTCGACATCGGGGCCGAGCGCCCGGCCCACATCCCGGGGCCCGGGGAGCCGCCCTACTGGTGGCTCCAGGGCCCGAACCAGTGGCCCGAGGCCCTGCCGGAGCTGCGGCTCGCCGCGCTGAACTGGATCGAGCGGCTCTCCGGGGTGGCCGAGCGGCTGCTGCACGAGCTGCTCGCCTCGATCGGCGCCCGGCCCGACTTCTACGACGACGCCTTCGGCTCCCGCGCCCACCCGCAGCTCAAACTGGTCCGCTACCCGGGCAGCAGCGGCGAGGGCGACGACCAGGGCGTCGGCGCGCACAAGGACTACGGCTTCCTCACACTGCTGCTCCAGGACCAGGTCGGCGGGCTGCAGGTGGAGCGGGAGGACGGGATCTTCCACGACGTGCCGCCGCTGCCGGGCGCGTTCGTGGTGAACCTGGGCGAGCTGCTGGAGGTGGCGACGAACGGCTACCTCGTCGCCACCCACCACCGCGTGGTGTCGCCGCCCGGGGCGACGGAACGGTTCTCCGTCCCGTTCTTCTACAACCCGCGGCTCGACGCCAGGATCGCCCCGCTGGAGTTCCCGTACGCCGCCGCCGCGCCCGGCGTCACGGCCGACCCGGCGAACCCGCTGTTCGCCGAGTACGGCCGGAACGAGCTCAAGGGCAAGCTGCGCGCCCATCCGCTGGCGGCGGCCCGCCACCACGCCGACCTGCTCGCGGCGGCGGGCCGGCCGGCGATGTCGCACTGACCGCCGGCGGCCGGCGTCGTGACCCGTGCGGTCAGCCGACGATGTCGGCGTAGCCCTCGATCTCGCGCGGGTCGCGCTGGCCGGGACCCACGTAGCGCGCGGACGGGCGGACCAGGCGGCCGGTGCGCTTCTGCTCCAGGATGTGCGCCGACCAGCCGGCCGTGCGGGCGCAGGTGAACATCGAGGTGAACATGTGCGCCGGGACCTCCGCGAAGTCGAGGACGATCGCGGCCCAGAACTCGACGTTCGTCGCCAGGACCCGGTCCGGACGGCGGTTGTGCAGCTCTTCGAGGGCGGCCTTCTCCAGGGCCTCGGCGACCTCGAAGCGGGGCGCCGCGAGCTCCTTCGCCGTGCGGCGCAGCACGCGGGCGCGCGGGTCCTCGGCGCGGTAGACGCGGTGGCCGAAGCCCATGAGCCGCTCGCCCTTGTCGAGCGCCTGCTTCACGTACGCCGTCGCGTCGCCGGTGCGCTCGATCTCCTCGATCATGCCGAGGACGCGGGACGGCGCGCCGCCGTGCAGCGGGCCCGACATGGCGCCGACGGCGCCGGACAGGGCGGCGGCCACGTCGGCGCCGGTGGAGGCGATCACGCGGGCGGTGAAGGTGGAGGCGTTCATGCCGTGCTCGGCGGCCGAGGTCCAGTAGGCGTCGACGGCCTTGACGTGCTTCGGGTCCGGCTCGCCGCGCCAGCGCACCATGAACCGCTCGACGACCGTCTCCGCCTTGTCGATCTCGCTCTGCGGCACCATCGGCAGGCCCTGGCCGCGGGCCGACTGGGCGACGTACGACAGGGCCATGACGGCGGCGCGGGCGAGGTCGTCGCGGGCCTGCTCGGCGGAGATGTCCAGGAGCGGTTTGAGACCCCAGACCGGGGCGAGCATGGCCAGCGCGGACTGGACGTCGACGCGGATGTCACCGGAGTGCACCGGGATCGGGAACGGCTCGGCGGCGGGCAGGCCCGGGTTGAAGGCGCCGTCGACGAGCAGGCCCCAGACGTTGCCGAAGGAGACATGACCGACCAGGTCCTCGATGTCGACCCCGCGGTAGCGGAGGGCACCGCCCTCCTTGTCGGGCTCGGCGATCTCGGTCTCGAACGCGACGACTCCTTCGAGTCCCGGTACGAAGTCAGACATGAGGCGGCTCCTCTGCGCGATGTGGCGAAACGCCGGTGTGATCGATCCTTCGATACGTCGATGTGATCGATGATCAATCATCCCGGCGGCCGGTTGGCGGAACGGAACAGTGATCCAGCGGATGAGTCTGTACGGTTCCGATGATGCGGGGAAAGGTGACATCCGGCACAGTGCGCCGATCCGGCGACGAAGGATTAGGCGTACGCGGTGCCGGGCACACTGGGACGCTACGGCAGGATGGGGCCCGTGACCGACGCTCTCGATCCCGCCGACATGCGCGAGCAGTACCGGACCATGGAGCTGACCGTGGCGGACCTCGCACCCGAACCGGTCGAACAGTTCGCGCGCTGGTTCAAGGACACCGTCGCCAATCCGGCGATCCACGAGCCGAACGCGATGGTCGTCTCCACCGCCACGCCCGACGGCCGCCCGTCCTCGCGCACCGTGCTGCTCAAGCACTACGACGACGCCGGCTTCGTCTTCTTCACGAACTACGGCTCCCGCAAGGGCCGGGAGCTGGACGCCAACCCGCACGTCTCGCTGCTCTTCCCCTGGCATCCGCTGGCCCGTCAGGTGATCGTGACCGGGCGCGCGGCCCGCACCGGACGGGACGAGACGGTGGCGTACTTCCGCACCCGGCCGCACGGCTCCCAGTTGGGCGCGTGGGCCAGCCGGCAGTCCACGGTGATCGAGTCGCGGGCCGAGCTGCTCGCCCGCTACGAGGAACTGGCCGCGCGCTACCCGGAGGGCGAGCAGGTGCCGGTGCCGCCGGAGTGGGGCGGTGTCCGCGTCGTCCCGGAGACGGTGGAGTTCTGGCAGGGGCACGAGAACCGGCTGCACGACCGGCTGCGGTACGTGCGGGAGGGCGAGGGCTCCTGGCGGGTGGAGCGGCTGTCGCCCTGACGGGCCGGGTCTTCACCCCGTACACGCAGACGACCCGTGGGCCTGGGTCCCGTCCGCCTAGGTCCGGACGGGAGCCGGCCGGACTGACCGGCGGCCCACGGGTCGGGTGACTGCGTGGTTGTCGGCAGGTGGCCTGCCGAGGTGCACAAGAGTGCGACGGCAGGCTTAGCCCGCAGTCACCTCACGAGTCCGAAAAGAAACCATTTTTTCGGATCACCTCCTTTCGCGTGTGACCCCACCCTAAGAAGCGCCTCGCGGGGACTCAACTGTTTTTCCCGTCCGCTTTTCTCCGCCGTCACGCTCCGATGCGGGCCCGATGCGGTGCGGATAGCCCGCGCGATACGGCCCCCGATACGGCCCTCCGGTTGGCTCGTCGCCAGTTGACCGAGACCGACGAGCGGGGGACAGATGGCAACCCTTGGCGAGGAGCGCACGCGGGGCACGGTGGTGCAGAAGTTCGGCGGCAGCTCGCTGGCGACCACCGAGCACGTGCGCCGGGTGGCCCGCCGGATCGCCCGCGTCGCCGCGTCCGGCCTCCGCGTCGCCGTCGTGGTCTCGGCGCAGGGAAAGACCACCGACCACCTCATCCGCACCGCCGGGGAGATCAACCCCGACGCCGACGGCCGCGAGCTCGACCAGCTCCTCGCCACCGGCGAGGCCGCCTCCGCCGCCCTGATGGCGATGGCCCTCCAGCGCATCGGCGCCCCGGCGACCGCCCTCTCGGGCGCGCAGACCGGCATCCTCGCCTCCGGGCCGCCCGGCTCGGGCGTCATCGTCGCCATCGACACCGAGCGCGCCGAGCGGCTCCTCGACGCCGGCCGGGTCGTCGTCCTCGCCGGATTCCAGGGCGTCGACGCCGACGGCGACATCATCACGCTGGGCCGCGGCGGCTCGGACACCACCGCCGTCGCCGCGGCCGCCGAGCTCGGCGCCACCCACTGCGAGATCTACACGGACGTCCCCGGCGTCCTCACCGCCGACCCCCGCCTGGTCCCCACCGCCCGGCTGATGCCCCGGCTCGACATGGACGTCATGGCGGAGATGGCCTTCGCCGGCGCCAAGGTCATGCACTCCCGCGCGGTCGAACTCGCCGCGCTGTGCGGGCTCGACATCCACGTCGGCCACTCCGCGGCCCCCGAGGTCGGCACGCGTATCCACGCCACCGCACTCCACGCCACCGCACCCCAGACCACCGCACTCCACACCCCCGCACTCCACACGCCCGCGCTCCACGTCGGCGCCCCCCACGCCGGCGCACCCCACGCGACCGACGGAGAGACCATGCTCGAGACCCAGGCCGCCGTCATGGCGGTCGTACACGACCAGGACGCGGCGCGGGTCACCGTCCGCACGTCCGGGACGGCGGAGAACCCGGCGCTCACCGTGTTCCGCGCGCTCGGCAGGGAGGCCGTCCCCGCCGACATGACCTCCGTGCACGAGGAGCGCGGCGGCGGCCACACCATCGGCCTGACCGTGCCGCACACCCGCCTCGCGGCGGTACGCGAGTTCCTCGCCGCGCACGCCGCCGACGGCGCCGACGCGCTCACCGTGGACGACTCCGTGGCCAAGGTGTCGATCGTCGGCAAGGGCCTGCTCAGCCGCCCCCAGTACGCGGCCCGGATGCTGTCCGCGCTCACCGACCGCGGCATCCCCGCCGGCGCGTTCTCCGCCTCGCAACTGCGGATCTCGGTGACCGTGCCGCGGACCGAGATGGACCGGGCGGTGCGGCTCCTGCACACCGAGTTCGAGCTCGACGGCTCGTCGGACGACAGCCCGCTGACCCTCGCCGGCCGGACCTGACCCCTCCGGCCCCACCCCTCCGGCCCGGACCCGCCCGGCCCCCGTGACCTGACTGACCCACCCCCCTGGGAGAACCGATGACCGACCAGTTGTCCTTCGCCCGCCGCTTACGGCTGCGCAGGCTGTACCGCCATGCCCCGGACCGGCTCCTCGTCGTGCCGCTCGACCACTCCGTCACCGACGGCCCCGTGACCGGGGGCAGCCGGGTCGGCGCGCTCGTCGGCGAACTGGCCCGCCACCACGTGGACGCCGTCGTGCTGCACAAGGGCGCGCTGCGGCGGATCGACCCCGAGTGGTTCGCCCACACCTCGCTGATCGTGCACCTGAGCGCCAGCACCGTGCACGCCCCCGACCCGAACGCCAAGTACCTGGTGGCGGGCGTCGAGGAGGCGCTGCGGCTCGGTGCCGACGCCGTCAGCGTCCACGTCAACCTGGGCGCCGACGAGGAGCGGGAGCAGATCGCGGACCTGGCCGCCGTGGGCGACGCCTGCGACCGCTGGAACGTTCCGCTGCTCGCGATGATGTACCCGCGCGGCCCGAAGATCGACAACCCGCGCGACCCCGGCCTGGTCGCCCACGCCATCCAGCTCGCCGCCGACCTCGGCGCCGACATCGTCAAGAGCCCGTACGTCGGCTCGGTGGCCGCGATGCGGGACGTCACCGCCACCGCCGCCGTCCCGGTCATCGTGACCGGCGGCCCCCGCAACGACGACGAGGCCGCCACCCTCGCGTACGTCGAGGAGGCCCTGAGCGGCGGCGCCGCCGGCATCGCCATGGGCCGCAACGTCTTCCAGGCCCCGAACCCCGGCGCCCTCACCGACAAGCTTTCCGACCTCGTGCACGGACGGCGCCCCGCCGTCCCCGCCGCCACGGCCCGCTAGAGAACAGCGCCCGCCAGAGAACACCGCAACAGATCAGGAGAGTTCCATGAAGATGAGCTGGCTCGACATCCGTTCGCTCGGCGAGGCCCGTGAGGCGATCCTCCAGGAGGCGCTGCACCACCGCGTGGAGGCGGTCGTCGCCGACGACACCGAGCACCTCAAGGACCTGCCGCCCACCATCACCAAGGTCCTGTTCCCGCAGAACAAGCCGCTGCCGGAGGACTTCGGCGACGCGACCGTCGTCATCGTCGACCCCGCCAAGCACGGCGTGACCCCGGCCGAACTCGCCCTGAAGCACCCGGAGGTGGAGGTCGGCCGGTTCGTCGAGATCGTCGACGCCCCGACCCTGGAGGACGCCTGCGAGTCGGCGCGCACCGAGAAGTGGAGCGTGCTGCTGTTCCGCGACCCCACCAAGATCCCGCTGGAGATCGTCATCGCGGCCGCGGCCCGCTCCACCGGCTCGCTCATCACCGTGGCGCAGGACGTGGAGGAGGCCGAGATCATCTTCGGTGTCCTGGAGCACGGCTCGGACGGCGTCATGATGGCCCCGGCGAAGGTCGGCGACACCGCCGCCCTGAAGCGGGCCGCCGAGGCCGACGTCCCGAACCTCAACCTCACCGAGCTGCGGATCGTGGAGACCAGCCACATCGGCATGGGCGAGCGGGCCTGCGTCGACACCTGCACCCACTTCCGCGAGGACGAGGGCATCCTGGTCGGCTCGCACTCCAAGGGCATGATCCTGTGCGTCAGCGAGACCCACCCGCTGCCGTACATGCCGACCCGCCCCTTCCGGGTCAACGCCGGCGCCATCCACTCGTACACGCTGGGCAAGGACGAGCGCACCAACTACCTCAGCGAGCTCAAGGCCGGCAGCAAGGTCACCGCGGTGGACGTGAAGGGCAACACGCGTCTGGTCACCGTCGGCCGGGTGAAGATCGAGTCCCGTCCGCTGATCTCCATCGACGCCGAGGCCCCCAACGGGCAGCGGGTGAACCTGATCCTCCAGGACGACTGGCACGTGCGGGTCCTCGGCCCCAACGGCGTCGTCCTCAACAGCACGGAGCTGAAGCCCGGCGACATCGTGCTCGGCTACCTGCCCAGCGAGGACCGTCACGTCGGCTACCCGATCGACGAGTTCTGCCTGGAGAAGTAAGACCTCCTGAAGCAAGACCCCGTGCCGTGCGCTCCCGGCCGTGCCACCCGTCCCGCGGGTGGCACGGCCGGGGCGGTTCACACGGCGGCCGTACGGGCCCCCCGCGCCGCCTCGGTCCCGTCCGGCCCCGGCCGGCGCCGCGCCGCCCGGCTGAGCAGCACCGCCACCGCGCCCAGCACCCCCGCCGCCGCGAACACGGGGAAACCCCACGAGCCGTGGCCGTGGGACAGCAGATAGCCGCCCAGCCAGGGGGACAGCACGGCCCCGAGCCGGCCGACCCCGGCCACCCAGCCCAGCCCCGGGGCGCGCAGCGCCGCCGGATAGAAACCGCCGGCCACCGCGTACACCATCGTCGAGGCGCTGTAGAGCCAGATCCCGGTCACCGTGACGAGGACGTACGTCACCGGCACCGGCATCCGCACCGAGAGCAGCAGCAGCGACACCGCGGTCAGCGCGAACCAGGTCGCGGCCACCGGCACCGCGCCGAACCGGGAGGCGACCCAGCCGGCGAGCAGCATGCCGACGATGCCGCCCGCGTTGACGGCCATCAGGAAGCCGACCGACGAGCCGAGCCCGTATCCGGAGGCCCGCATCAACTGCGGCAGCCAGGTGCTCAGGCCGTAGACCAGCATCAGGCCGCAGGCCGAGGCCAGCCACAGCAGCAGCGTGGCGGCGCGGTGCTCACGGCCGACGAGCGCGGCGACGGCCCGCAGCCGCCCCCCGGACCGCCCCGGCGCCGCCCCGGGCCCTCCCGCTGCCACCGCCGGGTCGGGCAGCCCGTACGCGAGGGCGGTCTCGGCCGCCTCCCTCCGGCGGCCCTTGGCCCAGAGCACGGTGGGCGACTCGGGCAGCAGGCGCAGCAGCAGGGGTACGGCGACGACGGCGGGCAGCACACCGGCGGCGAAGGCCCAGCGCCAGCCGTGGCCGGGCGCCAGCCACAGGCCGACGCCCGTCGCGGTCATCCCGCCCGCGTGATACGCCGACATGAGGACGCCGGTCGCCAGCGGCACCCGCGCGGCGGGCGTGAACTCGGCGACGACGGCCAGGCAGACCGGGATGAGGCCGCCCAGGCCGATGCCGGTGAGGAACCGCCCGGCGCCGAAGACGCCGACGGAACCGGCCACCGCGCACACGCCGGAGCCGGCGGAGAAGGCGACGACACAGCCGACCAGGACCGGGCGGCGGCCGAGGCCGTCGGTGAGGCTGCCGCAGCCGAGGGCGCCGAGCAGCATGCCGAGGGTGGTCCAGCTTCCGATGGTGCCGGCGGTCGCTGCGTCGAGGCCGAACGCGGCGTCGTCCAGCATGTACGGCAGCCCGGCGCCGTACACCATGACGTCGAAGCCGTCGAAGAAGACCGCCGCCCAGCACAGGGCGAGGACGGCCGCGGGTGAGTGTCTTCGGGCGGACACGATGACCTCCACAGGGGTGGGGACGAAGGGGCGGGGAGACACGAAGGCGCCGGACCCCGGCCTCCGAGGAGGTCCGCGGTCCGGCGCCCGGCGGGTGCTACTTGTCGTAGCGGTACCACTTGGTGTGGTCGATCAGGTCGCGCGGCGTCATCGTGTGCCACGGACCCAGCGGGGTGTTGATGTCGGGGACGTCGGTGGTGGGCTCCAGGGGCAGGTAGTGCGGAACCTCCGGGTTCCGCTGCTGCCACAGCGCCCAACAGCGGTCGATCATGCAGTGGTTGAGGAAGAACACCGGGTCGTTGGGCGAGCCGATGTACATCATGTGGCCGCCGACCCACACGTGCCCGGCCGCGTGCAGCTTGCCCGCGGCCTCCTCCCAGGCGAACTTGGTGTAGCCCTCCAGGTGGTTGCGGAAGCTCGCGTACGGCGGCTCGCTGCCCGAGGTGTGGTTGAACGGCGCCGAGTCGTACACCTTCAGGGCGAGGGTGTCGTCCAGCTCCTTCGGGGTGGGCAGCTTGTCGGTCAGGGTCCCCATGTCCCGGACCAGGTAGTCCCGGTCGTCGTGCGTGTAGTTGCCGTTCAGGGCCGGGTGCTCGTCGCCGACGGGGACGACGCTGATGTTGAGGACCCAGCCGTTGTCACGGGCGAACGGGCCGGTCATCACCCGGCGGTCGCCGGGCCGGCCGTTGCCGCCCATGAAGTCCTCGTCCCACAGCGGGGAGTCCTCGCCGTGGTCGACGGTCCAGTCCCAGTACGGCAGGGTGACGCGCGGGTCGACCTTCTGCAGCTCCCGCTCGAAGCGCAGCAGGTACTGGCGGTGCCAGGGCAGGAAGCCGGGGTTGATGTGGCCGAGCCGCTTGCCGGTCACCTTGTCCAGGTAGTCCTGCGAGTTGATCCGTATGTGCAGGTCGACGAAGCGGTCGTAGATCCCTCTCCGCTTGATCTCCTTGACGGCGTGGATGAATCTGCGCTTCTCCTCGCGGGTCATGTCGAGGTGGTTCTTGCGTACGTGCACCATGGCGGGGGCTCCCTCTCGGGCGGGCGGCGGGTCAGGCGGGCGTCGTGGCGTCCATGACGTGGGCGCCGTGGACGGTGGGGAGCAACTGGGCCCCGCGGAGCTCCTCGACGGCGCGGCGGGCGGCGACCAGCGGGGTCGGCGCCATCTCGTAGTGGCACAGGGAGCTGAGGTAGGCGTCCTCGGCGAACTTCATGAGGTGCAGCGGGCGCCCGTCGATGAACACGCCGCCGCCGGCCGCGGCGGACGCGACCCGGATGGTGCGGCCCTGGTAGGTCTCGGTGTAGTCGTCGTCCCCGGCGGCGGCCTGCCCCGCGGCCCGGTCGGCGGTCTGCGGGGCGTCCTCGGCGCCCACGGCGCCGGTGGCGAACGGGACCGCGGCGGCGGAGGCGGCGAGGGCGGTGCCGGCGGTCAGCTTGACCATGTCGCGTCGCTTGATGGACACGGTGTTTCCCTTCGTGAGGCGGAGGTCGGCTGCGTCAGGCGGCGGCCACGACGCCCTTGGGCTCCAGCAGGAACTGGGTGTAGTTGTCGTCGTGCGGGATGCCGGGGACCGCCGTCCACGGCAGGACCGTCCCGCGCGTGACCTTGCGGACGCTCGGCTCGCGCACGGCCGCGTCGACCAGCTCCTCGTCGTCCGTGAGGAGGTTGAGGACGAGCGACCCGCGCAGCGGTGCCACCCCGTCGGCGGGCGTCCAGGGGGCGACGACCACGAACGGGAAGGGCAGCTCGGTGCCGACCGCCGGATGGTCGGCCCGGTCCACGGAGAGCACCAGCGGGCGCAGCAGCCGGGAGCCGTCGGCCAGCTCGACGACGGTGCCGGCCGCGTCCGGGTCGAAGGCGGTGCTGTGGTCGGTCACCCCGGCGGCCGCCCGCAGCTCGGCCACCTGGCCGCGGATCCGCTCGGCCCGCTCGCGGTCGGCGACCAGGAGCGTCGCCCCGGCCGTCGTGGCGGGCACGCTCGGCAGGGCGGCGAGCCGGCGGGCGAGCGCGTCGGCGACCTCTCGCACCGGGCGGGTGGTGAGCACCGCCGACAGGTTGGTGCAGCGGGTGCCGCCGTCGAAGGACGCGGAGAGCGCCAGGTGCCCGACGACCGCGTCGTCCGGCTCGGCGTCGAGCAGCGCCTTGGTCCGCCCGGGGCCGCGCACGGCCACCGACTCGTCGCCCTGCCACCGTCGTACGGCGCTGTCGCCGCCGTACACGATGCCCCGGTCGGCCTCCTTGAGGAGGAACTCGCCGGTCTGGTGCGCGGCCGGCAGGACGGCCAGTTTGTGCGCGGGCAGTCCGGCGGCGAGCAGCGCCCGGGCCAGCCGCAGCGGGGTGAAGGGGTCGCGGCTGCCGGGCTTCACGGCGACGCTGTAGCCGTGGAAGAGGGCCTGCGCCCAGGTGACGCTGGGGGTGGGGTGGTTGCTGGCCATGACGGCGGCGAACACCCGGCCGCGCGCCACCCAGCGGGTGGTGAAGCCGGAGCCGGCGTGCGGGCCCCGCTGGGTACCGGCGGCCGGGCCGAAGCGGGTGCCGGGCAGTTCGGCGGCGGTCGTCTCGGTCAGTTCGCGCAGCTCGTCGACGAGGTCGCGGACGGACTGGGCGACGGCGGCGGAGGTGAGCCCGGTGGCGTACGAGACGCGGGCCGCGTACTCCTCGGGCGACTCGCCCTCCAGGGCGGCGTGCTCGAAGAGCTCGGCCGCCTTGTCGAAGACGTCCTGGTCCACGGGGCGGCCGTCGGCGTGGGTGCGCAGCTCGCGCAGCGCGGCGAGCGCCATGAGGCGCGGGGCGGTGCCGACGTCGGCGAGGTCGCCGCCGCGGACGTCGGGCAGCCGGGTGCGGTCGGAGCTGGTGACGGTGCGGCCGCAGACCAGCGGGTCGACGGTGAGCGGGGTGGCGTCGGTGAGCGGGGTGGCGCCGGCCATCAGTAGACCCCCTCGATGACGCGGACGTCGTCGACGGCCCGGTAGGTCTGGACGTCGGCGAGGCCGTCCACGGGGGAGCCGGGGCGCGGGGCGACCCGGATCGCGCTGTCCCGCTCCAGGATGTTGGGCAGGAACATCTCCTCCGCGACCAGGTGCAGCCGGACCCGGCCGCGCTCCCCGTACGGCACGGGCCGGCCCTCGTCGTCGACGAGTTCGAGGCGGGTGGTGGCCGGGTACGGCTCGAAGACGCAGGGGTGGGTGTCGCCGGGGGCGGCCGGGCGCTGCGGGGCGACGCCCATGAGGCTGTTGCCGTAGACGCCGACGACGGCGGCGTCGGGGAAGAACTCCCGGTCGAGCATGCGCAGGTTCTCGGCGCTGATGGAGGTGCCGGCCCAGATGATGGCCTTCACGTTGCTCCGCACCAGCTCGTAGAGGCCGGGGCGGGCGCAGATGGCCTCCAGGAGCGGCGGGGTGGAGCTGAGGACGGCGACCTTCTGGGTGGTGAGGATCGTCTCGGCCTGGTCGAGCAGGTGCTGGACGTAGCGGTCCGCCTCGTCCTCGCGGCCGTCGCCGAGGAGACGTTTCACCCAGCGCGGGTCGAGGTCGATGGTGTGGAAGAGGGCGCCGGACAGGGCCGCGTAGCGGGAGACGTCGTAGCCGATGACGTGGGGGCCGCTGGGGCCGAGGTGGAGCCAGTCGCCCTCGGCGGGCACCCCGCTCTCGATGAGCCGTTCGCGGGCCCAGACGAGGAGTTCGGCGCGGGCGGCGCTGTCGACGATCCGCTTGGGGGAGCCGGTGGTGCCGCCGGAGTCGTAGACCCGGAAGACCCGGTCCTTCAGGCCGCGGGGGATGAGGTCGCCGACGGGCACGGTGCGGAGTTCGGCGCTGACGTCGGGGAAGCGGGTGAGGTCGGCGAGGCCGCCGATGTCGGTGAGCGGGTCGAAGCCGAGGCTGTCGCGCTTGGCGAGCCAGAACGGGGAGCCGGTGTCGGCACCGAAGTGCCAGGCCATCGACTTCCGTATGTGAAGGTCGAATTCCGTGTCGGTCATGGCGAGTACTGGTCTCCTTCAACGCGAAGAGGCGCCGACGGTGTTCATCCTTCGGTCGGCGCCTATCGCGGCTGTATTGGTGTTGTTTCGCGTCGGGTCCGGTGTCCCGGGGGTCCGGGTGTCCGGGTGACCCGGCGGGCCGGGTCGGGGGCGGTGCCCGGCCCGCCGGGTCAGTTCTTGGAGCCGCCGGTGGAGCGCAGGGTGAGCGCGGAGACGGCGGCGATCAGCGGGAACACCGCGACGACGGCGAGCACGTCGGTCATGGACATCGACTTGACGAGCGCGCCGGCGGTGGCGCTGCCGACCCCGCCGCCGACGAAGAAGGTGAGGTTGAGCAGGCCCATCGCGCCGCCGCGCAGGGCGGGTTCGACGTGGGCGGACATCAGGGCGGTGGTGATGACCTGGGTGACGGCGAAGGCGGCGAAGCCGAGCGAGGCGCCGATGAGCAGCGGCGTCGGGTTGGTCACGGCGGCCGACAGGGCGAGGACCGCGGCCATGGCGAGGGCGATGGCGCTCAGCATCACCGACCCGGCGCCGCCGCCCGCGAACTTCCCGGCGAAGCGGGACAGGACGGCGCCGACGACCGCGCCGGGCAGCAGCCACGTACCTACGGCCAGGACGCTCCAGCCGTGCCCGCCGACGAGGATCTGCGGCACGAGGTACATCGCGGCGAACAGGCCCGCGTAGGCGCCGACGCCGGTGAGCGAGGCCCGCAGGAACACCCGGTCGGCGACGAGCCGGCGCGGCACGAACGAGCCCTCGGTGGAGCGCACCCGCTGGATCAGGCCGCCCAGGGACACCACGAGCGCGGCGGCGAGGGCGAGGACGACACCGGCGGACAGGCCGAGCGCGTACGACTGGATGAGCAGCAGGAACGACATGGCGGCGACGGTCAGCAGGACGGCGCCGGGCAGGTCGAGCTTGCGGCCGCTGCCGGCCCGGGCCGCGGCGGCGCGCAGGCACAGCGGCACGGCGAGCAGCGACAGGGCGGGCAGGACGAGCGCGATCCGCCAGGTCACCCACTGGGTGAAGACGCCGCCGGCGAGGGTGGCGCTGGCGGAGAAGACGGCCATGGTGGCGCCGAACCCGCCGAGCACCTTGGGCCGGTCGGCCGGGGGCGCGGCGGCGGACAGCGCGAGGGCGCCGGAGGTCATGGCGCCGGAGCCGGTGGCCAGGACGAAGCGGCCGGCGACGAGGACGCCGATGTTCGGGGCGAAGAGGCAGATGACGGTGCCGAGGGCGAGCACGAGCGAGCCGACGAGCAGCGAGGTGCGCACGCCGCGGGAGTCGGCGAGCCGCCCGAAGAGCGCGGTGCCGACGCCGAGCGCCAGCGCGTGGGCGGTGAGCACCCAGGCGGCGGTGGCCGGTGTGGCGTGCAGGGCCTTGGCGACGTCCGGCAGGGCGACGCCGGCGGCGGTGACGCCGAAGACGGCGGGCCCGAAGAGGGCGCCGTAGCGGAGTCCGGCGGAGCGGGCGCTGAGCACGGCAGCCGGCTGCCCGGGGGCGGTGGACAGGGCCTGGTCGGTGGTCATGGGTCTCCTCCTACGGAGACGAGCGGGGCGGCGTGGTCGGTGGGCGCTGATCGGTGATCAGCGATCGGGGCGGAGGGGCCGGGCCGGGCCCGTTCGGGGGTTGCGGGCCCGGCCCGGCGGGTGGCCCCGGACCGGCGGCGGGAGCGCCCTGGGCAGGTCGGGCGGCTCCGGACGGGTCCGGGAGGTCGGGTCGGGATACGAGGTTCGGTGTACGGGTTCGGGGCGCGGGCCCGGTCGGGCTACGGGCCCCGGCCCGTAGCCCTCAGGCGGCGTCGGGGAGCAGCGCGTGGCCCAGGCGGAAGACGTTGTGCGGGTCGTAGTGCCTCTTCACCCGCAGCAGGCGGGCGAAGGTCTCCTCGTCGAAGCAGTCGGCGGCCAGGGCCGCCGTGTCGGCGCCGGCCAGGAAGTTCAGGTAGCGGCGGCCGGTGGACCAGCGGGAGAGCGGGCGCAGGACGACGTCGGGGGAGCCCGGCAGGGACAGCGTGGACAGGGTGAAGGCACCGTCCCGGCCCACGGCGCCGGGCACGGACGGCTGCCGGGACAGCGCCCCGCCGAGGTGCCGGAGCTCCACCATCGGGTCGGTGCAGTCCGCGCCGGGACCGGCGGCGGCCAGCAGGGCCGCCAGGGCGTCCTCGCCGAACTCCGCCAGCACGACGTTCCGTTCGTGGTAGGGCAGCGGCTCGGTCGGGTCCTGGTGGATCTCGGCCACGTCGCTGTACGGCATCTCGGCGACCGTGTCGGCGAGCGGTGTCCCCGCCTCCCGCAGCGGGCGCAGCAGCCGCGCGCCCTCCTCCTCGTCGCCGGTGAACGCGATCCGGATGTGGACGGCGAGCTCGCCGGCCGGGTGGCCCGGCACCTGGTGCAGCCCGGGCAGCCGGAGCAGGGCCACGGAGGAGGTCAGCGTCTCGGGCACGTCGGCGGTCCAGGCACGCCAGGCGTCGAGCACGGCCGGGGCCTGGGCGCCGGGGAAGTAGAGCCCGCCGCCGTACAGCCGGGCGACCGGCATCAGGCGGAACTCCAGGGCGGTGACGATCCCGAAGTTGCCCTTGCCGCCGCGCAGCGCCCAGAACAGGTCGCCGTGCGTCTCGGGGGTGACGGTGAGGTGCTCGCCGGCGGCGGTGACCAGGTGGACGCGCGTGACGTGGTCGGCCGCATAGCCGTACTGCCGGCCGAGCGGTCCGAGGCCGCCGCCGAGGGTGTAGCCGACGACGCCGACCAGGTGCGAGGAGCCGTTGAGCGGGGCGAGACCGTGGTAGGCGGCGGTGGCGATGACCTGGTGCCAGCGGGCGCCGGCCTCGACGCGGGCGATCCGGGCGATCGGGTCGACGGCGACCGCGTTCATGCGGTGCGTGGTGACCAGGACGGCCTCCTCGGCGGGGGCCGCGATGCCGTGGCCGGTGGCCTGGACGCCGACCGGCAGCCCGAGTTCGCCGGCGAGCCGGACGGCGGCGGCGACGTCCTCGGCCGCGACCGCGCCCACCACGATCGCCGGCCGGTGCCGGCCGATCCGGTTGAAGCCGTCGAGCTCGGCCTCGTAGCCCGGGTCGTCCGGGAGGAAGACCTCGCCCTTCACCTCGGAGACGAGCCGGTCCACCGCGCTGTCCGGGATGACGGAGTGCTGAGGCTGGCGAGCCATGGACGGCCCCTCTCTGTGCGTACGGCGCCACGGCCTTGGGCGCCGGGCCTGGAAACGCCCCGAGTCTCTCGACGACGGGTGGGGCGCTCCATCCCCTGCGGAGGAGGGACTCCGCCCCGGCCTCCCCCCTCAGGTGAGGGGGGAGGACCGGTCAGTGGCGGGTGGGCCCGGCGGCCGCCGGCTGCCCGAAGAGAAGGGTCTCGTCGGGGCGGGACTGCCGGCCCTCCTGCCGGCCGGTGTGCTGGCCGAGGTGCTTGTCGGCGCCGCCGAGGATCAGGCTCTCGATGGACTGGAGCCGTTCGCCGGGGACGATGCCGAGCTCGTCGCGGAAGCGCCGGTGGGTGTCGCGGAACAGGGCGAGGGCGTCGGCCGTCCGCCCCGAGCGGTAGAGGGCGATCATGAGTTGGGCGATGAGCGTCTCGCGGAACGGGTGCTCGGAGACATGGTGGGTGAGTTCGCCGAGGACCCTGCGGTGGTAGCCGAGCCGCAACTCCAGCTCGTAGCAGTCCTCCAGGGCGGAGTGGTAGTCCTCGTGGTACTTCAGGGCGACGGTGTCCAGGAGCGGACTGCCGAGCCCCTCGCCGAGAGGCCCCCGCCACAGGGCGAGGGCCTCTCGGTAGAGCGACGCCAGTTCCAGGTCGGGACGGTCGGCCGCCCCGGCTCTGGCGCGGGATATGAGCTGTCCGAAGCGGTGCAGGTCGATGGTGGCCTCCGGAGCACGCAGCCGGTAACCGGTCTTGTGCGTCTCGATGGTCGCGGGAACGTCGCCGGCCGCGAACTGGCGGCGCAGCGAGGACACGCAGATACGGATCTGACTTCGGGCCGTGGCGGGTGGCGAATCGCCCCAGATGGCGCGGATGAGCCGGTCGACGGCCACCACCCGGTTGCCTTCCAGTAACAGCATCGTCAACAGAATGCGCTGTCGGTTTCCGCTGAGCTTCACCTCGCCGTGCGGACCCTGCACGACAAGGGCGCCCAGGGCGAGAAAAGCCGGTTCTCTGGTCATGGATCTTCCCCCAAGATCGGATTGCCGGTGAATTGGTCGATGTCCGCTTCCGGCGCTCACCAGCTCGGCAGCAACTTTATTCCCCAGCCTTCCGGAGTAGCCAGTCGGTGGCTGATTTCCCTACCCAGAGATGTCAATTCGTCGAGCACGCCCGCCCGGTCGAGCCGCCCCGCGTCGAGGGCCCGCAGACCGGAACGGTCGGCGAGCTCGATCACCCGAATCTTGGCCGGATCGTCGTCGGCGGCCACGAACACGTCGACGGGATGACCGTCGATCAGCCCGCGGTAGATCGACTCGGCGTCGCCGGCGGCACAGGCCCTCACCCAGCGGGCTCCGGGGGCGGCGGCCATCAGGTCGCCCATCGCCGTGCCGTGCGGCTCGGCCCGCGGGACGGTCAGCTCGACGACCACCTTTCCGGTCAGCGTACGGCGGTGACGGCGCAGGAACTCCAGGGATTCGGCCCGGTCCAGGGCGAGGAAGACCAGCCCCGGCCGGAGTGCGTCGGCGGTCGTCGCGGTCACCACGACCCCCGGGGTTCCGGCCATCGCCTCGCGGGCCACCCGCCGCGCCCGGCCGCTCCCGTGCCCGCGCCGGTGCCGGCCGCCGCGCCCGCCGCCGTGCTCGCTCCCACCCCCGCTCCCGCGTCCGTCGCCGGGCCCGGCGACGCGGTCGGCGAGCAGGACGACCGCTCCGGCCGTCGCCGCCCGGCGCGCCATCGCCCTGCCCATCGCTCCCGCGCCGATGATGCCCACCCTCATACGCGTTCCCCATCGCCTGCCGGAAAGTGCCGTCCGAAAAGTTTGGGAATTCTCCCGCCGTCCGCGCCGCGTTTCATCCCCGCATTCGAGGGGGTTTGCCGCGGCACACGGCGACCGTCCCCTTCTTCAAAAGCTTGACCCCGTACGACCGCATGCCCCTGGCCTCCGCCCGCCCTTTTTCCCTACCCCCCAAGTGAGGGGTTGGCGCTCCGCCCGCGGACTGCCAGGATCAAGGGGTGACCAGTGACCGTGTTTCCCGAATCGAGATCGGCCGCGCCGAACTGCTCGCGCGGGCCGCCAAGAGCGGCGACGCCCTCGGCATGTTCGCCGAGGCGTCCCACCACGTGCGCCGGCTCATCCCGTACGACGCCGCCGTCTGGCGCGTCACGGACCCGGAGACCGGCATGATGGCCGCCCCCATCCGCGCCGAGAACCTCGACGAGCACGGCTGCGCCGTCTACTGGGAGACCGAGCTCTTCACCGAGAACGTCAACCTCTTCCGCGACCTCGCCCAGGCCAAGGTGCCGGTCGCCGGACTGCGCGAGGCCACCGGCGACCTGCCGGCCCGCAGCAGCCTCTACCACTCCTTCATGAAACCCCGCGGCCTCCAGGACGAGTTACGGGCCGTGCTGCGCGTCGGCGGCCGCCCGCACGGCCACATCAGCCTCTTCCGCGCCCACGGCCGCCCCGCGTTCGGCGCCGCCGAGTCCCGGCTGATCGAGAGCCTGGTGACACCGCTCGCCCGCCGGCTGCGCTCCTTCGCGGGCACCGCCCCGCAGCCCCTGCCCGACGGCCTGCACGGGCCGGGACTGCTCCTCTTCGACGCCTCCGGCGCCCTGCTGTCCGCCAACGACGACGCCCGCGCCCACCTCGCCGACCTGCCCGAAGGCCCCGCCGTCAGCACCGCCGGGCTCCGCGTGCCCGCCTGGGTCCAGGCCACCGCGCTCAAGGCCCGCGCCATCTCCCAGGACCGCGACCGCGGCCACGCCCGCGTCCGGGTCCGCACCCGCAGCGGCCACTGGCTGGTGTGCCACGCCTCCTGCCTGCGCGAGGCGGACGGCGGCCTCGGCCCGTCGGCCGTGGTGATCGAGCCGGCGAAGACCTCCGAGATCGTGCCGCTGATCGTGGACGCCTTCGAACTGACCGACCGGGAGACCGAGGTGACCCAGTGCATCGCGCGCGGGCTGCCCACCGGGAAGATCGCCGAACAGCTCCATCTGTCACCGCACACCGTCCGCGACTACATCAAGGGCATCTTCGAGAAGGTCGGCGTCTCCAGCCGGGGCGAGCTCGTGGGCAAGCTGTTCACGGAGTACTACGCGCCGTTCGCCGAGCGCGGCATCGTCCGCGTCCACGACTGAGACCGTCCGGCGCGCCGACCGCCGGGGCCGCCCCTCGGCTTCGCCACCCGGCCCCCTCGTGGCCGCCTCGTATCCACCCCGTATACGCCGCGTATCGGTTTTCCCGAAAGGGCTGTGTCCTGGGTCACGTTCCAGTTGAATGACGTCCGGGGGGTGCCCGGATGAGTGGCTCTGCGAGTGACACGGCCGACACGGCGAGGGTTCCCGGTGTTCCGGGGGCCGATCTTCTCGCCGCCCTGCTGGACGGGATGGACGCGGCGCTGTGCGCGCTCGACGCGTCCGGGACCGTCACCCACTGGAACCGCGAGGCCGAGCGGATCCTCGGCTGGACCGCGCGCGAGGCCGTCGGGCGGCGCGGCTTCGACGGCTGGGCGGCCCGCAGCGCCGACGCCGGGGAGACGCTCGCCCGGCTGCTGCGCGCCATGACCGCCCCCGGCCGCCAGGTCCACGAGTTCGCGCTGCTGCGCAAGGACGGCGGACGGGTCCTCGTCCGCACCCAGACCGCCGGGGTGCGCGGCGCCGACGGCCGACCGGCCGGGGTGTACTGCGCGTTCAGCGAGGTGCACGTCCAGATCGACCTGGAGCGGTCCCTCGCGCTGAGCGAGGCGCTGCTCGCGGACGCCGCCTGGGGCGTCGTCCTCGTCGACGTCGACCTGCGCCCCGCCGTCGTCAACGGCTACGCCGCCCGCGCCCTCGGCGCCTCCCGCGGCTCCCTGCTCGGCCGTCCCCTCGGCGAACTCGTCACCCAGGGCGTCGAGGAGCTCGAAGGCGCCCTCCAGCACGTGCTGGCCGCGGGCTCGCCGCCCGCGCCGGCCGACGTCTGGGTCACCCTGCGCGGCGCCCGAGGCGAGCGCCGCCGCTGCTGGCGGTGCGGCTTCGTCCGCCTGGCCTCCCCGCTCGCCGAAGGACCCGAGCCGGTCCCGCTGGGCGTCGGCTGGCTCTTCCAGGACGTCACCGAGGCCCGCCTCGCCGAACAGGACGCCGACCGGCTGCGGTTCCGCTGGAGCCAGTTGCACCGCGCGGGCGCGGCCGCCGCCGAGTGCGAGGACCCGGTGCGGGCCGCCGCCGTCCTCCTGGACTTCGCCCTCGCCGGCTTCGCCGACCACGTCCTGGTCGACCGCGCCGTCCCCGGCGACCGCCTGGTCCGCGCCCTCGCCACCCCGAGCGGCGCCCCCGGACCGGTCGCCCCCGTCGCCGCCGGCGGCATCCCGCTGCGCTACGCCCCGGCCCACCCCGCCCTCCAGGCCCTCGCCCGCCTGGGCCCCACCCGCGCCAGCGCCGCCCCCGGCACCCCCCGCTGGGCCACCGACCGCCTCTGGCCCGCCGACACCACCCACGCCCTCTGCGTCCCCCTCCGCGCCCGCGCCCGCACCGTGGGCGTCGCCACCTTCCTCCGCTCCCCGTCCCGCCCCGCCTTCGAGCGCGAGGACGCCGAATACGCGGAGACGGTCGCGGCCCGGGTGGCGGCGGCACTGGACACGGCGGGCGGCGGGGACTGAAATCCCCCGCAGTCGGTGTCGGACACCCGCGCGATCATGCGGCGGGGTGACGGCCGTGGTGACGAACGTGACGGCTGTGGCGCCGACGGCGACCGGCTACGTCGGTCACCTGTGCGATCATCACCGCATTCTCGATGCCATCGTCCCGGGGGGACCGGAATGCACCCTCGCGTGCCCGTACGCACCAGATTCCGTCACAGAACGGGAAGACCGGCCGCGTATCTCACCACGCTCCTTCTCGCCCTGTCCACGCTGCTGAGCGTCGTGCTGCCCGCGCAGCGGGCCACGGCCGCCGACGCGACCACCCCGTGCACGGCGACGGCGGACGCCGCCGTCGGCTACAACCGGGGCGCGCTCGACAGCGCCGACGAGGTCGACTGCCTGAAGCTGCCGTTCCCGGCCGGTGCCGTGATCGTGGCGGTCGACGACCGGCTCGGCGGTTCGTGGGGCGTGACGCCGGCGATCGTCGACTCGACCGGCGCGCAGATCTGCGGCCCGTCGAACACGCGGACCGGCACCTGCCGTCTGGGCGGCACCGCCCCGCACTACGCGAAGCTGTACGCGGTCTCCGAGACCACGCCGACACCGACGCCGTACGCCCTGTTCCTCCAGCGTGTGAGCGAGCCGGCCGACGGCGAGGGCATCTGCCCCGCGTTGCCGGCCGGTGACTTCACCCCGGCCACGCCCGCGTCCCGCTTCTCCACGGCGGACGGCGCCTTCGCGTACTGCGCGGACATCCCGGCGGGCGACCACTCCTTGAAGGAGCTCGTCCAGATCCGGAAGGTGAGCGGGGGCACGGACGCCGTCGCCCGCTTCTGGGTGTTCGAGGACACCGGCCGCCAGATCTGCGACCAGCCGGACCAGCGCAACGGATGGGCCGCCTGCGACCTCGTCGCCGGCAGGTCGTACCGCGTGGTCGCCGCCGGACACGGGGCGGCGGGCGCGTTCGACCTCGTCCGCCGTGACGTCACCGCCACCGCCAAGGGCTGCGAGACCACGCCGTCGACCGCCGTCGGCGCCCCGGCCGCCACGGGCACGCTCCCCGCGCCCGGCACGCCGGTCTGCCGCCAGGTGACCACGGCCGACGCCCGTGACGTGCTGTACGTCAACGAGCGGGACGGCTTCAACGACGCCCGCCACACCGTCTACGGACCGGCCGGCCAGCTCTCCTGCACCACCACGTACGAGGACTGCGGTGTCACGGGCGCGACCCGCTACCAGGTCGTCGTCACCACGCCGTGGAACAGCATCCACGCCGGGCAGCCGTACCGCCTCGACGCCATGCGCATCGCGGGCGCGGCGGGCGCGGCACCCGAGTGCGCCACTCCGGTCAACATCAGCTACGGCTACGGGCCGATCACCGGCGTCCTCGACGAGCAGCACACCGCGGTGTGCGCCGCCCTGCCGACGTATCAGAACGACCGGTACGACGCGCTGGTCAAGGACACGGAGCGGGACGGCCGGGGCGCCGTCCTCTCGCTGTACGACCGGTCGATCGACCGCTGCACCGACCGGGACATCGAGATCGACTGCTACCTCGGCGACCCGGCCGACGGCGTGGCGAAGCCGACCGTCATGGTCCTCGGCCTGCGCGAGTGGAACTCCCGTACCGCCTACTCCGCCGAACTGGTCTGCACCGTCCAGGTCTGCGGTGCCGACCCGGTCTCCTTCCGGGACGTGAGCCGCAGGGCCGCCGCGAGCGGCACCACGCCGAGGGTGGTGCTGTCGGGCACGGCGCTCAGGGCCGAGCACCGGCTGCGGATCGAGCACCCGTCCGGCGCGAGGATCGAGAGCACGACCGTTTCCGTGGACACCACCCGCGAGAACCTCGTGGCCGAGCTCGATCTGACCGGTGCGCCGGTCGGCGTGTGGACGCTGTCGGCGGTGAACGACGCGGCGTTCGACGACAAGGTCACCCCGCTCGGCACCTTCACGGTCACCAGCGCCGCCACGGACGGCCGCGGCATGTTCCACGCGATGCCTCCGACCCGTCTGATGAACACCATGGCGGGTGTCGGCGCGCCGCGGGCCAAGCTGGGCCCGGGCAAGTCGGTCACCCTCCAGATCACCGGGCGGTCCGGCATCCCCGCCAGGGGTGTCACGGCCGTCGTCATGAACGTCACGGCCGTCGCCCCGACGGCGACCGGTTACGTGTCCGTGTTCCCGGCGGGGACGGTCCGACCGGCGACGTCGAACCTGAACTTCACGGCGGGCCGGACGATCCCCAACCTGGTGATGGTGCCCGTCTCGGCCGACGGGAAGGTCACCTTCTACAACCACTCCGGTTCGGTGGACCTGCTGGCGGACGTCTCCGGCTACTACCTGACGGACGGCACGGGAGCCACGTACAAGCCGGTCGGCCCCGTCCGGGTCATGAACACCATGGCGGGCCTGGGCGCCCCCAAGGCCAAGCTGGGCGCGGGGAAGACGGTCACCCTCCAGGTCACGGGCCGGTCCGGCATCCCGGCGACCAGGGTGACGGCGGTCGTGATGAACGTGACGGCGGTGGCGCCGACGGCGGCCGGCTATGTGTCGGTCTTCCCGGCGGGGACGACCCGACCGGCGACGTCGAACCTGAACTTCACGGCGGGCCGGACGATCCCCAACCTGGTGGTGGTCCCGGTCTCCGCGGACGGGAAGGTCACCTTCTACAACCACAGCGGTTCGGTGGACCTGTTGGCCGACGTGGCCGGCTACTACACGACGGACGGCACGGGCTCGGCGCTCCAGCCGATGAACCCGACCCGCCTCATGAACACCTCCGTCGGTCCCGGCAGGACCGTCACCCTCCCGATCGCGGGCAGCTCCGGCATCCCGGCCACCGGCGTCACGGCGGTCGTGATGAACGTGACGGCCGTCGCCCCGACGGCGGCCGGCTATGTGTCCGTCTTCCCGGACGGGGCCCCGCGCCCGGCGACGTCGAACCTCAACTTCACCGCCGGGACGACCATCCCCAACCTGGTCGTCGTCCCGGTCGTGAACGGCAAGGTGAGTTTCTACAACCACGCGGGGACCGTGGGGCTGCTGGCGGATGTCGCCGGCTACTACGTGTCCTAGGACCTGACAGAGAACGACGGCAGGGCGCGGGGGCCGCGGCGAGAACTCGCCGCGGCCCCCGCGCCCGTTTCCGGCCCCGGTGGCGCGAAACTCGTCGGCTCGGCTCTCAGTGGCGGAAGAAGATGCGGTCCCGGTACTCCGCCATCACGCGCCCGTTCCACTCGTGGCCGCCGTCCACGTTCCCCGACCGCAGCAGCGGCGGCTCGACGCCGAGCCGGACCATCTCCTCGGCGGCCGCGGCCATCGTGGCCTGCATCAGGGCGCTGGTGACGACCGTCGAGGCGGGCGCGAAGGGGGCCTCGATGCCCTCGTGGGTGAGTTCGGCGTCCCCGACGGCGATCTTGGAGTCGAGGACGATGTCGCAGTGGTCCTTCAGATACGTGCCCGAGACGTGCCGGGACCTGGTCTCCGTCGCGTACGCCACGGAGGTCACCCCGATCACGGTGAGGCCGAGGGCCCGCGCGTTCATCGCCATCTCGACCGGCAGGGCGTTCCGCCCGGACAGGGAGATGACGATCAGCACGTCGCCGGCGCGGGCGGGGGAGGAGTCGAGGACGGCGCCGGCCAGGCCGTCGACGCGCTCCAGGGCGGAGCCGAGGGTGGCGGGCATGACGTCGACGCCGACGACACCCGGGACGGCCAGCAGGTTCATCAGCGCGAGGCCGCCCGCCCGGTACACGACGTCCTGCGCGGCCAGCGAGGAGTGACCGGCGCCGAAGGCGAAGAGCCGGCCGCCCGCGGCGACGGCCTCGGCGATCGCGGTGCCCGCGGCGGCGATGTCCTCCGCGTCCTCGTCCCGTACCTTCTGGAGCAGGCCGATGGCCGCGTCGAAGAACTGTCCGGCCAGCTTGCTCTCGCCCATGGCGGCGGCTCCTTGTCGTCGTGGTCGCGGATCACGGTGCGGTCTGGACCATTGCCCTGTCAATACCGTCTCGCCTCGCTTCACCCCGGCACGCCACGGTTGTCGGTGCGATGCGTAAGAATTGGTGCAGGGCCAGCGCACGACTCATCGAGGGGCACGTATGTCCGGACTGATCGACACCACGGAGATGTATCTCCGCACCATCCTTGAGCTGGAGGAGGAAGGTGTTGTCCCCATGCGCGCCCGTATCGCCGAGCGGCTGGACCAGAGCGGTCCGACCGTCAGCCAGACGGTGGCCCGCATGGAGCGCGACGGTCTGGTGGCCGTCGCGACCGACCGCCACCTGGAGCTCACGGACGAGGGCCGCCGCCTGGCCACCCGCGTGATGCGCAAGCACCGGCTCGCCGAGTGCCTGCTCGTCGACGTGATCGGCCTGGAGTGGGAGCAGGTCCACGCGGAGGCGTGCCGCTGGGAGCACGTGATGAGCGAGGCCGTGGAGCGCCGGGTCCTCGAACTGCTGCGCCACCCGACGGAGTCGCCGTACGGCAATCCGATCCCGGGCCTGGAGGAGCTGGGCGAGAAGGCGGAGGCCGAGTCGTTCCTGGACGACTCGATGGTCTCGCTGGCCGACCTGGACGCCGGCGGCGAGGGCAAGACGGTGGTCGTCCGCCGTATCGGCGAGCCGATCCAGACCGACGCCCAGTTGATGTACACGCTGCGCCGCGCGGGCGTGCAGCCCGGCTCCGTGGTGTCGGTGACGGAGTCCCCGGGCGGCGTCCTGGTGGGCAGCAGCGGCGAGGCGGCCGAGCTGGACGCGGAGGTCGCGGCGCACGTCTTCGTCGCCAAGCGCTAGCCCGGCCCGGAGCCACCGGCGACCTCGGGCCCGTTTTACGGCGGAATCGCCACGCCCACGCCCCTTCCCGTGCCACGCTGGTGGGATGAGGGTCGTCCTTCGTACGACAACGAGGAACCCCGGCGCCCTGAGGCGCCGGGGTTCGTCCTCCCCTGTGCTGACCCGGAGCCCCGAGCTCCCAGGGTCATTCCCCTCGGACCGATTTCCCCGAGCGGTCCGCCTCCCGTTGAACATCTCCCCTCGGCCGCGGCCGTCAATCCTTGAGCGCTGTCACTCGAACGTGGGGTGTTGAGCGGCAGAAGCGCATTTTCGAATACAGGTTCGATAGTCTGGCGCAGCTCCACGGGTCATTCCACGGGGCCACGGGAAAGAGGGGGTGCCGAGCAGCATGGTGCGACGACTCGACGTCACGGGGGCCGACGGCGTACGCCTGGCGGCCTGGGACTTCACGGAACAGACCGCGCCGCAGAGCGGCTCCGGCGTCTTACTCCTCCACGGTCTGATGGGCGGCGCCTCCCACTGGGCGCCCACCGCCCGCTGGCTCGCCGCGCGCCACCGCACGATCGCCCTCGACCAGCGCGGTCACGGCCACAGCGAGAAGCCCGCCGCGGGACCCTTCACGCGCGAGGCGTACGTCGCCGACGCCACCGCCGTCGTCGAGCGGCTCGGCCTCGGTCCCGTCACCCTGGTCGGCCACTCCATGGGGGCGCTCACCGCCTGGCAGCTCGCCGCCGAGCGCCCCGAGCTCGTCCGCGCCCTGGTCATCTGCGACATGCGGGCCTCCGCGCTCGGTGCCGCGTCCCAGCGCGAGTGGCAGGACTGGTTCCGCCGCTGGCCCGTCCCCTTCCCCTCGCTCGACGCCGTCCGCCGGTGGTTCGGCGAGGAGGACCCCTGGGTGGAGCGCCCCCGCCCCGCCCGGGGTGCCTTCTTCGCCGAGGTGATGACCGAGCACCCCGACGGCTGGCGCCCCGTCTTCGACCCCGCCCAGATGCTCGCCTCCCGCGCGACCTGGGTCCACGACGCCCACTGGGACTCCCTCGCCCAGGTCCGCTGCCCCACCCTCGTCGTCCGCGGCCTCGACGGCGAACTGGGCCGCGCCGAGGCCCAGGAGATGGTCCGCGTCCTCCCGCGCGGCGCCTACGCGGAGATCCCCGACGCGGGCCACCTCCTGCACTACGAGCGCGCGGAGGCATGGCGCGAGGCGGTGGAGCCGTTCCTCAACGGCGTCCTCACCTCCTGACCCCGCCACTCGCGGCGCCCGTCGGGCAGGCCGAAAAGCGCACGGGTGAACCGGCCATTCCTCTCACGCTCCGTTGACGGTCCGTCACGCTCCGCCTGAGCATTGCGTGTCCATGCCAGCAACGGATCGAGGTATCACGTGTTCGGCATACGCAAGAGACGCTCGTACCCCGCCGTCGGCTTCGCCGCCGCGGCCCTCCTCCTGCTCCCCGTCGCCGCCCAGGCCGCCGAGGCCCCCGAGGTCTCGGCCACCCGGGCCACCGCCCGGGCGGCCACCACCGCCGTCGAGCACACCGTGCCGGCCGACACGGCGGCACGGGCGGCGGAGTACTGGACCCCCGAGCGGATGGCCGCGGCCCTCCCGGCCACGCCCGCCCAGCCCCGTACGGCCGACCGTCCCGGCGCGCCCGCCCCCTCGGCGCCGCAGCAGCCGACCGGCCCGGCGGCGACCGGTTCCGACCCGGTGGCGGGCGCCGCGGCCGCGGCCGACGGGATCAAGGTGGCGGTCACCGCGACCCGGGTCGTCGGCAAGGTCTTCTACCGCGCCTCGGACGGCAAGGACTACGTCTGCTCCGGCTCGGCCGTCAACAGCACCAACAAGAACATGGTGTTCACCGCCGGCCACTGCGTCCACGGCGGCCCGGGCAAGTCCTGGGCCTCCAACTGGCAGTTCGTGCCGTACTACGACCACGGATCGCGCCCCTACGGCACCTGGTGGGCCGAGACCCTCGTCGCGTTCAACGGCTGGATCAACGACGGAAACTTCGGGTACGACGTCGGCATCGTCATCACCTCCCCGAGCTCCCGGGGCGAACTGGTCAACGCCGTCGGCGGCCTGGGCATCCAGTGGAACCACGCCAAGGACCGCTCCATGACGGCCATGGGCTACCCGCAGGCTCCGCCCTTCGACGGCCAGTGGCAGTACTACTGCGCCGCCACGACCTCCCAGCGGAGCTGGTGGATCACCGACCAGATCAAGATGCCGTGCAACATGACCGGCGGATCGAGCGGCGGCCCCTGGATCCACGGCAAGGACGACAACGTCTACTACAGCGGCTGGGTCAACGGCGTGAACAGCAACATCGACAACAGGGACAATCCGACGGAGATGCGGTCGCCGTACTTCGCCACGTGGGTGGGCGACGCGTTCAACAAGTACTCGACCTACTAGCGGTCCCGGGCCCGGGACCGCAGGCCGCGGCCCCGGGCCCCGGGCCCCGAGAGGCGGAACACCATGGCGCGCTCAGCGGCACACGGCGGCACGCTCGTCCTCGTCACCGCCGTGCTCCTGGGCGCGCTGACCGCCTGCGGGGCGGCCCCCGAGGAGGAGGGGCCGCCGCCCTGCCCCTCCTCCACTCCCACGCCGAGCCCCACCCCCACCCCGGCGCCCACCGCTTCCCCCGGTGACAGCAGGACCCACTCCGTGGACCCGGAGCGCGACTGCCTCATCGAGAGCGGGACCCCCGACATGCCGGTGGACCCCTGAGGGATCCCGGGAGCGAGGACCGGGAAATACCCCAGATTTCTGGGATGGGCCCGTGGCGCGCGGACTGTCAGTCTGAACGCGCCATGAGCCGAACTCGCAGTGAGGAACACCGACATGTCGATACGTGCCCGGCTGGCGGCCGTGACCGCCGTCCTGGCGCTCGGGGCGGGGCTGTTCACCGCCGTCCCGACCGCCCACGCGCAGAGCATCTGTGACGGGCCGGAGCCGCCCTCGTGGTGCGACGGCGGCGGTGTCGAGGACCCGCCGGTCGACTACGACCCCGAGGGCAAGCTGAACGCGGCGACCCGCGTTCCCGGCGGCGTCAACGTCTCCGGCTGGGCCTCCGACCCCGACGGCACCGGGCCGGTCCGCGTGAAGATCACCGTGGGCGGCGCCTGGGTCGCCACCCTGGACGCCCACCAGTCCGGCGGCGGCTTCTCGGGCTTCGTCGCCGTCCCCACGGCCACCGGCCAGGTCTGCGCCACCGCCCTCAACACCGGCTACGGCACCAACAAGTCCCTGGGCTGCTCGGTCTCGGTGGGCCACGACCCCATCGGGAACCTCGACGGCTACCGGATCGACGGCGGTTCGGTCACCATGTGGGGCTGGGCCCTGGACCCGGACACCGCCCAGTCCACGCAGGTGTACGTCCAGTACAGCGACGGCAACACCTACGGGCCCTACCCGGCCGATCTGACCCGGACGGACGTCGGAGCGGCCCACCCGGGCTACGGCGACGCCCACGGCTTCCGGTTCACCTTCACCCCGACGCAGGTCCACCGCTGCTACACGGCCTGGGTCGTCAACGCGGTGGACCTCCACGCCGGCGCCGACAAGTCCGTCGGCGGCTATTTCTGCTCCTGACGACCGGGCGACGGTCGGCGCGTCGCCCCGCGGTCAGAAGCCGAGGGCCGCGCTCTCGGCCGTACGGGCCCGCAGCTCGCACGGGTTGCCGTACGTGGCCTGCCAGCTCACCCGCCGGCCCTGCCACACGCCGTCCCCGGTGACGGTGACCGGGTCCCACTCACGCGTACAGGGCCGGTCGGCCGGTAACACCGTGAGCCGGCCGAAGTCACCGTCCGCCGCGGCCAGTTCCGCGCAGGCCGCCTCCGGGTCCGGGTGGGTGCCCCCGGGCGTCGGCGAGCAGGTGAGGGTGACGGCGCGCAGGACCGTGGCCGTCTCGGCGCTCTCTCCCTCGCCGACCGTGAGCACGAGCGCCGACGGCGCGTAGAGGCTGGCGGGCGCGGCCTCGGCGGTGCCGCCCGCTATCGCGGTGCCGAGGAGGGTGAGGCCGGTGGCGGTGGCGAGCGCGGTGGCGCCCACGGCACGGAAGTAACGCACGAGAAATCCCTTTCGCTTGTGGCTACGGTCAGGTGCGGATGCGAAAGGGAGTCTTGTCGAGGCCCAGAGTGATCGCACATCCGTCGCAGCTTTCCGGCCGTCTGTGCGATCGCGCCCCGGCCGCGTCACGACCGACCGGTCGTTCGGCCAGTTGAGGCGGGGTGCCCCGGGCCGCCGACGGCGCTCCCACGGGCCGCCGGCCTGCCGTACCGCCTCGGCCGTTCAACCCCGTACGACCTTCTGACCTGGAACGACGGGAAAAATGTTCGGAGTTGGAGTAGTTCGCGACGCTCCCGATCGTCCGGAAGGTTGCCCTCCACCGGTGCCGGGAGCAGCACGACGGGCCGGGCCCCCACCCGAGGGAACCCGGCCCGCACACTCGCACGCCCTCCCGGGCGCCCGTCCCGGCGTCAGCCCTTGCTGACCGCCGCCAGGATCTCCGGCAGCCTCCCCGCGAGCCGCGGAGCCGCCACCTTCAGACCGCCCCACACGACCAGCGCCCCGTACAGCACGCCGAACGGCAGCACGGCCCACAGCAGCGCCCCCGCCCACAGGTGGAGCAGGACCGTCGCCGCGATCACCGGGGCGCACAGCAGCGCCGCGGCCAGCATGCCGCCGAAGATGGAGATCCAGGCGAGCCCGCCCTGCCCCGGCGCCACGTTCTTGAAGGCCCCGTCCTGCGGGATCGAGTACGGGTACTTCGCCGAGGCCAGCGCGCCCGTCGCCATCATCGCGCCGAGCAGCGCGAACGCCACGCCCAGCGCCTCCGGCAGCGTGCCCCAGTCACCGAGCACGCCCGCCGTCACCGTCGTCACCAGTGCCGTGTACGGCACGGTGACGGCCAGCAGGGCGAGGGCCCGCGCCCGCAGTTCGGCGTAGGCGTCGGCCGTCGTCGAGATGGTCTGCGCCACCATCCAGAAGGCGGAGGTGTCCTGGCCGAACTGGTTGTACATCTGGATGCCGAGCATGCCCGAGGCGAAGCACGCGAAGTAGACCGAGCCCGTGCCCTGCAGCGCGTTGAAGAGCGGGACGATCGCCCCGACGGCCAGCGAGGACACCCACGCCGCCTTCGTCTTCGGGTCGCGCCAGATGTAGCGCAGGCTGCGTTCCATCACCGTGCCCGTGCGCCCGCCCGGCAGGATCCGCCCGAGCAGCCCGGTGGCCGAGGACTTCTCCTTCACCGCGCCGGAGGCCGCGCCGATGGTCGAGCCGTCCGGCTCCACCATCAGCCGGACCAGCGAGCGCTGCCACCAGTACGCGAGCCCCACCAGGGCCAGCACGGAGAGCAGCAGCTTGGCCGCGGCGACCGCGTGATCACCCTCGCCCGCCGCGTCGATCGCCGACACCGCCGAGGCCGGCGGCAGCCAGCCCACGATCGCGGCGGCCGGCTCGAGCGTGGAGAGCCCCCCGGCCTGGGAGAGCCGCTGGGCGCCGAAGTTCACCACCTGGACGCCGACCGCGATGACCAGGCCGGACAGCACGGCGAGGTCGCGGCCCTTGCGGGAGGTCAGCAGCCGTACGTTCGCGGCGGCGACCGCCCGGGACAGCGCCACGCACACGAGGACGACCAGCGGTACGGCGAGGACGGCGACGACCGTCCCCGCGGCGCCCCGGGCCAGCGCCAGGGCCGCACCGACGGTGACACACAGCGTGAACGCCGGGCCGATGCCGACCAGCGAGGCCACGAGCAGCGCCCGGACCAGCGGCCGGGGCCGCAGCGGCAGCATCACGAGCCGCGAGGGGTCGAGGGTCTCGTCACCGCCCGGCACGAACAGCGGCATGACCGCCCAGGAGAGCGCGAGGACGCCGGTGAGCAGGACGGTGACGAGGACCGCGTCGTCGTCACCGCGCAGCAGGGTCGCGCCGAGCACCAGGAAGCCGGCGAAGACGGCGGCGACGACGATCGAGGAGATGTACGCGGCGGTCCGGCCGCCGGACTGCTTCAGCCCGTTCTTCAGGAGCGACAGCTTGAGCCGGACGAAGACGGAGGTCAGCGACGGCACGGACGACGGCGCGGCCGCCGGCGCCGGTGCCGCGGCCGGCGGGGTGGTGGCGGTGCTCATCGGGCCGAACCGCCCAGCCAGTCCAGGGAGTCCCCGGCGTCCCCCCGCCCGTGCGCGCCCACCAGCTCCAGGAACGCGGCCTGCAGCGACGGCGCCGAGCCCCGTACCTGCTCCAGCGGGCCCTGCGCGCGGATCTGCCCGGCCGCCATCACGGCCACCCAGTCGCACAGCGACTCCACCAGCTCCATCACGTGGCTGGAGAACACGACGGTGGCGCCCGAGGCCGTGTACCGCTCCAGGACCCCGCGGATGGTCTGCGCGGAGACCGGGTCGACGCCCTCGAACGGCTCGTCCAGGAAGAGGACTTCCGGGTTGTGCAGCAGGGCCGCGGCCAGGCCGATCTTCTTGCGCATGCCGGTCGAGTAGTCCACGACCAGCTTGTGCTGCGAGCCCGCGAGGTCCAGCACGTCGAGCAACTGGGTCGCGCGCTTGTCGACCTCAGCGCCGGGCAGTCCGCGCAGCCGCCCGCTGTAGGCGAGGAGTTCGCGGCCCGAGAGCCGCTCGAAGAGCCGCAGCCCCTCGGGCAGGATGCCGATCCTGGACTTCACCCGGGCCACCGACTCCGGGTCGGCCCACACGTCGTGGCCGGCCACCCGGATCCGCCCGGCGTCGGGCCGCAGCAGGCCCGTGATCATCGACAGGGTGGTGGTCTTGCCGGCGCCGTTCGGCCCGACGAGTCCGATGAACCGGCCCGCGGGCAGGACCAGATCGATCCCGTTCACCGCGATCTGCTGTCCGAAGCGCTTCCACAGCCCCTCGACATGAACGGCGGGCACCGCACCGGATCCCGGTGCACCGCCCGCCGCTTCGGACCCTCCGTCGAATGCCTGGTCAGGCATCATGTTGCGTCAACCCTTCGGTTGTCCCCGTACAGTCGGGAACCACCTTACGGGCGAGCGTCTTTCCGGCCACGTGGCCAAAGACCCCCGGGGGCTTCCCGCCCTACGCCCGGCGGCCGCGCGCGTCCGCCGCCTCGCGCCCGCACGCGTACGCCAGCGGGCTGATCAGCTCCTCCGCGTCCGGCAGCCAGCGGTTCGCCGGCGTGGGCTTGCGGGCCCACTGCACCGCGCCGAAGCCGCCGACGCGGGTCGGCGGCGCCGCCACGTAGAACCCCTCGCCGCGGGTGACCAGGTCGATCGAGGTGGGGACCCAGCCGAGCTTGCGCACCAGGTCCGGCACCTTGGCCGCGGCGCCCGGCAGCACGAAGAAGAACATCCGGCGGTCCGGCGTGCAGGTCACCGGGCCGAGCGTCAGCTCCATGCGCTCCATACGGGCCAGGGCGAGGAAACCGGCGGACTCGGAGACCTCGATCGCGTCGAAGGTGCGGCCGGTCGGCAGCAGGATCGACGCCTTCGGCTGCTTCGACCACATCCGCCGGGCCCCGACGGCGCTGCCCGTCGCCTGGGTCGACCAGTCGGGCCTGGCCGGGTGGGCGCCGGGCGCCGGACACGCCTCCGCGCCGCAGGAGCAGCGCTCCCCGCCCTCGACCGCCTCCAGCCAGGTCCCGGGGAACACGTCCCAGTGCCGCTCTTCCGCGTACCGCACGGCGCTGTCCAGCAGCAGCTCGCCTCGCTGCTTGGGGATCTGTGCGGCTTCCGTGACTCCGATGGTCTCTTCCACGTCGAACTCAACTCCCGCCGTCACCTGGGGTTACGGGCCCGGCGGAGAGTGGCGCGGCGCAACGATCCTGCATGTGGGGCGCACGGGTGCACGGGCGGGGGCGCGCGGGGGGCCGGGGAGCGGCGGGCGGGTACCCAGGGTGGGGGGCGTCGGCACGTGCCCTGCCGGTGAGCGTGCCGGCGTCGCGCGGCCGACGTGTCCGGTTTCGCGTGTTCACATCTGCATTGACCGGATATCAGCCGGGCAGTGATCAGCCAGTCGATCACCATTCCGGCCTCAGGGGGTAGTCATCATGGCAGCCAGGCCACTCGTCGCCCGCCAGCCCAACGAACGGTTGCAGGCGCTCATCCAGGAGGCGGGGTGCTCCAACGCCGGACTCGCCCGCAGGGTCAACATGGTCGGCGCCGAGCGCGGCCTCGACCTGCGCTACGACAAGACGTCGGTGGCACGCTGGCTGCGCGGCCAGCAGCCGCGCGGCCGGGCGCCCGGCATCATCGCCGAGGCCCTCGGCCGCAAGCTGGGCCGCACGGTCACCATCGACGAGGTCGGCATGGCCAACGGCCGCAACCTCGCCTCGGGCGTGGGGCTGCAGTTCGCGCCCACCGTGGTCGGGGCGATCGAGCAGGTCTGCGAGCTGTGGCGCAGTGACGTGGGCCGGCGGGACTTCCTGTCGGGCTCGACGGTCGCCGCCTCCGCGCTGGTCGAGCCGAGCCGCGACTGGCTGATCACCGGCGCGGACCCGCAGGTGGCCCGGGCGGCCGGGGCGCGGGTCGGCGCCTCGGACGTCGAGGCGGTACGGGCGATGACGGACGCCCTGGTCGACCTGGACCGGCGGTTCGGCAGCGGGCACGTGCGGCCGGTGGTGGTCCACTACCTCAACAGCGTGGTGTCGGGGCTGCTCTGCGGTTCCTACCGGGAGGCGGTCGGGCGGCAGTTGTTCGCGGCGGCGGCCCGACTGACCGAGCTGGCCGGGTACATGGCCGTCGACACCGGCCAGCCGGGCCTGGCCCAGCGCTACTACATCCAGGCGCTGCGGCTCGCGCAGGCGGCGGGCGACCGGGCGTACGGCGGTTATGTGCTGGCCGCCTCGATGAGTCACCTGGCGGCGCAGCTCGGCAACCCCCGGGAGATCGCGCAGTTGGCGCGGGCCGCGCAGGAGGGCGCGCGGGGGAAGGTCCCGCCGCGTGCCGAGGCGATGTTCCTGGCGGCGGAGGCCCGCGGGCACGCCCTGCTCGGCGACGCGCACACGTTCGGCCGGGTGGCGCGCCGCGCGGAGGAGGCCCTGGAGCGGGCCGACCCGGAGTCCGGCGACGACCCGGTGTGGATCGCCCACTTCGACGACGCCTACCTCGCGGACGAGCTGGCGCACTGTCACCGCGACCTCGGCCAGGCCCGGGAGGCGGCCCGCGCGGCCGAGCGCTCCCTCGCCGGCCACCCGGAGACCCGGGCCCGGCGGCGCGCGATCGGCCTGGCGCTGCTCGCCTCGGCGCAGATCCAGCAGCGCGAGGTGGAGGAGGCGTGCCGCACGGGCACGCGCGCCATCGAACTCCTGGCGACGCTGCGGTCCTCGCGCGGCGCGGAGTACCTGGAGGACCTGAAGGAGCGCCTGGAGCCGTACGGGGGCGAGGCGGCGGTGCGGGAGTTCGGGGCGCGGCTGGACCTGTACGCGGCGTAGGGGGCGTCTCGCCGTGCGGGCCGGGGCGCGAGGTAGGTCACACGAGTCTCGGACGTGTGTGCGGCGGGCGGGGCGCACCCGGTAGCGTGAGCCGACGATTCCGTCGTTCCGTAGGTCCATCAGTAGGAGTCCCGGTGACGCACAGCGGACAGGGTCCGGAGCCGCAGTATCCGGCCGCGCAGCCCCTCCCACCTGAGGTGACCCCTGGTGGCCCCTCGGACGCGCAGGCGACGCAGTACCTGCCGCCGATCCCGGCCCAGCCGCCGGCGCATCCGGCGGCTCCTCCGGCCGCCCAGCCGGGATACGGCTATCCGCAGCCGGCCCAGGGCGGCGGTTACGGCTATCCGGGCCCGGACGCCCAGGCCACGCAGTACATCGCGCCCGTCGCCCCGCAGGCCCCGCAGGCGGACGCGGCCACGCAGTACCTGCCGCCGGTCCCGCCGCAGGCGCAGCAGGCCCCGCAGGCGGACGCGGCGACGCAGTACCTGCCGCCGGTCGCGGGCGGCCCGGCCGGCCCGGACGCGCAGGCGACCCAGTACATGGCGCCCGTACCGCAGCCCGGCCCGCAGGGTCCCCAGTCCGGGCCGCAGCCCGGGCCCCAGTCCGGCCCGCAGTCCGGCCCGCCGGCCGGACCGCAGGGTGGTTCCCAGGGCGGTCCCCAGGCCGGGTACGGGGAGCGGCCGCCGCTCGCCGACTTCGACAACCTCTTCCGCAGCGACACCCCGGCCCCGACGCCCCCGCCCGCGGCCGGCCCGCGCCCGGGCTACGGCTACCCGCAGCCGCCCCAGCACCACCAGCCGCCGCAGCACCACCAGCCCCCGCAGCCTCCGCAGCAGTACGGCGGCGGCTTCCAGGACGCGTACTACGACGACGAGCCCGAGCCGCCGCGCCGGAAGTCGCCGGTCGCGCTGATCGCGGCCGTGGTCGCGGGCTGCGCCGTCGTCGGGCTCGGGGCCGGGGCGCTGCTCAGCAGTGGGGACGAGGACAAGGACAAGGCGGCCGACAAGGCCGGGCAGAACGTGGCCGCGAGCTCGGCCGCGCCCTCCGGCGGGCCGAGCGAGCAGTCGGCGGACCCCGCGGAGGCGCAGGCGAAGGCCCTCGACAAGCTGCTCGCGGACAGCAACAACAGCCGCGACGCGGTGATCCGTTCCGTCGAGGCGATCAAGAGCTGCAAGAACCTCGACCAGGCGGCGACCGATCTGCGCGGCGCGGCCGAGCAGCGCCGCGGGCTCGTCACCCGGCTCCGGTCGCTGCCGGTGGACCAGTTGCCGAACAACGCGGCGCTGACCGAGGCGCTCACCCGGGCCTGGCAGGCGTCGGCCTCCGCCGACGACCACTACGCGGCCTGGGCGGACCAGGCGAAGAGCAAGAAGATCTGCAAGGGCGGCAAGGCCCGCTCGACCGCGCAGACGATCGAGGCCAACAAGAAGAGCGCCGAGGCGACCACCGCCAAGCGCCAGGCGGCCGGGCTGTGGAATCCGACCGCCGGGAAGTACGGACTGGAGAAGCGCAGCCCGACCCAGCTCTGAGCGGGCCGGACGGGTGCCGGGCCCCGCGCGAGGGGCCCCGGTCCCGGCCGGGGCCGCTACGGCGCGGTCAGGACCGTCTCGCCGACGTCCACGAAGCCCGGCTTCTGGGCCACCAGGCGTCCGTCGCGGACGACCTGGAACGTCACGTCGTGGTTGACGATCCGGGGGAAGCCGGGCGCGCCGAGCAGGTCGTCGTAACGCCAGCGCAGTTCGGGCGTGAGGCCGCCGGTGTCGATCTTCACGCCCTGGTCGAGCGCGTGCGAGATCTGCAGGGCGGTGATCCGGTCGCTGTCGAGCGACTCGATGACCTGCCGGAGGACGGTGTAGGCGATCCAGGTCGTCTGGACGCCCGTGTCCGCCGGGTCGACCCGGTTGTCCACGAAGGCGTGCTCCTTGATCACCTTCTTCATCGGCTCCCACGCCTTGTGGTCGGCGTCCGGGTACCAGCCGGTGACGAAGGCGCCCTCGAAGGGGCTGTCCGCGCCGCCGGTGCGGTCGATGACCGGCTGGCCGACGCTGCCGAGGACGGAGGAGATCCGGACGGCGTCGCCGTCGTCGCCCTTCTGCTTCGGCAGGCGGCGGAAGGAGTCGAAGAAGGTCTGGGTGCGCTCGCCCAGCACGGCCGTGACACAGCCGTCCTTCGCCCCGGCCCGGCTACGGGCCTTGCTGGCCTGCCGGGTGTACTCGGCGGCGTCCTCGACGGCCGGGATGTCGACGGCGCCGCGGTGGCTGGCCTTGCGCAGGCCCGAGTTGAGCAGGTCCGGCAGCCTGTCGCCGGCGATGGTGTCGGGGCGGACGAGGGAGACCTGCCGGCAACTGGCGGCGAGCTGCATGCCGTGGCCGGCGATGAGGGACGCCTGGCCGCCGTTGACGGGGTAGGAGAGCGGGCTGGTGAACTCGTCCTCCGAGATGCCGTAGCCGCCGATGTACGGGATGCCGGCGGCCTCCAGCGGGGCCATGAAGGCGCGCCCGTTCTGGCTGTAGGAGCCGACGACGGCGACGGCGCCCTCGCGGACGGCGCGGCGGGCGCAGGCGGAGGCGCCGGCGTTGGTGTTCTGCTCGTTGCAGGTGAGGACGCGGAGCTCGTGGCCGTCGATGCCGCCGTTGGCGTTGACCCAACGGGCGTACGCCTGGGCCATGGCGGGCATTCCGGGCATATTGGTGGCGCGGGTCTGGTCGGGAGCCCAGGTCATGACCGTGACGGCCTCCCTGGAGCCCCCCGTGGCTCCAGGGAGTACGCCACAGCCGGTGAGCAGCGACGCTGCGGCCGCCACGGTCGAGACGTACGCGAGGAGTGAGGTCTGTCGCCTACCGGTCATGGCATGCACACTTCCGCCTCATGGGTAACGCGGGAGTGAGCTCGTTTCAACGCAGGGTGACGTGAAGGTGAATTGCGGGGGTCGGGCCGGGCGGGTGCGGGGCCGGAAGGGGCGCTGTCGGTGCGGAAACGTACGATCGGACGATGTCCAGTCCCACCTCCGCCCCCACCTCCGGTTCGGTGAACTCTTCCCGTCGCGGCCGTCGCTCCTCCACCATGGGCGGCATGCCGCTCAACGACATGCCGTGGTGGCGCTGGCGCGCCAACGTGCGCTCCGCGCTGCACATGCTCTCCGACCCGGGGTTCCACGAGACGACCTGGCTGGCCGGCCAGGACGGGTACGGCGACGTCACCGACGCCGTCTACCGACTGGTGGAGGACACGTGGCTGGACAACTGGTCCGCCGAGAAGTACGTGGGGACGATATTCCGCGACTCGGGCGAGGCCGCGCTCGTCGACGTGGCCGTGCTGCGGGTGCTGCGGATCATGCACCAGGTCGGCGCGGACGCGCCCGTCTCCGCGTATCTGGAGCACCACGCCTGGCCGGAGGCCGTACGGGCCGCCCGCGAGGCACACGTGCGGATGGCGACGGCCGACGGGGAGGACCCCGACGTGCCGCCGCGTTCCCTCGAGGTGCTCCGTATCATGACCCGTTCCGCCTGACGGACGGGGGCGCGGGCCGCCCTGTCCGATGTGGCAGGCTAGGCGAATGACCGACCAGTACGTCCTCACCCTCTCGTGCCCCGACAAGCAGGGCATCGTGCACGCCGTGTCGAGCTACCTCTTCATCACGGGATGCAACATCGAGGACAGCCAGCAGTTCGGAGACCGTGACACGGGTCTCTTCTTCATGCGGGTCCACTTCTCGGCCGAGGCCCCCGTCACCGTGGACAAGCTGCGCGCGAGCTTCGCCGCGGTGGGCGACTCCTTCGCGATGGACTGGCAGATCAACCGGGCCGACGAGCGGATGCGCGTCGTGCTCATGGTGTCGAAATTCGGCCACTGCCTGAACGACCTGCTGTTCCGCTCGCGGATCGGCGCGCTGCCGGTGGACATCGCGGCCGTGGTGTCCAACCACACGGACTTCGCCGAGCTGGTCGGGTCGTACGGGATCCCGTTCCGGCACATCCCGGTCACCAAGGACACCAAGCCGCAGGCCGAGGCGGAGCTCCTGGAGCTGATCGACGAGGAGAACGTCGAGCTGGTCGTGCTCGCCCGCTACATGCAGGTCCTCTCCGACGACCTGTGCAAGCGGCTGTCGGGCCGGATCATCAACATCCACCACTCCTTCCTGCCGAGCTTCAAGGGCGCCAAGCCCTACCACCAGGCCCACGCCCGCGGCGTGAAGCTGATCGGTGCCACGGCCCACTACGTGACGGCCGACCTCGACGAGGGCCCGATCATCGAGCAGGAGGTCGAGCGCGTCGGTCACGAGGTGACGCCGGACCAGCTCGTGGCGATCGGGCGGGACGTGGAGTGCCAGGCGCTGGCGCGTGCGGTCAAGTGGCACGCGGAACACCGCATCCTCCTGAACGGCCGCCGCACGGTCGTCTTCGCCTAGCCCCTCACCGCCGCCCCCCCGGGCCCCCTGCGCGGCCCTTCGCGTCGCCGGCCCGATGCCCACCCGTGCGGGCCTTCGCTCGCCCCGTCGCGCCCGTTCCGCCGCGGCGGTGCGCGCCCTTGCCGGGCCGTCGCCCCTGCGTCGCGGGCCGGTGCCCCGCTGGGGCGGTGCCCTACCGCCACTCCGTTGTGGGCATTCGTTCCGCTGGGGCGGAACGGGTGGGCACAACGGAACGGCGCCCTTTGCCGGGCCTAGGCTCCTGGTGCCTTGA